>JAFKGG010000481.1 GCA_017307915.1 Burkholderiales bacterium | reverse complement strand
CGACTTCTTCATCGGACTTCCTCTCGACAGACTATCCTGCCAGAAAAGTCCACTTCTTCGTGTCTACCGACCGGGGGAGCTTACGGCTGCGTAAGCAACCACGAGCATGTTGACCTCGCCTCCGGAATCTATTCGACCGGATCAAACTGACTGGAGGAAGGCCAGGTTCGGGGATACGAATACAGCTTGATGCTTCACGCCGATGAGCGTAAAGCGCCGATGTGCGATGCCTCCCTGGGTGAGCCGCTTTGAGAACAGCTCGACTGTCTGGCGTTCGCCGGGACGCTCGGCATCGTCAAAGACAACTACGAACTCCGGTGCCAGGGCTCCAGGAAGCTGATCGACGATTCCTGCGCGCGAGAACGGTGTGTATCGCCATCCTTCCAGGTTATTGTCTGGGCCATCAACCAGGACATAGTCGAACTTTTGATCGTGCAGGTCGAGTTGGTAGCTCAAGACATCTACTCCCTCCACATGACGTTTCGCAACCGGTACGACCTTGTATTCGTGAGAAATCGAAGGGCGCAGTATGTCGTGCCATTCCTGACTCTGTTCGATCGAGATTGCGTGGCTTCCAGGAGAGTCTGCGACGTACGCTGAAATGAGTTTTGACGTTTGGCCAGAGCCCAGTTCAAGAATGTTTCTGGGTCGGATCAATGACAGCACTTTGATATGGAATAGCTGCAGGCTTGGACTGCCTGCCGCGCCATCAGTGAAGAAATCCTTCGGTGCCCAACCCAGGCGCTGCATTGCGGATTCGACACTGAGCAGAGCCGCGGTATCGTCGAGTTTGGCGCGCAATCGATTCAGAAGAACAATCCCAATGAATAGCAGGGAGACGGAAGCGATTCCTGCCAGCGCAGACCAAGCTGACGGAGCAAAATAGCTGACAGGACAGAGTGCGACGAGTACGACAACTGCCAGGAGGGCGACGCGAACTGCTGCGGCGTAAGGCCCTTTATGCAAGAAGGCGACGAACTTCTGTTTCATTTGTGCTCTTTCCAGCAATCGGTATAGGCTAGCTCGCTGAACTGCTTCCAACTGGTCGAGACAGTAGCATCGACTCCAGAAAGTGGTAGTCGTCGTCGAACTTCTTGCGGTCTTCTGGATAATAGTAAGCAAGTCCATCCAGAGAGTTCAATTTCGGTACTGCATCCGTGGTCCATCGCTCACCGTCTCGAATCGCCTTTTCCTTGATGGCATCGTTCAATACGACCGCGGAGCATTCTGGAGTCATCCTCGAACTGATCCACTCCCTCGGAGAAAATGACTGGTAGTGGTCGATCATGTATTCAAGGCAATCAGGCAAATCCCGTTCAGCGCAGAATCTTCCAGTTTGCTCATTGATGTATGGATATGGGAAGCCATAGTTGAATCCAGCTCGAACGATGCAGGGAACATTGGCCGCCATTCCCTCGATGATTGCTCGATTGACCCCTTCGCGACGAGACCATAGAAGATTGACCCTGCTGCGATTCAACAGCTCGTTGACTTCCGCGGATGAAAGCCGCTCGTAGAGTTCGACGCAATCATCGACCTGAAACTGTGCGGCCAACCGTCGAATGTCTTCGAGCTTCAACTCCATCGAGTAACCGACCAGGGCAACGCGAAGCGTGCGACCTCGCTGCTTCAATTCATGGAGCGCTCGGAAGATCGCCCAGTGGCGTTTGTATGCCGACCAGCTAGCGACGCAGATGACATCAATGTCCTTCGCTACGTTCGGAAGTGGTCGGAATATACGGGTATCGATCCAAGTGTTTCCACTGATCGGGATAGGAATGAAGTATGGGCTGACGAATCGAACGAATTCCGAATCCCTCGGTTCGATGGAGCCTACAAACACACGGGTTTCAAGGGACGAGAGCGTCAAGATGTTCAGATCGCAATAGCCGCTCCAACTTGGTTCGATGACCAGATGATATTTCTGGGCTATTCGGTGGGCATCAAAGAACTTCAGGAACAGCGGATAGATATACGAATAGCGAAGACAGAGAATGCCCCGCTCGTTGTCAGATGGCGATTTCAGTACAGAGATGCACCCGTCGAGCAATAACTTGGGATCCGCGTGAAACCTTGCTGTCGGCGGCGACGGAGTTACGAACCAGGGGTACTCGCGGATTGCCTGAGCGAGCTTATTTCGAAGCAGGCCTGGCTTCTTGGCGAGCGTGTCCCTGAAGAGTGAGGCAATCCAGTTCGAAACTGCTGAGTTCAGATCGGCCCGATGCGTTTTTGCCAAAATCTCCGTGCCTGCCTGAACCTTATTGAGCAGAAGAAATAAAACACCGAGAGCAGCGCTGGAAAGCCCGATCAGGCCCTTGCTGAGTGGATTGTCGAAGAAGAGCCGTTCCTTCAGCTCGCTAAGCCAGAAATTCATATGGAGGGTGAGGAGACGGCTGAGGAGGAGTGAAGGCTATGCGTCGACTGATTGGTGTCGGTGCGCAGAGCGAATGGACGAATCAAGCGTAGCGGGTAGCCGCCACTCTCCCGGTTCGTGAAAGACACCGAAGTTTGGTTCGAGCATGGCATCTCGAATATGGAATGTCATACCGATCTGATTGCAGAGGATCTGCTGGAATCCCTTCTCTCTTACCGTGATCTGTATCGAGTACATCTCCGCGACAATCCGGAGAATGGGAATTTCCAGCTCGATCCTGCCATCCTCGGAGAGCCTGCCCAGATCTATTCCGTCGAGCTCCGTGCTGTATGTGCAGCAGACGGTGCCATCAGACCTCACGAGAGAGATCATGAAGTTCGGGCTGGAGAGGGGGGTTCGAATCTGATATTCGACAGCCAGACGCATCGTCTCGCCGATGTCGAAGAGAGTTCTCTTCTGATCATTGGCGTCGCGTACTTCGCAGTGCGTCACAAAAATCGGCCAGTCTTCGGGTTTCGAGGAACCGTTCCACGCCAATGTGCTCAGGCGGGAATCGCGTTCGTAAAGCTCGATCCCTCCGTCCACCGGGCCATCATATTGAACCTCACCTTGGCGGAGGTAGATCACGCGCTGGCACATATTCTTTATGCTGAACATATTGTGCGACACAAAGAGTATTGCCGCATCCCGCTGCTGCAGCGTCTTCACAAAATCGAAGCACTTACGTTGGAATGCGAGATCGCCGACCGCGAGCACTTCGTCGAGAAAGAGTATTTCAGGTTCCAGATGGGCAGCGACAGCAAATGCTAAGCGTACATACATGCCACTCGAATACCTCTTGACTGGAGTATCGAGGTGCTTTTCTATGCCGGCGAATGAGACGATGGCGTCGAACTTTCGCCGCACTTCCTCGCGTCGCATACCTAGGATCGAGCCGTACAGATAAGCGTTCTCCCTGCCCGTAAGCTCCAGATGGAAACCCGTTCCCACTTCGAGCAGTGCTCCGACTCGCCCATCGATCGCGGCCCTGCCGATCGTGGGTTGAGTGATGCGGGACAGAATCTTGAGCAAAGTGCTCTTGCCCGCGCCGTTCAGGCCGACGATGCCGACATTCTCGCCATGGTCGATGCTGAAACTTGCATTGCGCAATGCCCAGAAATCGGTACGAGGCTGCTTCCGGTGCCTGAGAAAATCAGCTCTGTTCTTGAGTAGCGATCGGAGGCTGTAATAGTGGGTTCCACTACTCAACTTGTAGCATTTGCCAAGCCCCTCGGCGAGGATAGCGGGATGGCGTGTCATATGATGTCCGCGAAAGTTCGTTCGGCTTTGCAAAAAAAGATCAGACCGCCGGCCAAGGCAACGATGGTAATACCCGCACTGATGCACAGCGCCGTTACATTGAGTGAGCCAGTTCCCAGTATTGACCAGCGAAAAGCCTCGATGATTCCGACCATCGGATTCATGCTGTACAGAAGTTTCCAGCGTTCAGGGACGAGACTCAGCGGATATGCAATCGGTGTGGCGTACATCCAGACCTGGAACAGGAAGGGTACGGTATGCGCGATATCATGGAACCGGACATTTACCGGTCCTAGCCATAGACCGATCGAAAGCGCCAAGCCGATCGTCAGGATCAGAAGTACCGGGAGCAGGAGGATATTCCAGCTCGGATAAATGCCATACCAGAGCATCATCAGGAGCAGGACGCACAGCGTGATCAGGAAATCCGCTACGGGGGCGAGCACGTTTGCGAAAGGAATGAGCAAGCGGGGGAAATAGATCTTGCTCACGAGTTGGGCATCTCCCATCAGACCCACGGTGCTTTTCCTGGCTGCCTCGGCGAAGTACATCCAGGGCAGCATGGCAGAGAAGGCAAAGACGGGGTATGGAAAGCCGTCGGAAGGCACCCTTGCGAAATAGCTGAATACCGCCGTGAAGATTGCGACGGCGAACAGAGGTTGCAGAATGGCCCAGCCGGCCCCCAGCGCGGCTTGCGCATACCTGACCTTCAACTCCCGCCATACGAGAAATGCGAGGAGTTCGCGATAATTCCATAGAGCGCGAAGGTCGAGATCGAGTAGACCCTGCCTGGGCCTAATCACCGTAAGCCCGCGAAGAGAGGGCGTCTCGAGTTGGTTCGCTGTGCTCACTTGAAACTCTCAGTTTTGATCTCAACCATGAATAGTCAATCCCTCGGCAAATCGTATCTTCCCGCCCAGGTGGCCGCTCGTCTCCAGCCATCCGATCAACGGTTCTGACGCCAGCGCATCAGGTAGGGCACTGCATCAGATAACTGACGGGGTCTGGCCTGCCAAGCGAAAAGTGCACAATCCTGGCATCGTTGCCGTTCTCTCTAGGTCAAAGTTTCCGAGAAGACTCGATCGACCCGGTCCCAACGAAACCTGGCCAGAAGCCGATCCAAGCGCGCAGCGGTCCGATCCAGATTCAGATAGTGACGAAACCGTGATTTGATGTCGGCTTGATGAATTCTGGGCTGTTCGGGGTCAATTTCCCACGGGTGGAAATAGAAGATGCAGGCCTGCCCTTCCATACGATTGATGTGATTGATGCCCCAGCTCGATACGCCGTAGGGCAACAGCCGAAAATAGCCACCACCCGAAGCCGGAAGATTGCGGCCGATCAGTCGGAGTGACGACGGCGGGATTTCCAAAAGACCGGAGGAAGCCCGCCAGGCGAAGCGGGGCGCTGCAGGCATGCCGTAGTGATCATGTGCGATCGGATAGACGCTGGAGCTATACCGATGCCCTGTTTCTGCGATGACGTCGTGTGCCCAGAGGTTGTTGTTGCCAATCGAGAAACTCGGGGCTCGATACCCGAGAATCCCGACTCCGCCGATGTCCTCGAGCAACTGCTTCGCTCGAGCGAGATCCTCTCTTAGTTCCTCCGGTGTTTGATCGCTGGCGCGCAGGTGAGCATAGCCATGGCTGGCGAGCTCATGGCCCCGTTTGACGATTTCACGGACAAGGTGCGGATATCGTTCGGCGATCCAACCGAGTGTGAAGAAGGTCGCGCGAACATCGTGGCGATCGAGCATATCCAGGATCGTCATCACATTTCGTTCGACTCGGCATTCCATCGAATCCCAGCGTGAGCGATCGATGTATGGCGCGAACGCAGCGACCTGGAAATAATCCTCGACGTCGATCGACATTGCGTTGATGACGCTTCCTTTGTCTTCGACCTTCCTCATTGTTCAGCCTTTTCGAGGGAGTCGGTACGGGCCCGCAGAAGTCTTAGAACTTTCTTTAGCGTGCCGAAGATCATCGCGGTCGTCGATTCGAGCAGCGCGATGCGTTCCTCCAAGGCCGATGTCTCTGCGTCGGTGCGTCGCCCAGGTGAACTGGAAACGCTACTTGTTTCTTCGAATGTGTCGTTGGCGCTCTGCGTTTCGTCTTTCTCGATGAAGGCCTTTCTCGGGCCCAGTTCCATCCGTATTTCGTTGGAAACTTCGATCACATCCTGTTCGCCGAGCTGATGTTTCTCAGCGAGGAAGCCGCTCAGCAGCAGACGGTCAGTGAGCGTGTTGATGCGGCGCGGGATTCCGCTGGTCAGCGAAAAAATTCGATCGAATGCCGCATCATCAAAAGCTGGATCGCCCTGCCAGCCCACGTGAATCAGTCGATGCTCGACGTATTGCTGCGTTTCGGCACGATCAAGCGGGCCAAGATGGTATGCCGCGATGATGCGCTGCTTCAATTGCCGCATTTCTGGGCGCTGCATCAGGTCGCGCAGCTCCGGCTGCCCCAGCAGGAAGCTTTGCAAGATCGCCTTGGTTCCAATCTGGAAATTGGACAACATGCGCAACTCTTCGATGGCTCGCGGGCCAAGGTTTTGCGCCTCGTCGACGATCAGCAGTGCTCGCCGCCCCTCGGCCTGCAGCTGTCGCAGGAATTGTTCGAAGCGAATCAGCAGCGTGGATTTATCGGGGTTGTCGTGGGTCAGGATACCGAAGCCGCTGGCCACCACGCGCACCAAATCTTCGGCTTCGAGCTGTGTCGTGACGATCTGTACCGGCACGACATTGTTGACCGGCAAGCGGCGCAGCAGTTGCTGCACCAGCGTGGTCTTGCCGGCACCGACCTCGCCGGTGATGACGATGAACCCTTCTGCCTGGTGCAGCCCATACTCGAGATAGGCCATCGCACGGCGATGGCCGCGGCTGCCGAAAAAGAACTCCGGGTCGGGCGTGAGCTGAAACGGCTTGGCGGACAGCCCGTAATACGACTCATACTTCAGCGAAACCTTACGTCGATACCGCCGTAGGCAGCATTTTCGTTGTAGCGGCTCGCACTTTGAGAGCTGTCGTGCTCAGTGCGACGAATGCCGGCGAACAACTGGGTATCCGCGGTCAACCAGGCGCCGACTCCGAGCCGTACGGTTGAATAGCGCGTTGAAAACCCGGCTGTGGGTGACGAAATACGCCGCAAGTCATAAGCGACGTCGATTGAAGTGCGTGCGTCCAGTCGATGCTGGTAGGTGACGATCAGGCCACGCTCCTTGATTTCGCCGGAGAACACGTTCCGGTTGGAGCCGGTTGCGTCTCCGATGCCGATCGCGGACTCGAGTTCCGTGGTCGACGTGCGATCTGATGTAAAGGCTTGGATCGATAGGGCATTTCGATTGCCGGTCAGGCCGTAGAAGAGGCTGATCCTGCGATCGAGCATCGCCGCATCGGTAATGAGGCTTTGCGTCAGGCTGATTCCAGGTGGGAAGACGATGCCGCGGCCGATCAAGCCCGTCAATACGGGGTTCAGGGTGGCCGAGCTGAACTCCCCGGAGTTCAACTGGGTGGGGTCGAATGCCAGAAGCGACGCATCCGAGCTGGTATAGACCCCTCGCGAATAACTCAAGCCAAACGTTGAACGTTGCGTCGTATAGGCGACGCGCGCCTGGCTGGCGGTTCCGTAGTATTGGTCGGACACCGAGCCGCTGACGGAAACCCTAGTATTGGGGGCCCATTCAAAGCCCGCGCCGGGGCCGAAACCCGAGTCTTTGCCCTTTTCGTTGCGCAGCGCCTCAATCCGTTCGTAACCGAGAATTCCGTAGACGCGCAACGTCGGATTGATTCGATATCCCAAGGTTCCCGAGGCATTTACGCGGTCGCGGCTGATGCCGCTGCCGAAGTCTCTGTGCTGGTAGCCGCTGTCGAGCGTCCAGCTCCAAGGCGAAGCGTTGGTGCGTAGGCTGTTGATGCTGGCTGTTGCGCGTTGGTCGAGCTTTGCAATGGCGTAACCAGTGTCGCCGCCGGTGTGCGCCGCTAGATAGCGGAGCTGATACTCAGCGGTGTTGCTGATACGGTCGCGATACCAGGGCGAGATCGAGAAGCGGCGCAACGCCGAGGTATTGACGAACGATGAGGCCGGGTCGACTGCAAGCGGACCGGTGAGTGAATTGTTGACCGTGCCCATGTAGCCGGCCAGGTCCAACCACAGCCGATCATCGAGCAGCGCGAAGCTGCCTTGGGCATTGAGCGCATGGCGCAGCTTATACGTGTCGGGAGAGTCGACGCCGGCCAGCCAAAGGTTGCGCAGCTGGTAGTTGAGCTCGTAGCGGGCACGCGGGCTCTTCGAACTCGCTGTCACGTAGGGCGAAACTTCGTGGATGAAGCCGGCATCCTTGTTGCCGCCGGTTCCAAACAGCGCGTTGTCGGTGAAGGTCGTAGACGCGCGAATCCCCGGCAGGAAAACCGGGCGGTCGATCGCTCCGCCCAAGCCCTGCGCACCGGCCGTGCCAACCCAGACCAGAACCAGCGCGCCGAGCAGGCTCGCTGGAATTTGCTGATCAGGCCGAACCGTACCCGTAACCGTATCCCTGGTAATAGCCGCTGGTCTCAATGTTGTGCGCCTTGTTCAAAACGAGCCCGACGATTTCGTTCGACTCGATGGTGGACAGCGCCTGCGAGACGGAATCTTGGGGAGTCTTGCCGGCTTCGACAACCATCATGATTTGCCCCATGTGCGACGCCAGAACCCGAGCTTCGGTGGTTACCAGCAGCGGCGGCGAATCGAAGATGAAGATCCGGTCGGGGTAGCGCTCGTTGAGTTGGTCGAGCAGCCGTCCCATCGCTTCGCTGGCCAGCAGTTCCGTCGCCTGCTCATGGCGTCGCCCGGAAGGCAGGATTGAAAGTGTATCGACATTGGTCGGCAAGACCAACTGGCTCAGGTCCGGCTTGCCGTCGACCAGCCAGTCCATCAACCCTTTGTCGACGTGAATGCCCAATTCGCGAGGAATCGAGGGGCGGGCCACGTCTGCATCGATGAGGATCACGCCATGGTCGCGTTCAGCCGCGATGCTCATGGCCAGGTTGACGGCGCAAAAGCTCTTGCCTTCGCCTGGGAATGCACTCGTCACCATGATGCAGCGGCCGCGAGGTACCGGCGAGCGGCCGCCCCGACCGTAAGCGTTGGCTAGCAATGGGCGCTTGATGACGCGGAATTCTTGGCCGGTTTGCGTTGTCGGACCATTGGGTACGACCATGCCTCGGGCGCGCAGTGCTTCCAGATGGATGCGTACCGCTTCTGGAGCAGGAGTTGCCGTAGGGGCCGCTGCTGCCGGGGCTATGGCAGCCGGTGCCGCAACGGTCGGGGATGTGGAGGCGGGCTTGTCGAAGGACGCGGGCGCTGCATCCACCACGGGAGGCACGGCTATCGCAGGCGTACGGAGCGCCGCATCGGCCAAGCGGTCGGCCAGCGTTTCGATACTGGTTTTGCGCTCGGCCGGGGCAGCATCGGCGTCCGGTGGGTTCTGCGACGCGCCGGGCTGTGTTTTGACTTCGGTGAGGCGGGCAACGGCCCGTTCGATCAAGCTCATCGGCGTTACCCTTACTTACCGGCCATCTTCAATGCATACCAGGCGATCGCTGCGCCGAACAGGCCGACATAGGCCAGCGCCGAGGCTGAGAAAGCGACTAGACCTAGGCGTGAGCGGGCGCGCTCGGCCGCGTTGGCGATATATGAAACGCCGCCCAACAAAGGCAAACCGGTGGCGCCAGCCAAGGTGCGCAAGTCCAGAAAGGTCGGGCGTAGCTGATCACGGGCAAAAGCCAGGCCGATGCCGGCTGCCAGCGAAAGAGCCAATACGCCAGCCAGCAGCAGCGGCCGATTTGGTGCGACCGGACGTGGATCGACGCGCGGCGGATCAATGATGCGGAATTCGCCAACGCCGGCGGTGGCCCCTAGATCGCCGGAGATCTGTGCCGACTCTCGGCGCGTCAGCAGCTTTTCGTAGTTCTGCTTATTGACGTCGTAGTCGCGGTTTAGTTGCGCGTATTCGGCTTCGACGCGCGGGATGTTGGCTGCCATCTGCCGGCTTTCGCGCAGCCGCAGCTCATATTCAGCGACTTTCGCACGCGAGGATGCCACTTTCGATTCGGCATCGGTCAGCGCTACGCGCAGTTGGCCGTAGACCGGATTGGGCACTTGCACGGGTGTCGGGCTCGGCGCTGCTGCGACCGGGCTGCTATCGGGCGTTATGACCACCACCCTACGCGCCTTCTTCTGCTGCACCTCCAATTCGGCGAGCACGCGCTGGGTCGATTGCACGTCAGGATGGTTGTCGGTGAAGCGAAGCCGCAACTCATCCAGGCGTTTGCGTTGTGCTTCGACGCGCTCGTCGAATTCAGTGGGCTGTTCCTGCAGAATGGTTGGTCTGCCGCTGGGGGCCACCTGGACTTGCACGTTGGTGGTAGCCGGGCCGGCGATCATTGGGGGTTCGCTGGCCAACTGGCGGCGGATCTCATCACGCGAGAACTCGGCCTGACGCAGTTCGAGCTGGGCTTCACGCAGCCGGGTCTCGGTATCGCTGACCTGTGCCACGTAACTGGTTTCCAGGCCCGGCATCAGGCGTTGATTGCGCAGCTTGAATTCTTTCAACGCCGCCTCGGCGTCGAGCAGCTTCTGTTCGTAGATCTTCAACTGGTCGTCGATGAACTTCTGCGCAGCTGCCGCGTCGCGTCTTTTCGAACCCAAGCTCGATTCGACGAAAATATTGAGGAACGACTGTACGACGGTGCGCGCCTTGGCGGGTTCCGTATGCACGTAGTTCATCGAGTAAAGGTTGTTAGCCCCGCGTACCGGCGAGAACTGTGCCTCTTTCATCAGCAGGTCGATGATGCGATCGCGCTCTGCGGGGGTGGTGGCCTTCAGATCGAGGTCAGCGGCCTGCGCGACCTTCTCGGCATTGGGCCGATTGATGATGGTGCGCGCCATCATGCCGACCATCTGATCCGCGTTCGGCTCGACTGCCAGTCCAGTCAGCAGTGGCTTGAGGATCGACTGCGTATCGACGTATACGCGCGCCGAGGCCTCGTAGCGATCCGGGATGATCCAGACGACGGCACCGCCAATCAGGCCGATCAGGATGGCGACCACCAACCCGCTCCAGCGGTGGAACCAGATGCCGCGCAGCACCGACTTCAGATACGCGATGGTCTCGAGCATGAACAGTCTGCTTCAGATAGTCTGGGTGAAGTGTCTGGGCGGCCCAGGCGGCGCGCTCAGAACCATCCTTCGGGAATGATGATGACGTCGCCCGGCAGCACCTGGACATTGGCGCTGACGTCGCCTCGCTTGATCAAGTCGGCCAATCGCACGTTGTAGGCCTTGTTGTTCTCGACGCTGCGGATCAGAACCGCCCGGTTGCCGGCTGCGAAATCGGTCAGCCCGCCGACCGAGATCATCACGTCGAGCAGCGTCATGTTCTGCCGATACGGCAGCGTGGCCGGCTTGGCGGCCTGGCCGAGTACGCGGATTTGCTCGGAGGTGCCGCTGCCGAACTGCTGCAGCACGACGGTGACGACCGGGTCCTGCAGGTATTTTTTTAGCGCGGTTTCGATTTCACGCGCCAGCTCGCTCGGGTTCTTGCCCTGCGCCACCATGTCTTCGACCAGCGGCGTGGTGATTCGACCATCGGGGCGCACTGGCACCGTAGTGGACAGCTCGGGGTTGCGCCAGACGACGATGTTCAGCGAATCACCCGGCCCGATCACGTACTTGTAATCGGGTTGGGCCGCCTTCTGCGGCGCAGTCGGCAGCGTGGATGCGCAGCCGGCAATCAGCACGGCGGCCAGCAAGGCGACGAGTGCACGAAACATCGATTCGCTCCTTTTGTCTATCAATTCGATCCCTGGGGCCGCCAGCTTAGCGGCTTCGGCGCCACTACCGGATGCCGTTCGTCGGAGTCGCCAAATATGCAACGCAGCGGCATCTAGGGCCAGGAACTATTTCACCGGGCGGGATTTACCTGCCCATGACCGCGTCTACACGCTCTGGACTCTTGCGGGCATAAATATCTCCAACCGCAAGCCGCAGCTCTATTTGGCAGAAATGTCAGATATGGGGGCGATGAACTCGCGTCTTTTGGGCTATCTTGACATTTCGAACTTAAACCGGTCTCTCGCATCCATGAACGGTTTTTCAATCATGCGATAGAGAGCTTCGGCCAGCAGGCAGCTACCTGCCCATGCTATCGCATAGAAGAGGGGGAACGGAAGGTCTCCGCCAAAGCGCTTTAGTAAGGCGAGCACTTCTGGATGGAGCAGGTAGAGTGAGTAGGCTCGTAAGGCGATATATCGGCTTCCAGGAACATACAGTTTTGATTGGATGCCCGGACTACGGTTCGCAAAAAGAAGGATCGAAGCGAAGATGACTGCATAAGCGCCTATGTCAAGTCTTGGCATACCAAGACTTGGAAACCAGCGCCCAGCATAGCTCCCCAAATATAGGAGCAAAGCGGTTCCTGCCAGCGCTGGGGCCATCTTAGCCAAAGCGTTCCACGCTTTCGGCAATCTGTCCCTGCATACTGCTAGGGCTACGCCTAGCATGCATCCGTCGATCCGAACATGCGTTTCTTCCAGGGAACCGTACCAGCCAAGTTGTCGAAAAATAAAGGGGGCGGCCAGCAGCAGAGCAACGATTCCCCAGCGCCATCGGCCAATTGCTCCCAGAAAGATAATGGCAGGGCCGATGAGGAGATAGAAATGCTCCTCTACGCAGAGTGACCAACTGACAGAGAAGTACGGTAGCGTGTCCGCATAGTTTTGCAGGAAGGCAAGATAATCCAGGCGCAGCGGCTTTTCCGGATAGGTAATGAGCTGCTGAAGGAAGGTTAGCGTCAATACCGCGTAATAGGCCGGGAGCGTCCTCATCCATCTTCTGACCCAGAATCGCTGCAGATTGATGGCGCCGGTGCGCATGTATTCGCGGCTGAGTTGTCCCCCTAGGAGCCACCCACTCAGAACAAAAAAGAGATCGACCCCAGTTCCCCCGAGTTGTAGAGGGGCGAGGTTGGGAGGGGCGCCGTACGCTAATACCGTGTGAGCCGTAATCACGAGTGCGATTGCGCACGCACGCAGCAGGTCGATCGAATTTTCACGTATTGAAGTCATGAAAACCGGGCTGTCATGAAACAGCAGGGGCGGGGTTTCTGTCTAGGAAAGGGCTGCGTGCCGCCATCAAATAGTCCTAAGATGCAGCCATGGCGTGTTCTAACCCGCTCGTTCAGCGCGTCCCTGCCTCGCCTGCGGGCGCTCGCTCGGCGTGCGGTTGACGATCCATGACGGAGCGGCCACCCGGGTGTCGAACGCGTGGCGATCATGCGGATACAGCGCCCGGATCCGCTGCACGTAGGCCAGCGTCTCGGCAAAGGGCGGCACGCCGCGGTGCTTGTCGACGGCGCCTTCGCCTGCGTTGTAGCCGGCCAGCGTCAAGACGACGTCGCCGCGGAAGTACGACAGCAGCCAGCGCAGGTAGCTCATGCCGCCGCGCAGGTTTTCGATCGGATCGAAGGCGTCGCGAACGGCGAAGCGCTCGGCGGTCTCTGGAATGAGCTGCATCAAGCCCTGGGCGTTCTTGACCGAGCGCGCCTGCGGGTTGAAATTGGATTCGGTCTGCATCACGGCGAACACCAGCCGCGGATCGAGCCGAAACTCGCGCGCCATCTGCACGACGGTCTGAACCAGCTTGCGGCGATCGATCGACGGCGGCGCCGGGCGGAACTCGGCGGGGGCCTCGATGGTCGGCGTCGGGCCATAGTCGATGACGACGGGCGGGGGGGCCGCTGCAGGCGGCTCGGCGGGCAGTTCGACGGGCGCAGCGGCTTCGGCGACGATAGGCGTTTCCTGCAAGCAGGCCGGCAGCTTGTCGGCGTCGCCGCGGATCAGTTGCCCCAGGCGTGCCCCCATGTCGCTGCCCAGCGCGGCAGCGCGGCGAAACAGGGTGCTGGCGATGGCGTCGTCGCGCGGCAGGCCGCGGCCGTTGGCATACATCCAGCCCAGGCGCAGGAAGGCGTCGACGCTGTCCTGGCGGGCAGCTTGGCAATAGAGCGCGTGAGCCCTGGGGTAGTCGCGGATCAGGCCTTCGGCATGTTCGTAGCGGATGGCCGTTTCCACCAATTCACGGGGAGACGGCGAAGCATCGGCAACGCCGGAGCGCGCCGCGACCGCTGGCGTGATGATGCAGCCGGCCAATGCCAGCACGGCGACCGCTGCGAGGCGGTGGCGTGCTGTTCGGCTGGGCGGTAATTGGGGGGCAGGAACTGTCACATGCGCATTGTAAGAGCGCTGGCGTATCCGGCGATGAATAATTCCTCGTTGGGTGGGAATCAATGGGTCTGATTTCCGGCCGGCTACAGCCGGCCCTGCAACGCCTTGGCCTGCTCAGCCATCGGCCCCTCGGGCGTCGCCTTCAGCAGCGTCTCAAGCTCGCGCTTGGCCCCGCTCTTGTCGCCGCTGCGTACCAGCGCTTCGGCCAGATGCAACCGATATTGCGCCTCATTGGGCGCAATCTGCACGGCTTCGCGCAGCAGATCGATACCTTTCTTGTCACCGTTCTCAGCCAGGATTAGGCCGTAGGTGTCGATGATCGGCGCCGCCTTGGGAGCGGCTTCGTAGCCGCGCCGGGCATAGTCGGCCGCGCGTGCGTCTTTGAGCTGGTGCAGCGCCCAGGCGGCGTTGTTCAGCGCCAGCGCGTTCTTCGGCTCTTTTTCGATGACGACGGCGTAGTGCTCGAACGATTCTTTCCAGCGCTGACGGCCGAGCTCGCTTTCACCGGCATACAGGCGCAGCGGCAGGTTGTTCGGTTCGGCGCGCACCCAGTCACGCAAGAAGGTGTCGGCGTCGGCATCGCGCTTGGCGGCGCGCAGCGAGCGATCCGCCTTGAAGCCGACCGGCAGCGTCTTTTGCATCGCAAAGGCGCTGCGATAGCGTTCGCTGGCTTCATTCCATTTCTGGTCGGCGGCCAGCAGGTCGCCTTCCAGCACGGTGCCGGCGAGTTTGCCCTTCTCGTCGCTGCGCAGCTTGGCGGCGACCTTCATCGCCTCGTCCTTGCGGTTGAGCTGGGCCAGCGCCATGGCGATGCCGGCCTGCGGCTCGACGGCCTGTGGATGCACGTCGGCACACCCGACGCGGTGCAAGCGGCCGAACAGGCGTTCCTCGCCAGCGCGGCCTAA
>JAFKGG010000344.1 GCA_017307915.1 Burkholderiales bacterium | reverse complement strand
GGCGCGGACCAATCCGGATCTGCGGAAGCGGCTGGACGAGACGCGCGCCGCCGTCGCGCAACGCGAAGGCGTGGCGCCGTCGGCGGTGCCGGGTGATCTGATCACCCAGTCGGGCGGTGGCATCGATCCGCACGTCAGCCCGGCGGGCGCGGCGATCCAGATCGAGCGGGTCGCCCGCGCACGCGGCGTCGATCGCGGCGTGGTGCAGGCGCTGGTAGACCGGCACACCGAAGGCCGGCAGCTGGGTGTGCTGGGGCAGCCGCGCGTGAACGTGCTGGCGCTGAACCTGGCGCTGGACGCCATGACGGCAACGGCTTTCAGGATGGGGCAATGAAAGATACCCTGTGTACCGATATCTGATCCTTCGCAGAGTGTGTCCCGATGGGGTCTGAGCACAGCGAGCAGGCCGATGCCCTGATGGGCGAACTTCGCCGCCAGGCAGCCGGACGCTTGACGGTCTTCCTGGGGGCCGCGCCGGGCGTGGGCAAGACCTACGCGATGCTGGCGCGTGCGCGCGAGCTTCATCGCCAGGGCATCGACGTCGTGATCGGCATTGCCGAAACGCATGGGCGCAGCGAAACGCAGGCGCTGCTCGAAGGGCTGCCGGTGCTGCCCAGGAAGAAGGTCGAGTACCAGGACAAGATCCTGGAAGAGATGGATCTCGATGGCTTGCTGGCGCGCCGCCCGGCCATTGCCCTGGTCGACGAGCTGGCGCATCGCAACGTGCCGGGCAGCCGCCATGAGCGGCGCTGGCAAGACGTCGAAGAGCTGCTCAATGCCGGCATCGACGTCTATACCACCGTCAACATCCAGCACCTGGAAAGCCTCAACGACGTGGTCCACCAGATCACCGGCGTGCGCGTTCGCGAGACGGTGCCCGATGCCGTGTTCGAGCGGCTGCGCGACATCCGGCTGGTCGATCTGCCGCCGCGCGAACTGATCGAACGCTTGAACCAGGGCAAGGTCTATCTGCCCGAGCAGGCCGCACAGGCCTTGCAGGCGTTCTTCTCGCCGTCGAACCTTACGGCCTTGCGCGAACTGACGATGCAGACCGTGGCCGAGCACGTCGACAGCGATCTGCGCGAGACGCGCGCGGCCAGGGGGCTGGGCGACATTGCCATCCAGCGCCATGTGCTGATCGCGATCGACGGCCGCGGGCAGTCGGAATACCTTGTTCGCGCCGGCCGCCGGATCGCCGAACGCCGCGGGGCGCCGTGGTCGGTGGTCAGCGTCGAGACGGGCAGCTCGGTGGAACGGGCGCAGCCCGATGATCCGGACGAAGTGGCCGGCATCCGTAACACCGCGGCGCGCACCGAGCAGCAGCGGCAGATGGAGCTGGACCGCGCCTTTGCACTGGCCCGCAGCCTCGGCGGCAGCACCGAGATGCTGTATGGCAAGGATGTCGCGCAGGCACTGCTGGACGCGGCAGCGGCGCGGGGCGCCCGGTCGATCGTGATCGGGCGCACGCGCGAGCGGCCGATCGCGCGCATTTTCAACCGCACGCTGACGCAGCAGTTGCTGCAGCGTGGCGCCCGCTATGAACTGACCATCGTCAACACGCCGCTGACCCGGCACACGCTGCGCCATCTGCCCGATTTTTCCAGCGAGCGGCTGACGCGGCGCGAGCCGGTGCTGGTGGCGCTGGCCACCGCCGGCGCGACGGCGGTGGCGACGCTGGGCGAGCGTTTCCTCGGGCTGGAGGATCTGTCGACGGTGTTTCTGGTCGCCGTCCTGCTGGTCGCGTCGCGGACCCGGATGATGGCGGCCGTCATCACCGCGGCGCTGTGCTTTCTCGTCTACGACTTCCTGTTCATCGAGCCGCGCTTCACGCTGCTCATCAGCGCCAACCGGGGCGTTGCAACGGTGCTGCTGTTCCTGGCGGCGGCCCTGATTGCGGGTCGCCTCGCCTCGCAGCTGCGCCTGCAGGTGGTGGCCCTGCGTGCTGCCAACGCGCATGCAACGGCGATGCAGGGCCTGAGCCGGCAATTGTCGAAGGCCGCCGACATGGGGCAGGTGATCGCCGCCGGGGCGGCCGTGATGCAGTCGACGCTGCACGCCCAGGCGTGGGTTCGCCTGAACGGCGAATCCGGGCCGGCGGCTGCGGCCGGTCACCTGAGCGACAAGGACAAGGTAGCGGCCGATTGGGCCTTTCAGCACGGCACGGCCTGCGGCCGCTATACCGACACGCTGTCGCAATCGGCGTGGTGGTTTCTGCCGGTGCGTTCGGATCACGATACGCTGGGCGTGGTCGGGCTGCGCTTTGCGTCGGGCGTGTCGCGTCTGAGCTTCGAGCAGCGCCGCCTGGCCGAGAGTATGGCCGAAGACATCGGCCAGGC
>JAFKGG010000343.1 GCA_017307915.1 Burkholderiales bacterium | reverse complement strand
CGCCGTCCTTCACCGTATGGCAGACGGCGCAGGCGCCGATGCAGGAACAGGATCGAACGCCGCTGCAAGATCCTGCATCCTCAGCGCAGCCGGAGCCGACATCGGAGCGGATACCGGAACCGATGCCGGGGCAGATACCAGAACCGATACCAGGTCAGCTACCGGAACAGACGCCAGAGCCGATGCCAAATCGACCGGCATCGGACACGCAGACATCGACTTGAATGCCGGCGCAGAAATCAGACCGGATCGCAACGCCCGCGACGGATTGCACCGCGCGGCAGATCCGCCCCCGGCAGCGATGCGATCGTCATCGCTCAATGATCGAGCCAGATCAGCGAGGCCATGCGGCCGCTGCCGCCATCGCGGCGATAGGAATAGAACCGCTCGGCCTCGCCCACCGTGCAATGACCGCCGCCGCTGACCTGCGTCACGCCGGCGCGCGCCAGCCGCAGCCGCGCCAATTGGTACAAATCGGCCAGCCATTTGCCCGGCCGCGCACCTTGCGCGAACGCCGCTGCGCTGGCCGCGTCGCGCTCGCAGAACGCCTGCCGCACCTCATCGCCGACCTCGAACACCGACGGCCCGATGGCCGGCCCCAGCCAGGCGTGGATCGATGCATCATCCTGCAGGTACTCGCGCAGCGCCTGCACCGTGGCTTCGAGCACACCGGCCGCCAGCCCGCGCCAGCCGGCATGCGCCACGCCAACCGCACGGCCCTGCGCATCGGCGAACAATACCGGCAGGCAATCGGCCGTCAGCACCACCAGCACGACGCCGCGCTGGTCGGTGACGGCGGCGTCGGCCTGCGGTTCATCCGACGTGGGTGCGGCACCCGCGCGATGCACCACCGTGCCGTGCACCTGCCGCAGCCAGCGTGGCTCGGCCGGCAGCAGCGCACGCAGCCGCCGGCGGTTTTCCTGCACCGCCTGCGGGTCGTCGCCGCAGCGTGAGCCCAGGTTCAGGCCGCCCGGCAAATCGCCGGCCAGCCCCCATTGACCGCTGCTGACGCCGCCGCGACGGCCGCTGACCCAGGCACGCACGCCGGGCAGCGCCCAATCGGGCCTCAGTTCAGCCAGATCATCGAGCGAGCGCGGCGGGTTCTTCGCGGCATTCGCGGTGACCGCCGTGCGAACACCTGACTCTTTCATCGCCTGGCCAACGATATTCGGCATCGAATCCGCCATCAGTTCTTCCTCAAGGGCTCAGCGCTTTGCTTCGCCAAGCTCGAATGGAGCCTGCGCCGCCCGCATCGCCTGCTCGACGTCGATGCCGGCGCGCTCGCACAAGCCGCGCATGTCGGGCGGCATCACCTGCTGCCAGGCGCACGGCCGGCCATCGGCCGGATGCAGCAGCGCCAGCCGCCACGCATGCAGTGCCTGGCGCGCAAAGCCATCGATCGGCGGCCCGCCATACAGCACGTCACCAACGAGCGGATGGCCGATGCTGCGTAAATGCACGCGGATCTGGTGCGTACGGCCGGTTTGCAGCCGGCATTCGACCAGCGTCACCGGTTTGCCGGCCAATTCGCCGAATGCCAGGCTGCGATAGAACGTACGCGCGACACGTCCCTTGGGTACCGCGACCACGGCCATCCTGACACGCGTCGTCTCGTCGCGCCCGATCGGCGCGTCGATGCAGCCGCCGGCGGGGCAGCGTCCGGCCACCAGCGCCAGGTAACGGCGGCCCATGCTGCGATCGGCAAGCTGCGCGGCCAGCGCCTGCATCGCCGCGTCGGTCTTGGCCACCACCATCAAGCCGCTGGTGTCACGGTCGAGCCGGTGCACGATGCCGGCGCGCGGCAGTGCCGCCAGCGGCGGACGGTGGTAGAGCAGCCCGTTCATCAGCGTGCCGCGCCAATTGCCGGCGCCCGGATGCACGACCAGCCCGGCCGGCTTGGCCAGCACCAGCAGCGCCGCATCTTCGGCGACGACCTCCAAGGGCACCGGATCTGGCGCGAATGCAGCGTCAGCCTCGCGCGGCTGCGGCTCGACCACAATCGTTTCACGGCCCGTCAGCCGCGTCTTGGCGGGCAGCACGCGGTCATCGCAGCGCACCGCACCCAGCGCGATCCATTGCTGCACCCGCGTACGCGACACGCCGGGCAAGCGCGCAGCAAGCTGCCCGGCGAGATAGCGGTCGAGCCGCTGGCCGGCGCCGTCGGCGGCGTCCAGCGTCAGCGTCTCGCCAGCTTCGGCGACATCGGTGGCCTCGCCCTCCTCGGCACCGGCGCCGGTGCCGGCAGGCCGGCCGGGAACGTCGGCGAAGGGCTTGGCTATAATCGGTTCCATGAAATCCATTGCGCTTTGGCTGCGCGCGCTGGCCGCCGCCGTTGTAGTCTCATTGGCTGCCTGCA
>JAFKGG010000342.1 GCA_017307915.1 Burkholderiales bacterium | reverse complement strand
CCGTCGGGCCGGCCCACGTCGATGCCGTCGATGCCCGCCAGCGCCGCCAGCAGCACGTCGCGCCGGCGGCCCAGCTCGGCGACGAACGCCTGCACGGCCGGCTCGCCGTCACGTAGCGCGGCCACGGCGGCGCGCTGCACGAAGCCGGGCGCGCACGAGGTATTGAACTCGACCAGCTTGGCCAGATCGTCGACCAGCGCCGGCGGCACGGTCAGCCAGCCGAGCCGCCAGCCGGTCATCTGCCAGGCCTTGGAGAAAGTATTGGCGACGATCAGCCGCTCGTGCTCGTCGGCCACGTCCAGCCAAGACGGCGCGCGCGGGCTGCCGTCGAACACCAGCCGTTCATAGGCTTCGTCAGCGATCACCCAGATGCCATGGCGTCGGCAATGCGCGCGCAGCGCCGCGATCTGCTCGGTCGGCATGGTCCAGCCGGTCGGATTGTTCGGCGAATTGACGATGACGGCGCGCGCGTCGTCGCCGATCACGGCCAGCAGCCGGTCCAGGTCGAGCGACCAGCGGCCGTCGCGCGACAGTTCGAGCGCGACGCGATCGACGCGCGCGCCCAGGATTTGCGGGATCTCGGTCAGATTCGGCCACAACGGCACCACGGCCACTACCCGCGTGCCCGGGTCGAGCAGCGTCTGTGCGGCCAGCATCAGGCCATTGACGCCGCTGCTGGTGACCACGACGCGGCGCGCGTCGATGGCGCTGCCGTGCAGCCGCGTCTGGTAGGCCGCCAGCTCGTCGCGCAGCGCTGGCAAGCCCAGATTGTGGTGATAGAAAGTGTCCCCGTCGTCGAGCGCCGCCTTGGCCGCCGCGCGGATGAATTCGGGCGTGACCGAATCGGGTTCGCCGAACCAGAACGGCAGCACGCCGGCGGTGCCGATGGCGGCATTGGCCACTTCGCGGATCCGAGATGCGCCGAGGGCGCGAATCGCCGGCCGGGCGGCGGCTTCCAAGCTGGTTGGGCCGGCGGCGTTGTCGTGCGTCATGACAAGGATTTGACATCTGCTCGCAAGCGCCAGATGGTAGCCTGTTGTGATCGGGAAGTGCCCCGCGCCAGCGCAAATCGAAGTCGCTGGCGCATCGTTGGGCGCCCCAAAACATTCGCCCCCGGCAAAGCCCGCCTGTGCTAGATTCTTCGGGTTGAGCACGCTGAAATGAAAAAACCAGTTCTCCTCTACCTGGCAGTCACTGCCGCGATCGCCGGCCTTGGTTGGTGGGCCTACGGTATCCATCGTGGCTCCGGCCCGGTGCTGGAGATCGCTGCACCCGGCACGCCTTCGCAAGCGGCCACCGCACGGCGCGACGATGCCACGCTGCAGGATCCACCGGGCCCCAGCGCGCCGGGCGGCGCCCCAGGCGCAGCCGCCGGCCGTCGGCAGGGCGGTGCTGGCGGCCCTGCGGGCCCAGGGGGCGGGCGCGGGCCGGTCGGTGTCGAGGCAGCGCTGGCCCAGCGCGTCTCGCTGGTCGAAACCGTTGCCGCGGTCGGCACTTTGCGTGCCAATGAAACGGTCATCATCAAGCCCGAGATCGCCGGCCGCGTCGAGCGCATCAATTTCGACGGCGGCGCGCAGGTGCGCAAGGGCGATCTGCTGGTGGCGCTCGACGCCTCGGTGGCTGCCGCCGAAGCCGACCAGACGCGCGCCGAACTCAGCCTGGCGCGCTCCAATTACCAGCGCACGGCCGATCTGGCGGCGCAGAAGTTCGTCAGCGAAAGCGCGCGCGACCAGGCCGCTTCCAACCTGAAGGTCGTCGAAGCCAAGCTGAAGCTGGCCGAGGCCAAGCTGTCCAAGACCGAGATCCGCGCGCCGTTTTCCGGCGTGCTGGGCCTGCGCAACTTCAGCGTCGGCGACTACGTGCGCGAAGGCGCCGAACTGGTCGTGCTCGAAGACGTCTCGCAGATGAAGGTCGATCTGCGGCTGCCCGAGCGTTACCTGGGCCAGTTGCGCCGCGGCCAGCTGCTGGAAGTGGAGTTCGACGCCTATCCGTCGCGCCGTTTCAATGCCACGCTGGAAGCGGTCGACGTGCAGGTCGACGTCAACGGCCGTTCGGTGATCGCCCGCGGCCGCTTGGTCAACCCCAATGGCTTGCTGCGCACCGGCATGTTCGCCAAGGGTGCATTGACGCTGTCGCAACGGCCCAGCGCGGTGATGATCCCCGAGGAAGCGGTGTTTCCGGCTGGCGCCGACCAGTTCGTCTACCTGGTCAACGACGCCGGCCAGGCGGTGCGCACCAAGATCCGCACCGGCCTGCGGCGCGACGGCAAGGTCGAGATCGTCGACGGCGTGCGCGTCGGCGAACAGGTGATCACCGCAGGCCAGCTGAAGCTCGGCGGCCAGGAACGCGCCGAAGTGCGCGTCATCAAC
>JAFKGG010000480.1 GCA_017307915.1 Burkholderiales bacterium | reverse complement strand
GCCCGCACCGATCTGCACCGAGCGGGTCCACGGGACGCCGACGTTGGACGGGTCCGCCGACGTCACGACGAACACGGCGACGGCCGGCACCACGGTCACCGCGAGCGAGAGGACGACCGCCTGCACCGCCGCCAGCGTCAGCAAAGCGCCGATCCATCGACGTCGACTCCAGGCGCTCGTCGATACCTCCAACATGGTTCTCTCCTCTTCATGCTGATTCAATACGCCGCCCGGTTCTCAAGAGACGGCTTCGCAGCTTGCAAGCGTCGATCGATCTTAGCGCCGCGCCAATCATTCGATCCAATACAATAATTCGCTTACTCGATCAGTTTTTGGCATGCCGGGGCTCTCGCGGCCGCGAGATGGGGCTGCTCAGATGGGGCGGCTCAATCAGCCAGCCAGTCGGCATCGGGCCAAAGGCCTCGCTCCACGCTGATCTTCACCTGCTCTCGAAGTTCATCGAGCAAGGCACGCACTTGCGGCGTGCTGCGCCGCCCGAGCGATCGGGCAAGAACGATCCTGCGTCGCAGATCGGGCTCGACGATCGGGGCGGCGCACAGACGCCCCTGGGTCACATCCTCCCAGATCGAAACACCCGGCAGCACGGTGAAGCCCAAGCCCTGCATCACCAGGTTTTTCTGGACATTCATGGCATTGGTCTGGGCCACGATACGCAACTTGGGATCAATGGTTGCGCAGGCACGTTCGAACAGGATCCGGATGCCATGCGGAGATGCCGGCAGCACCAGCGGCCGGCAGGCCACGTCCTGCACCGAGATCGGAGTATCCATTCGGAGCCCGGCCTCGGTCGGCCCCACCAGATAGAGCCGCTCATCGAGCAGCGGCTGAACTTCCAGCGTTGATGAATGCCTGACGTCGTACAGCAGCGCGACATCGATGTCGGCGCTCTCAATCCATTGCTGAAGATGGCCCGCATAGCCAACCGCGATGCTGATTTGAAGCTCCGGATGCCTGGCCTTGAGACCCATGACCAAGGGCCCGGCCAGATGATCACTGACGCTCGGCAACAAGCCCACCGTCACGAGCCCGCGCAAGGTGCCTGCTGCGGGCCGAATTTCATCCCTGGCTCTATCCAGTTCCTGCAATGCCCGACGAACCCGATCGATCAGAACGGTACCGGCCTCGGTAGGCTCCATGCCGTTTCGGCCCCGCACGAAAAGCTGAGTGCCGAGTTCATCCTCGAGAAGCCGCAGTTGGCGCGACACCGCCGGCTGAACGATGCGAAGCAATTCCGACGCGCGGGTGACACTGCCAGTTTCGGCAATGGTGAGCAGCGCGCGTAGTTGTTTGATGTCCATGCCTCGAGCACCGGCTCATGCCGCGGGTTGATGCCAGGAATCAGATCTTGCTATTAGACCGAACCTCGAATCACAGTTTACGATGGATTTCGGTCAATACCATGATTGGAATCTCTCGCATGAGCCAAGCTTCTCCCCAAGCGATGACCTGGCAGGATGACATCTTCCGCATCCTCAAGTCCGGCGGCGTCAAGCAGCTTGCCTACGTTCCCGATGCGGGCCATTCCCATGTCATTCGCCGTGCCCACGAGGACGCGGACATGCACGCGGTCGTATTGACCACCGAAGAGGAAGGCGTGGCGATGGCCTGCGGCGCATGGCTGGGCGGAGATCGAGCGGTGCTGCTGATGCAAAGCAGCGGGGTCGGCAACTGCGTGAACATGTTTTCCCTGATTCAAAACTGCCGGTTTCCGTTTCTCACTCTGATCACGATGCGCGGCGAATGGGCCGAATTCAACCCATGGCAGGCGCCGATGGGGCTGGCCACGCAGAAGTCGCTCGAACTGATGGGCATCACCGTACTGCGCGCCAATGAACCGCAGGAGGTGGCGCCTGTCGTACAAGCGGGGTTCGACGCCGCGTTCAACGCGGGACAGGCGGTAGCGATCCTGCTGTCGCAACGCCTCATCGGGCGCAAGGAATGGGAGGGATCGAAATGAACGCCCCACGCATGCAAGGTTCGATAGATCGACGCGACTTCGTTGCGCGCCTGCTCCGAGCCTGCCCCGATGCGCTTGTCGTCACCGGCCTGGGTTCGCCCTCCTACGATGTCTTCGCAGCAGAGGATCGTCCCGGTACCTTCTACCTGTGGGGCGCCATGGGTGGCGCCGCAGCCATGGGCCTGGGCCTGGCCCTGGCCCAGCCCGACAGACCCGTGCTGGTGATCACCGGCGACGGCGAGCAGCTCATGGGAATGGGCACGCTGGCGACCATCGGGGTGCAGCAGCGACCGAACCTCAGCATCGTCGTTCTCGACAACGGCCACTTCGGCGAAACCGGGATGCAGCGCAGCCACAGCAGCCTGGGCGTGGAGCTTGCCGACATCGCGAAGGCCTGCAGTTTCGGCCAGGTGATGAAAATCAGCGACATCGACGGGGCGGCGGAGCTGGCTTCTCACGTCAATTCGCAAAGAGGTCCCCTGTTCGCACAAGTTCTCGTCGGCGCCGAAGCCCATGCGCGTGCACTACCCTCGCGCGACGGCACCTTCGTCAAGATTCGCTTCCGTGAATTCCTTGGACTGAGTTCGATGTAGTCACCAGAACCCCTTTCCAGGAGTAGCGGCATGCATCGCTATCGAATGTTCATCGACGGACAGTTTGTCGATGCCGATGACAACTGGTTCGACAGCTACAACCCCTTTACCGGGCAGGTGTGGGCGCAGATCGCCCAAGGCGACGCGGACGACGTGGATCTGGCGGTACGCGCGGCGCATCGATCATTCAACGAAGGTGCCTGGCACGACATGTCGGCCAGCCAGCGCGGACGCTTGATGCATCGGCTGGGCGACCTCATCGAACGCGAAGCGCGCAGGCTGGCCGAGATCGAGGTTCTCGACAACGGCAAGTTGATCTCCGAGATGGAGAGCCAACTCAACTACATTCCGCAGTGGTTCTACTACTTCGGCGGATTGGCCGACAAGATCCAGGGATCCGTGATCCCTTTGGACAAGAAGGGCTACGTCAACTTCACGAGGCGCGAACCGCTCGGCGTAGTGGCGGCCATCACGCCGTGGAACTCGCCGCTGCTGCTGACCGCGTGGAAAGTCGCGCCGGCGCTTGCCGCCGGCTGCACGCTGGTACTGAAGCCCTCCGAGTTCACTTCTGCATCGACGCTGGAATTCGTGCGCCTGTTCGAGGAAGCCGGGTTCCCACCCGGCGTAATCAACGTGGTAACCGGCGGCAAGGAAGTCGGGGCCGCTCTGATCGAACATCCGCTGGTCGACAAGATCGCGTTCACCGGATCAGATGCCACCGGCCGCGTGGTCAACCGCGCCGCCGCTGATCGTTTCAAGCACGTGAGCCTGGAGCTCGGCGGAAAATCGCCCAACATCGTCTTCGACGACGCCAAGCTGGACGACGCCGTGAACGGAGCGATCTCCGGCATATTCGCCGCGAGCGGCCAGACATGCATCGCCGGTTCACGCCTGCTGCTGCAGCGGAGCATCCATGACGAGTTCATGCAGCGGCTGCTTGCGCTGGCCGGCACTGCCCGCCTGGGCGACCCGCTATCGGCCGAGACGCAGGTCGGCCCCATCACGACCCGCCAGCAGTACGACAAGGTATTGAGCTATATCCAGATTGCCCAGCAGGAAGGCGCCAGGCTGCGGCTGGGCGGCGGGCCGGCTTCGTGCGGAAACGGATGGTTCGTCCAGCCGACGATCTTCGATCGCGTCGACAACCGGATGCGCATCGCGCAGGAAGAAGTATTCGGACCGGTGCTGGCGGTGATCCCGTTCGACGACGAGCAGGAGGCCGTGGCGATCGCCAACGACTCGTGCTATGGCCTGGGCGCGGGCGTCTGGACGTCGGATATCGGGCGCGCCTTCCGGATGTCTGAACGGATTCGGTCCGGCACGGTCTGGGTTAATACCTATCGCGCCGTCAGCTATATGTCGCCGTTCGGAGGTTACAAGCAATCCGGCATCGGGCGTGAAAACGGCATGGATGCCGTCGATGAGTATCTGCAGACCAAGAGCATCTGGATCAACACCGGCGCATCGACTTCGAATCCATTCACGATTCGTTGAAGGACAGCGCCGCGGCGCTGCGGGCCATTCGTATCCACATCACTAATCGAGAATCGCGGGAGACCTCTCCATGCTCAGGCTATTGACAAGCTCTTTCATCCTATTGGCGCTCTGCGCCCAGGCAAATGCGCAACCCGCCCCCGTAGCCTATCCCTCGCAGCCTATCCGCTTGGTTGTGCCGACTGGCGCTGGTGGCATCACGGACCAGTTGGCGCGGATTCTCGGCAAGAACCTCAGCGATGTCCTGAAGCAGCCGGTGATCATCGACAACAAACCGGGGGCAAGCGGATCCATCGGATCGAGCCTGGTCGCCATGGCAAAGCCGGATGGCTATACCTTGCTGATGGCGTTCCCGTCGCATGTCGCCAATCCGAACACGATGAAGAACCTTCCCTATGACACGATCAAGGATTTCTCGCCGGTAACGAAAGTGGGATTGGTGAATCTGGTTCTCCTGGTTCAGAAAGATGGCCCGATCAAGGACGTCAAGGGTCTCATCGATGCAGGGCGGCGCAAACCCGAAGCGCTCAGCTACGGATCGGTCGGCGCGGGCAGTCTCGCTCACGTCGGTGCACTGGTGTTCCAGGAAAAGGCCGGACTCAAGATGGTTCATGTGCCTTACAAGAGCGAACCCGACATGATCGTGGCCTTGATGCGCAACGACATCCAGGCGGCATTCGTTTCGCCTGCTGCCGCGTTGCCGATGCTGCGAGCCGGTCGCGTCAAGGCGCTCGGCATTGCCAGTGCCACGCGCTCGCCTGCACTGCCCGAGTTGGAGACGATCGCCAGCGCGGGTCTGCCGGGCTTCGAGGTAACCGGATGGAACGCCATCTTTGCGCCGGCAGGCACACCCGCCGCCATCGTGTCGAAATTGAACGCAGCGGCCAACCAGGTGTTGAGGTCGCCGGAGGTGTCGAAGCAGTTTCTCGAACTGGGTGTGCCCGCCCTGGGTTCGACCCCGGAGGAACTGCAACAGTCGCTGGTCAAGGATATTGAATCGATCGGCAAGACCTTGACTGCCGTAGGCGTCTTTCCGCAATGACGTCCGATTCGACACTACCGAATGCCGGTATCTCTCTGGGTAGCGGTGGATCTCCAAGCTGCCCGGGACCGGACCCGCATCCTCGTCTTCCGCGCAGCTTCCGCGTGCCGGTCGGTGCCGTGGACACTCATGCGCATGTGATCGGGCTGCCGCCGGAGTTTCCGTTCGTCGCATCGCGCTCGTACACGCCTCCGGAGGCTACGCCCGCCAGCTACCTGCACATGCTGGATGCGACGGGAATGACCTATGGTGTGTTGATCCAGGTGAGCGTACACGGCACGGATGACCGCCTGATGCGGCAGACGCTCAGGCGCAATCGCAAGCGACTGCGCGGCGTCGGGGTGATGCCGCTGGATCTGCCCGCCAGCGCGTATGAGCAGGCGCGCGATGACGGAGTGGTGGGCCTGCGCCTGAACGTGCTGTACGGCGGCGGCATCGGCTTCGACGAACTGCCCGAATACGAAGCACTGGCTCGCGACATGGGTTGGCACCTGCAGTTTCTGCTCGACGCGCGCGAACTGGCGCCGATTGCCGACCGCCTTTCTCGTCTGAAGGTGCCGTTCGTCATCGATCACATGGGGCACTTCCCGGCGGCGCTTGGCACGGAACTGCCGGGCTTTCGCACGCTGCGAGAGCTGGTACGCGATGGCGGTTGGGTGAAGTTGTCGGGTGCCTATCGGCTGGCTGAAGCGCCGCCGTACGCCGAGACCGTGCCGATTGCACAGGCACTGGTCGATGCAGCGCCCGAGCGCTGCGTCTGGGGCTCGGACTGGCCGCACGTGGCGAACTGGAACACGATGATGAACGTGGGCGATCTGCTCGACACGCTGGCCTTGTGGGTACCCGACGAGGCCAGGCGCCATCGCATTCTGGTCGAGAACGCTTGGCAGCTCTACGGCTTTACCGACGCGGCATCAGCGGTGCCGGACTTCAGCCCCACTGCCTGAGCAGGAAGCTCGAATCCAGTTCATCCAGCCGGGTGATGCCCAGCATCCCCATGTTTCGTTCGATTTCGCTCGCCAGCAGGGCCGCCGCGTGACCGACGCCGGCGTGCCCGGCGACAGCCATCGCATAGTTGAAGGGGCGACCGATGAATGCGCATTTGGCGCCGAGCGCCAGCGCCTTGAGAACATCGGTGCCGCGGCGGATACCGCTGTCGATCATCACTGTCATCGAACCGGCGGCATCGACGACCTCCGGCAATACCCGAAGCGGCGCGGCTGCGCCATCGAGTTGCCGCCCCCCGTGATTCGACACGATCAGGCCGTCGACACCATGCCGCTTGGCGATGGCGGCTTCCCGGCCGCTCAGGATTCCTTTGATGACCAGATGGCCATCCCAGCGCTTGCGAATCGCGCTGATGTGATCCCAGGTGAGATGGCTGCGATCGGAGAAATCACGCATCACCTTCGAAGACAGAATCGGCGCGCCGCGCGTCGCGTAGTTGTTCTCGAAGTGAGGCATGCCGTGCCGCAGCAAGGTCTGTACGAACACTCCCATCAGCCAACGAGGGTGACTCAGGCCATCGAACGCCAGCCGCAGGCTGGGGCGCAGCGGCGTCGAAAAGCCGGTGCGCAGATTGTTCTCCCGATTGGCACTGACCGGCGTATCCACCGTGATGACCAGCGTCTGAACACCGGCCCGGGCGACGCGATCGATCAGCGCCGTGATCTGCGAGCGATCTCCGGGAAGATAAGCCTGGAACCAGGTGTCGGGAGCAGCGGCGCACACTTCCTCCAGCGGTATCAGCGACGAGCCGCTCATGATCGACGGAATGTTCGCCTGCTGGGCGGCCTGCGCCAGCACCAGATCGCCGCGATAGGCGGACAGCGCATTGATTCCCATCGGCGCGATGCCGAACGGAGCCGCATAGGTGGCGCCGAACAGGCTCACCGACGTGGAGCGCTGGGAGACATCGACGAGTACGCGGGGCTTGAAGCCGTATTCCTCGAAGCTGCGCTGATTTTCCTGCCCTGATCGATTGTCTTCGACCGCGCCCGCAACATAGCCGAAGATCGGTCGCGGCAGGCGGCGGCGCGCACGCGCCTCGAAATCATTCAGGCACAGAACGCCGCGCCGGATCAGGGACGGAACGATTTTGCTTGTCTTGTCTTTCACTTGATGGGTACAACCGGCCGAAGGCAAAGAGCACGGAAAACTGTCGACCCGTGAGGCGTGGCCGATACGCTACACGCGATCTCGCCGGATCGTCCAATAGAAAGCGATTGGGGTCGCCATCAGTTTTCGGCCTACCGGGTGGGCCGGCGCCATGCCGGCGCTCAGATCTGTACCCGCGTACCCAATTCCACCACCGCGTTGCCGGGCAGCCTGAAGAACTCGGCCACACCGCCGGCATTTCGGCTCATCGTGGCGAACAACTGTTCGCGCCAATGCGCCATGCCGCTGCCGGGCGTGGGCACGACGGTTTCGCGGCTGAGGAAGTAGCTGGTTTCGAACACCGGCACGTGCAGGCCCTGCGCTTCGGCCAGGGCCAGCGCCTGCGGCACGTCGGGTGTGTCCATGAAGCCGAAGTTCAGCGTGATGCGCCAGAAATCATGGCCCAGCGCGTGCAGCTCGACGCGCTCGGCCGGCGGCACCCACGGCAGTTCGCGGAACACGACGGTGACGATCAGGTTGCGCTGGTGCAGCACCTGGTTGTGCTTGAAGTTGTGCAGCAGCGCCTGCGGCACGGTCGAGGGATCGGCCACCAGATAGACGGCGGTGCGCTCGGCGCGATTCATCGACGCCGGATCGAGCGCATCGATGAACGGCCGCAATTCGAGACCATCCTGTCGGATGTTCTGCAGCAACAGCGCGCGGCCGCGCGCCCAGGTGCTCATGATGCCGAACAGCAGCAAGCCCAGCGCCAATGGAAACCAGCCGCCGTCGAAGAACTTGACGATGCCGCCGGCCACCAGAACGAGGTCGATGGCCAGGAAGAACGACGTGGCGCCGATGGCCACCAGCGCCGGCAGGTGCCAGGCCTCGCGCACCACGAAGTAGGTGAGCACGGTGGTGATGAGCATCGTCAGCGTCACCGCCAATCCATACGCGCCGGCCAGCTCCGACGAACTGCCGAAGAACAGCGTGGCCGCGACGACGCCCGCCAGCAGCGCCCAGTTGATGGCCGGCATGTAGATCTGGCCGGCTTCGCGCGCCGAGGTGTAACGCACGGCCATGCGCGGCAGAAAACCGAGCTGGATGGCCTGCTTGGTCATCGAGTAAGCGCCCGAGATGACGGCCTGCGATGCGATGATCGCCGCCAGCGTGGCCAGCAGCAGGGCCGGCGCCATCCAGGCATCGGGGAACAGCCGATAGAACGGATTGCTGATCGCCGACGGATCACCGATCAGCAATGCCCCCTGCCCCAGGTAGTTCAGCGTCAGGCTAGGCAGCACCAGACCGCTCCAGGCGAGCTGAATCGGGCGGCGGCCGAAATGGCCCATGTCGGCGTACAGGGCTTCGGCACCGGTCAGCGCCAGCACGATGGCCCCCACGGCCGCGAACAGATACCAGCCGCGTTCAGCCAGGAAGTGCCAGGCGTGCACGGGATTGGCGGCCGCCAGGATGGCCGGCTGCTGCAACACGTGCAGCGCGCCGCTGACGCCGAGCGTGACGAACCACAGCACGAGGATCGGCCCGAAGAAACGGCCGACCAGCGCCGTGCCGAAGCGCTGCACGACGAACAGCGCGATCAGGATCACCACCGACGCCGGCACCACATAGGGTTCGAGCGCGGGCGCCACGACCTCGATCCCTTCGATCGCGCCGAGCACCGAGATGGCCGGCGTGATCACGCTGTCGCCGTAGAACAAGGTGGCGCCGAACACGCCCAACAGCAGCAAAGCATTGCGCAGCGCCGGCCGCCCTTGGACGGCGCGCGTGGCCAGCGCGGTCAGCGCCAGGCCGCCGCCCTCGCCGCGGTTGTCGGCGCGCAGGATCAGGATCACGTACTTGAGCGTGACCACCAGCATCAGCGCCCACAGGATCACCGAGACCGCGCCGATCACGTTGCGCTGGTCGAGCGCGACGCCGGTCGCGGGCGCGAAGATCTCCTTGACCGTATACAGCGGACTGGTGCCGATGTCGCCGTAAACGACGCCGATCGCTCCCAGCGTGAGCGCGGCCAGCGGCGCGCGATGCGGCGCGTTGTCCGAATGAGGCGAATGAGACGCTTGGGGCGAGTGCAATGGCCGAGATGCCTGGGAAGGCGCGGAGCCAGGCGATGCTGGCGCAGAGGCCGCGGAAGCGGAGGCAGAGGCAGTCATCGGCAGCAGAAGGGCATTGGAGCGGCCATCGTGCGCGGCATGGCATCAGGAACGCATAAGGGAGCGAAGCGGGTTGGCGCCGCTTGCCGCGTGACGTCTGCGTCTGAGTCCGCGTCGGTGTCTAGGCTTGCGTCCGGTTCAGCTTGGCCGCCGCGCGGGCGCAGCCGGGAACGCTTCAGGCAACGCACTCTGGGGCGGCTCCGCCAGCCGATAGCCAATGCCGGTTTCGGTCAGCAGCAGCCGTGGGTCGGCCGGATCGGCTTCCAGCTTGGCGCGCAGTTGCCCCATGTACAAGCGCAGGTAATGCGTGTGTTCGCTGAATTCGGAGCCCCAGACATCGGCCAGCAATTGCCGGTGCGTAACCACCTGCCCGGCGTTGCGCACCAGCCGCGCGAGCAGCTTGTATTCGGTGGGCGTCAGGTGCACGTCTTCGCCGTCGCGGCGCACGCGGTGCGCTTGCAGATCGATCAGCACGCCGTACTGTTCGTAACGCACGACGGCGGCCTGCACCAGCGTGCCGCGATGACGCAGCGCGACACGCATGCGCGCCAGCAGTTCGCCAAGGCTGAACGGCTTGACCAGATAGTCATCGGCGCCGGCGTCGAGCAGGCGAATCTTGGGGTCATCGCTGTGCCGCGCCGAGATCACGATGACGGCAGTGTTGCGCTCGCGTCGCAGGCTGGCCAGCAATGTTTCGCCGTCACCGTCGGGCAGACCCAGGTCGAGCAGCACCAGGTCGATGCCGCCGCGCTCGCGCGCATGCATCAGCTGGGCGTGCGCATCAGCCAGGCTGGCTGCCGACGACACCCGATAGCCCTCGACACTCAAGGCTTCGCGCAGCGTTCCGCGTAAATCCCGATCGTCTTCGACCAGCAGCACGGTCGGGCTCATTGCGGCGGTTCCTCGGTGATCTCAGCCTCAGCGCGGGTCGGCGCCGCGCCGATCGGCATGCTGAATTCGAGGCTGCAGCCGCCATGGTTGCGGGCACGCAGTTTGAGCTCTCCACCATGCGCCTCGGCAATGGCCCGGCACACCGCCAGGCCGATGCCGGCGCCGCGCCGGGCCGGCGCGTCGGCACCGCGATCGTCGATACCGGTCTGGGCACCGACGCGCTGGAAGGTATCGAAGATACGCGACCGCCATTCAAGCGGCACACCGGGGCCGCGGTCGCGCACGGCAATGAACAATCGATCCCCGGCGCAACGCGCTGCGATCTCGACCGGCGCGCTGTTGCCGCCATACTTCAGCGCATTGTCGACCAGGTTGTCGAGCATCTGAACCATCAGTACCGCGTCGCATCGCAGCAGCGGCAGGTCATGTGCCAGCACCGCTCTGACGCGATGCGCGGGGTCGCGTTGCCGGGCTCGACGCAACACGCTGCCGACGATCTCTTCCACTGACTCCCAATCGAAATGCAAGCTGATGCCCGGCGCATCCAGCCGGGCAAGCTGCAAGGTGTTCTCCGTCAGGCGTGCCAATTGGGCGGCCTCATCGACGATGGTGGCGGCCAGCCGCTGGCGTTGCTCGGGCGACAAGCGATCAGCCTGATCGTGCAGCGATGAGGCGGCGCCCAGGATCGTTGCAAGCGGTGTGCGGTGATCGTGCGAAATCGCGGTGAGCAGCGTGCTGCGCAGCGCTTGCGCCTGGCCAGCCTCGCGTGCCGCCGCTGCTGCCTGCTGTGCAGCAAATCGCTCCAGCGCCGCCCCCATCTGATCGCACAGTACCTGCGCCTGCTTGCGCACGGCCGCCGCGGCCTCGAGATCGGCCGGCACGCGAATCAGCGCGGCACCGAAGCTGGAGTGGCGGCCTCGCATCGGCAGATACCAGGCCGCCTGCTCGTCATGGCGCCCGGTGCCGGGACCCATCGCCTGACTCTCGTTCAGGCTGACTCGCAGCCCGGCGCGTTCGTTTTCATCGACATCGCCGAGGAAATCGCCATCCGCGATGCGGGCGGCCCCGGACTGCATCGACGACGCCGGCGGCAGCAGCAAGGCGACCGAGCTGCCGGTCAGACGGGCCAAGGCCTCCTGCAGGCGCGCGCCTTGAGCCCGCGGATCATCGACGTCGCGCAGGGCATCGCCAAACGTTCTGAGCTGCTCGGCGCGAAAGGCGTGCTCGCGCTCGTTTGCGGTCAGGCGCCGCTGGCGCGTCATCAGCAGCGCAACGATCGAGCTGACGGCGACCATCGTCGCCATCAGCAGCGCATGCGCATGCAGATCGATGGCGAAGGTGCCCAGCGGCGGCACGAAGAAGAAATTGAAGGCCAGCATGGCCACGATGCAGGCACCGATCGATACCCAGGGCGCCAGCCACAGCGCCGAGACGGCCGAGGCCAGCACGAGAATCAGCGCCCGATTGGCCAGGTCGAGATAGTCGGTGAACACGAACAGGCCAAGCCAGGCCAGCAGCCAGACAGCCAGGGCCAGCCACCAGGCGGGCGAGGCAGCCGGATCGTGACGGGCGGTGATCGGGGCAACTGGCATCGGAAAACGCTAACACAGCCGGAATAAGCAAAGCATCAGGAACCCATACCGGCGCCTATATATATGCCCCCGCGTTCCCGGGATGGCAAGAGGCGGCCGGGATGCGCATAATGGATCGATGCGCAACACACGCCTGTCAAAATCGCTGATCGCGCTGGCCGCGCTGATGCCGGCCGCAGCGTGGCATTGCCATGCCGCGGCGCAAGCGGCCGCCGCGGCACAGGCCAGCGCCACCGCGTTGCGCGTACAACGTATCGAGATCATCGACCGCCAGGGTTTCGACAAACCGCTGGTGGCCGCGACGATCATGGTGCCGGCCGGCTGGCAGCATCGCGGCGACGTGCAGTGGAAGGTCGGTCAGCGCTGCAACCGGCCCTATGCGATTCGGTTGCAGGCCAGCGCGCCCGATGCCAGCGCCGCGATCGAGCTGTCGCCGTTCGAGGCCTGGGGCACAACCAACTATGGCGCGCCGGTGGGCGACTGCCCGCAGGCCAGTTTTCGCGATGCGCGCGAGTACCTGAGTTCCTGGGTGCAACGCCAGCGCCCGAACGCGCGGCTGATCGAGTATCGGCCGCGGCCCGACAAATCGCGTCTGATCGCGCAGAACCAGTCGCCCCAAAGCAGCATGCGTCAATGGATCGACAGCGGTCAGGCGCTGATCACCTATCGGGCCGGCGGCCGTGACGTGCACGAGCTGCTGTCAACGAACGTATCGTTCAGCCACATGCGCATGAGCGGTGGGGCCGGCAGCCGCGCCTTCGAATCGATTCAGGGGCAGGCGCTGGGCGTGTTGAGCTGGCGCTCGAACACGGGCCCGGTGCCGCAGAAGCATTTCGATCTGGTCTGGGAGACTTTGAAAGCAGGACCGGAATGGCAGGCCCGCATCAACGCCGCCGAGCAGCAGATGGCGGCCGACAGCGCGGCCACGCAGGCGCAGATCGCGCGCATCCAGCGCGAGACGTCGCGCGAAACGATGGCGCACATCGCACGCCGCGGCGAGATCATGAATCAGACGCGCGAGGAAACGGCGCGGATCCGCAATGAAACCTGGCGCTCGACTCAAGCCACGCAAGACCGCATCCATACCAACAACGTGCGCGCGCTGCGCGAGGTGCAAGGCTATCGCGACCCGCGCGGCGGGGTCGTCGAGCTGCCGCACCACTATCAGCATGCCTGGCAGCTGCGCGACGGCAGCTACGTGCTGACCGACAATCCGAACTTCAATCCGGCACGCGACATCGGCATTGCGGGTCAGCAGTTGCAGCGCACGCGGGAGTGAGCGGGCCGATAGGTGCGCCGCCCGATTCGCGTTATGCTCCATGTGCTTTGGGCCACGGTCGGCGTGGTTGACGCTTCGCGCCATGGCGGGCATTCACATTTGCCGAACGGCCGATTCGGCTCTGCCTAAGTGCTTGCGCTCGCCAGCGGGCGACGGCACTTCTCGGGCCCGGCCCGACCACAACGAGCAAGACGACGATGAGGTTCGATTTCGACCTGGTAGACCTGCACCTGCTCATCAACGTCGTCGACTCATCGAGCCTGACGCGCGGCGCCGCGCGCTCGCATATGTCGGCGCCGGCAGCCAGCGCTCGCATCAAGAAGATGGAGGAAGGCTTGCACACGCAGCTTTTCTATCGCACCACGCAGGGTCTGGTGCCTACTTCGTCGGGCCATACGGTACTGCGCCATGCGCGCTTGATTCTCGGACAGGTCGGCAGGCTGACGGATGAACTGAACGAAGGCGCCGCCAGCATGAAGGGATCGATCCGGCTGTATGCCAACACCTTGTCGATCAGCGAATTCGTACCGCCGACGCTGCAGAGTTTTCTGCTGAGTTATCCCGAGGTGAACATCGATCTGCAGGAACGGCCGTCGGCCGAGATCGCGCGGGCGCTACGCCAGGGCACCGCCGACGTCGGCATCCTGGCTGCCGATGCGCCCAGCGAGGGGCTGGAATGCCTGCCGTATCGCAGCGAGCGGCTGGTGCTGGTGACGGCCGCCTCGCACTCGCTGGCACAACGGCAGGCCATCGACTTCAGCGAGATCGAGCAGGCCGACTACGTGGGCTTGAATGAAAGCGTGGCCCTGCAGGCATTCATTTCGCGCGCAGCGGCACAGGCCGGCTTTGCGATGAAGATCCGCATTCAGGCCAGCAACTTCGAGGCACTGTGCAGCCTGGTCGAATCCGGCGTCGGCGTGGGTATCGTGCCCGAATCGGTGGCACGCCGCCATGCGCAGCGGCTGAACATCGCGATCGTGGCGCTGCGCGATCGCTGGGCGGTGCGTGACCTGGAGATCGCGGTGCGCGACCGGTATGCGCTGTCGGCGCCGGTACAGGCGCTGATCGATGCCTTCATGGCGCCGTCCGCGACACCCATCACAGCGGCCGATGAGCACCCTCCCGCCAGCCAGCGCGAGTCCCGTGTTGATGATCGGTGAAGGGGGCGCACGAATTCTTCGAGTACCCGCAGCGCCGCCCAGCATGCGATCATCGCCGTCATGACACCCTTCGATTCCTATCGGCAGCGGCCGGCTGCCCGCAGCTATCTGTTCGTTCCCGGCGATCGGCCGGAACGCTTCGACAAGGCCTGGTCGGCACCGGCCGACGACATCATCATCGACCTGGAAGACGCCGTGCCGCCGCCGCGCAAGGCTGCCGCGCGCGACGCCATCGCAGGCTGGCTCAGCGCTGCGCGGCCGGTCTGGCTGCGGCTGAACTCCGGCGATTCGGAATGGTTCGGCGACGACCTGGCGCTGCTGGCGCGGCACGGCATCGCCGGCGTGATGCTGCCCAAGGCGGAAGCGATCGCCCCCGCGCTGGCGGCGCTATGCGAACAGCATGGCTTGCCGATCATCGCGCTGGTGGAAACCGCGCTGGGCTTGCGGCGCGCCGAGCAACTGGCGGCTGCGCCGAACGTGGTCCGGCTGGCCTTCGGCTCGCTCGACTTCCAAGTCGACCTGGGCATCGAGGGCGACGACGACGGCCTGCTGTTCTTTCGCTCGCAACTGGTGCTGGCTTCGCGGCTGGGCGGGCTGGCCGCGCCGATCGACGGCGTGACGCCGGCGGTGGACGACGCCGCGGCGCTGCGCGCCGACACGCACCGCTCGCGCCGCTTGGGCTTCGGCGCCAAGCTGTGCATCCATCCGCGACAGATCGACGAAGTGCATCGCGTGTTCAGCCCCAGCGGCGATGAACGCGCCTGGGCGCAGCGCGTGCAGCAGGCGATGCGCGATTCGAACGGCGCGGCGGTGGCGCTCGACGGCAAGATGATCGAT
>JAFKGG010000341.1 GCA_017307915.1 Burkholderiales bacterium | reverse complement strand
GCGCGAATTCGGCGACCGCTACACCGAAATGATGCGCCGCGAGTGGTTCTCGATCGGCATCCATCTGGGCTATGTCTATGAAGGTTCGCCGCTGATCGTTGCAGACGGCACGCCGCGGCAGGAAGATACGGTATCGACGTATGCGCAAACGGCGCGGCCCCAAAGCGCAGCAGCACGAAGCCCTGGCCGAACAGGTCGAGTATCGAGCGGCCATCGGCCAGCCAGACGTGCGGTGCGCGCGAACCGGGCCGCGCCGTTTGCGCATACGTCGATACCGTATCTTCCGGCCGCGGCGTGCCGTCTGCAACGATCAGCGGCGAACCTTCATAGACATAGCCCAGATGGATGCCGATCGAGAACCACTCGCGGCGCATCATTTCGGTGTAGCGGTCGCCGAATTCGCGCCGCGCCGCATCGCCGGCCGGCCCGGGCTCGAACACCTCGGGCGACGGACTGGCTACGCGCGGCGACAGCATGCGCCGCAGATTGTCGGTGGCCTCTGACACGTTGCGAATGCCGACCGGCCGCTGCTCGCTGTCATAGCTGTCGAGGATGTGCGGGCCACCCCAACCCTCGACGGCAGCCTGCAGCTTCCACGACAGATTCACCACGTCGAGGATGCCGGTGTTCATGCCGAAGCCACCGGTGGGCGAAGTCAGATGCGCGGCATCGCCGGCGATGAACACGCGCCGGCTCGAATAACGATCGGCCACCAGCTGCCGGCGCACCCAGGGCAGCACCGACAGGATCTCGAAATCAAACTCGCGACCCACCGCGCGCACGATGGCGCGGCGCAGCTCGTCTTCACTGTGCGTACGCTTGGTTTCGTCGCCGACCAGCGAGAAGCGCCATTGATCGCGGCCGTTGATCGCCACCAGCGTGGCCCAGGTGCCCTCGGGCCCGATGAAGATGTAGCGATACGCAGGCTTCTTATCGTGCAGGCTTTCGAGATTGGCGCAGCGGAAGATGACGTTGGTGGTGTAGGTCAGCGCTGCCGGGCCGCTCATCTCGATGCCGAGCTGGTGGCGCACGACGCTGGTGCCGCCGTCGCAGCCAACCAGGTAGCCCGCTTCGATCACGCTGGTGCTGCCGCTGCGCACGTCGCGCACGGTGGCCAGTACGCGATCATCGCGCTCGGTGAAGTCGACCAGTTCGGTGTGGTAGCTCAGCACCGCCTTGCCCGAACGCTGCGCAAAACGGCGCAGCACCGGATCGAAGAAATTCTGCGGGCAGCGTTCGCGCTTTTGCGGGCTTTGCGGCGGCGGCGGCTCAGCCGCTGGCGTGGGGAAAAATTCGCGACCGAATTCGTGGCCGTTCAGATGGGTGACCCAAGCGCAATCCTGCGGATAGTCGCGGTTGTAGCCGGCGCTTTCGGTCCACTCCACGATGCCCCAGCGGCGGCAGAACTCCATGGTGCGGATGCCGACCATGTCCATCTTGGCTTGCGTGATGGAACCGTCGCCGCGCTCGATCAGCGTGCAGGCCACGCCGCGCCAGCCCAGATCACCGGCCAGCGCCAGCCCAACCGGGCCGCCGCCCACGATCAGAACGGGGGGTTGCATCAGGCGTATCTCCGTTTACCTCACATTTGGTTATACCATTATACTATTCTATTTTAAAAATCGACAAACGAGGTCGGACATGCCCCATGCGACCGCGCCGCGCACTGCTGAACCCGCACCGACCGCTTCCGATACGCCCGCCAAGACCGGGCGCAATGCCGCCATGGCGCCAGCTGCCCCGGCATCCCCGGTCGCGCCCGTCACGCGCCGGCGTACACCGACGCGCACCGCGCCGGCCGTCGTCGAGCCGGATTTCGCCGTCGTGAAGACGCGCCGCGCCTTCGAGGAGATCCGCGATCAGATCGAACGCGAGGTGGCGGCCGGCCGGTTGCGCCCGGGCGATCGGCTGCCGGCCGAACGCGATCTGGCCGAGCAGTTCGGCGTCAGCCGCACGGCCGTGCGCGAGGCGCTGCGCAGCCTGGAGATGGCCGGCATCGTCGAATGCCAGAAAGGCATCCACGGCGGCCCGGTGATCAAGCGCGGCGACCCGGCGCTGATCACGCGCGCGGTGCGCGACCTGGTGTTCCTCGGCCAGGTATCGACCGACGCCGTGACCGAGGCCCGCATTCTGATCACCAACGACGCGATCAGACTGGCCTGCGAGCGCGCCACCGAAGAAGATCTGGCCGCCATCGAACGCGACATCGAGCTGTGGGCCGAGCTCGCGGGCGGCGGCGCCGATGCCCGCCGCTCGGCCGACATCGTCGAGTTCTACCGGCTGCTGGGCCGCGCCACGCACAATGAAGTGATCGTGATGATGCTCGATTCGCTATCGGAAATCGTGCGCCTGCTGTTGGAACGCGCGGCGCGATGCTCGACGCGCGC
>JAFKGG010000340.1 GCA_017307915.1 Burkholderiales bacterium | reverse complement strand
GATGCGGCTCCGTATGCCTGACTCAGTGCGCCGAGAAAGTGACGCGGTCGGGCACGGGTTTGAACTTGCCCATCCGGCTCCACCACGGCATGACCAGGAAGAATGCGAAATACAGCAGCGTGCCGGCTTTCGACAGCATTTCGTTCATCGGCGACGGCGGCCGGGTACCGAAGTAGCCCAGCACCAGGAACACGACGACGAACACCGCATAGACGTACTTGTGCCAGGTCGGGCGGTAGCGGATCGAGCGCGCCGGGCTTTGATCGATCCACGGCAGCGCGAACAGGATCATCACCGAAGCGCCCATGCCGACCACACCCCAGAACTTGGCGTCGACGACGAAGAAGCCGATCACCATGACCACGGTGACGGCCACCGCGATCAGCTTCGACAGGCCGTGCCGCGCACTGGCCAGCACCAGCAGCGTGAAGGCCACCAGGAACGGGATCATCCAGTACAGCAGGAAGTCTTCGGTAATGGCACGCAGCACCGAATAGAACGGCGTGAAGTACCACACCGGCGCGATATGCGACGGGGTCTTCAGCGGATCGGCCGGGATGAAGTTGTTGTATTCGAGGAAGTAGCCGCCGAACTCGGGCGCGAAGAACAGCACGGCCGAGAACGCGATCAGGAACACGGCCACGCCCAGGATGTCATGCACCGAGTAGTACGGATGGAACGGGATGCCGTCGAGCGGCACGCCGTTGGCGTCTTTCTTGGCCTTGATCTCGATGCCGTCGGGGTTGTTCGAACCGACTTCGTGCAACGCCACCAGGTGCGCGGCGACCAGGCCGAGCAGCACCAGCGGAATGGCGATGACGTGGAACGAGAAGAAGCGGTTCAGCGTGGCGTCGCCGACCACGTAGTCGCCGCGAATCCAGATCGCCAGTTCAGGGCCGATGAACGGGATGGCCGAGAACAGGTTCACGATCACCTGCGCGCCCCAGTACGACATCTGACCCCAGGGGAGCAGGTAGCCGAAGAAGGCCTCGGCCATCAGGCACAGGAAGATCAGGCAGCCGAAGATCCAGACCAGTTCGCGCGGCTTGCGATACGAGCCGTACAGCAGCCCGCGGAACATGTGCAGGTAGACGACGATGAAGAACGCCGACGCACCGGTGGAGTGCATGTAGCGGATCAGCCAGCCCCAGGGCACGTCACGCATGATGTACTCGACCGACGCGAAGGCCAGCGCCGCGTCGGGTTTGTAATGCATGACGAGGAAGATGCCGGTGACGATCTGGATGACCAGCACCAGCATCGCCAGCGAGCCGAAGAAGTACCAGAAGTTGAAGTTCTTCGGCGCGTAATACTCGGAAAGGTGCGCCTTCCAGGTTGAGGTCAGCGGAAACCGCTGATCGATCCAGCCCAGCAGGCCGGTGGTGTCGATTTGTTTTTCCTGCGCCATCTTCAGTGCTCCCCGCGAGAATTCACGAGCGAAGGGTGGTTTCGTTTGCGTCGGGCCGTTTGCTCGCCACGCCGCACCGCCCAGGCTGGGCAGCGGATGAGGACGCGGGGCGAAGCGTCACGGCCGGATATCCGCTTGGTGACGGACCGGATGCGATCAGGCCGAAGCCTTGTCGTCGCCGATCAGCAGGCGGGTATCGGACAGATACATGTAAGGCGGCACTTCGAGATTGTCGGGCGCGGGTTTGTTCTTGTAGACCCGGCCGGCCAGATCGAAGGTGGAGCCATGGCAAGGGCACAGGAAACCGCCGGGCCAGTCGGCAGGCAGCGACGGATCGCCACCGGACTGGAACTTCTCGGTCGGGGAACAGCCCAGGTGCGAGCAGATGCCCACCACCACCAAGTACTCGGGCTTGATCGAGCGGTATTCGTTCTTGGCGTAGGGGGGCGTCGGATAGGCGGTGCGATCGGAATTGGGATCGGCGACCTTGTCGTCGGTCTTTTTCAGGGACTCGAGCATCTCAGGCGTGCGGCGCACGACCCACACCGGCTTGCCGCGCCACTCGACGCGCTTGAGTTCGCCCGGCTGCATCGCCGAGATGTCCACCTCGACCGGCGCGCCGGCGGCCTTGGCCTTTTCCGACGGAGCAAAGGTGCTGACGAAGGGAATCGCCACCGCGACGCCGCCGACCGCGCCTGCGGCGCAGGTCAGACCGATGGCAGTGCGGCGAGACGAATCCACGGGCTTCGATGAGTCACTCATGACTTCCCTGCTTGAGAATTGAGAAAGTGGCTTGCTGACAAGCAGGCCACTTGCCGAGGTAACCCTTAATTTTAGCCTATTGCGATGATCGGTTTAGAGGGGAGCGCGCCATCGCTGCGTTGCATGATGGGGAAACCGGCCTTGCGGCAGTGGCGGGAAGGCGGTTGCCGGCTGCCGCGCCGCGCTCGGGTTGCTCGGCGACGAACCCGAGGCGCTACCCCGCGGAGCCGG
>JAFKGG010000339.1 GCA_017307915.1 Burkholderiales bacterium | reverse complement strand
TCTGGCCGTGTTCAGCCCGGCCAGCTTCGCCGCCGATGTGGTGGTCATCACCGACAGTCGACACCCGGTCAAGACCATGGGCGGCGAGCGGCTGATCGAGCTGGACGAAGCGCTCCGCATCGAAGCAAAGCTGTCCGAGCAACTGCCCGCCGACCCCGAACGGGCAACCGCCATCGTCAAGCAGCTCCTGAGCCAGGGAGGCGCTGACCTTCAACGCCGCATCGCCACCGCCTACCAGGGCGTCACCGACGCATGGAGCCTGGGCATCACCAGCATTCCGGCCGTGGTGGTGGATCAGCGCTACGTGGTCTATGGCGAGCCGGACGTGGCGCGTGCCGTGTCCCGCGTCGCCCAGCACCGCAAGGAGCAGCCGTGATCTACCGTCCATTCGATCTGCTGCGCCGCCTGCGCGTCGCTGTGGCATCGCTGCTGCTGGTCAGCGCCACAGGCAGCTACGCCCTGAATACCGCCACCATCGTGGGCTCGGTGGCATCGCCCGATTGCCTGGAATACCGCGTCGTCGGCATTTGCTATTGGCTGTTCTGCACCTGGACGGGCTGCACCGTGCGCACCTCCGTCAAGGTCCGCCACTACGTCCCCGATGCGGTCGTTTCCAGCTACAGCAATACCGGGGAGAACCCCTGGACCGAGGTTCGCTTCATGAGCCCGCCCAATGCGACGGCCGAGGACGGCGGGGACGGAACCACGAACGAAGACCACGAGAACAACCTCGCCAAGTTCAAGAACGCGGACGTCATCGGTCATCCGGGCGGTCAGTTGTTTAGCGAGTTCGCCTCGTCATCGGGCTACTTCTGCGAGGGAGCGGGCACGGCGTTCATGCCGTACTTGCTCAGCACGCTGGACACGATTGCGTGGCGCTACAACATCCCCGAATCCGTCTATCCCGAATCCCTGACGCCCGGTCTGCGCGAGGTCGGCGGGCGCACCACGGTGAACCTCTGGGGCAATGTGTACCCCCGCGGGGGCTTCCTGCATCAGGCGGATGACCATAAGGCGGGCGCCGTCGTAGCCCAGCGCGCAGGCGATGTCGTGACCCGCCGCGGACAGATCCACGTCTATCAGCCGCTGCTGGCGAACTCGCGGCCTGGTTACTGGCCGGCCGGTGCGCTCAAGGAGACCGACGCCTCCACCGGCAAGTGGCAAGAACTGACGCCACGCCTGTCCAACACCTGCGCCGTGTTCCCCCACACCGGCACGCTGACACAGGCCGAACAGGGTGACTACGCCTGGGCATTGTGGCGCCCGTATGCCTGCTGCGAACGCCGTGGGCAGGTGTTCCTCGGCAGCATCGATTTCTTCTGAGGTGCAACGATGAAGCGTCCTGAACGGATGAACCTCTCGACCAGGGCACGTCGCCTGCTGCGCCAGACGGCGTTGGCCGGTGCGCTGGCCTTGGGCTGCGGCCTGGCGTGGGGACAGGCCGGATTCCAGAACAGCGGCCCCGTCATCGGCGACGAGGTGATGTACTCGATCGGCGGCGGCAGCGCCGTGTCCATGGGCCGCGCGGCTGGCATGCGCTCGATCGGAGTCGGTGTGGGCTGGAACAGCAACCTCATTTGCGGGGACATGAGCATCCAGACCACGCTGCGCAATCAACTGAATGGCATCACTCAAGGTTTCCAGCAGATCATGAGCGGCGTGATCCAGAGCGCGACCCAGGCGGTGGCATCCTTGCCTGCGCTGATCATCCAACGCGCCGATCCGGGCCTGTACAACCTGCTGACGAACGGTGTGCTGCAGGCCAGGTTGGATTTCGACCGCTCGAAACTCACCTGCAGGGCGATGGCCGAGAAGATGGCCGACCTGGCGGGCGGCCAGCTTGGCTGGAGCCGGATGGCCGAAGGCATGGCGCTGCGTGATGCGGTTTCCAGCACGGATGCCGTGTCGGCTGTCGAGCAGGCCGAGACGCGCCGTGGCAACGACGGTGTGCCCTGGGTGGGCGGCAGCAATGCCGGCGGCGCGGGCCAGCCCGCCATCCGGGTGGTCGGCGACGTCACCCGTGCGGGCTACAACTTGGTCAACGGCCGCGGCGTGACCGACACGTCGTCCATCGCGCCGGCCAGTTGCGCGAGCCTGTCGTGTCATGCCTGGACCTCGCCGCAGCAGGCGGTCGAATGGGCCACGCGGGTGCTCGGGGAGCAGGAGCAGCGCACCTGCGATTCCTGTACCAAGACCGAGACGACTCCAGGCGTCGGGCTGACGCCGCTGATCCAGGAGGAGTACGAAGCCAAGCTCGAAGTCCTGCAGGAACTGGTCTCCGGGACGCGCAACACGACGTTCGAGAACCTGCGCGAGGCCGGCAGCGTCTCGCTGCCGATCACCCGCGGCGTGATCGAGGCGCTGCGTGATGAGCCGGACCAAGACCTGCTGGCGCGGCGCCTGGCGTCCGAGGT
>JAFKGG010000338.1 GCA_017307915.1 Burkholderiales bacterium | reverse complement strand
GACTGGAGCGGACTGTCGGGCGTGACGACGGTGGCGCACATTCATTGCTGCACGGCCACACCGGATGTCGGCACGGTCGGCGTGGCCGTCACGCCGGGCACCTTGCCGAGCTTTCCCACAGGGCTGAGCGCGGGCAGACCGGCTTCATTCCCAGTTTCGCGGGCGGTAATCCGGACAATGCAGAACAAGCGCTGATCGCCGGCTTCAACGCGGGGACGGCCTACTTCAACATACACACGGACACCTTCCCAGCCGGCGAGATCCGCGGCTTCCTGCAGCAGCAGGCGCAGTCCGTGCCGGAGCCGGCCTCGTGGATGCTGCTGGCGCCTGCCTTGGCGTTGGCGCTAACGGCTGGCGGCCGACGGCGGCGTAGCGGCATCGCAGCGTAGAACGATTTCCGAGGCTTTCGCTCTTCTGAAGTACTAGTCCCGGCTCGGGGCAAGCCGCTGCTGTGGCAGGCTCTGCACCTCACGATCCACCCGCCGGTCAGCAAGCGTTTCGTTCATGGGCGAACACGATCAGCGGGTCCCCACTGCTGACCGGCCTGCCGGTCTGGCACACGATCTCGTGCACCATCCCGCTCGCCGGCGCAGTAACATGGATTTCCATCTTCATGGCTTCGACGATGATGAGCGTTTCACCCGCTTCAACCTTCTGCCCAGCCTTGACCTGGATCTTCCAGATGTTGCCCGAGAGATCCGCTTCGATCAGGCTCTGTCCTTCCTGCAGGGCGATACGGATTTCCTCCACCGCGACGGGTTCCGATGCCACGATGTCCTCGTCTTTCCACCGTGCCACTTCGGCCCTGAATGCATCCGCCTGCCTGGCCTTGAACGCGGCGATGCTGGCCGCGTTGTCGTCCAGGAATCGCTGATAGGCAGCGTAGTCGAAGATTTCCTCTTCGATACGCACCACGGCGCGGCCTTCGCGGAAGTCCTCGCGGAATCGATTCAGCTCCGCCTCGCCGACGGGGTAGAAACGCACCTGATCAAAGAAGCGCAGCAACCAGGGTTCACCCTCGTGGAACACGGGGTTCTTGAGGAACTTGTTCCAGATTGGCACCGTGCGGCCCACGAGCTGATAGCCGCCCGGCGAGTCCATGCCGTAGATGCACATGTAAACGCCACCGATACCCACCGTACCCTCGGCGGTATGGGTTCGCGCCGGGTTGTACTTGGACGTGAGCAGGCGATGGCGCGGGTCCAGCGGCACGGCGCAGGGAGCGCCCAGGTAGACGTCGCCCAGGCCCATGACGAGGTAGCTGGTCTGGAAGAAGATGTCACGCACCTCGTCGCGGTGATCCAGGCCATTGATGCGCTGGATGAAGTCCACGTTGTTGGGCAGCCAGGGCGCTCTGGCCTTGACGGTTTCCTGGTAGCGCTGCACCGCGCCAAGTGTGCTGCTGTCTTCCCAGGCCACAGGCAGGTGCACCACACGGGTGGGCACCTTGACAGTGGAAACGTCGGGCAGTTGCGCCTCGATCTCCAGCAATCTGGCGATCAGTTCGGATTGACTGATGGCTAGGCTGTCATAGCGCACCTGCAGCGATCGCACGCCAGGCGACAGCTCGAACACGCCGATGATCGGGTGGGCCTCGATGTGCTGCATCAGCAGATGGATGTGCAGGCGCAGCGAGATGTGCAGTGCGTTTTCCCCATATTCCAGCAGCAGGTAACTGTCGCCGGCCTGGCGATAGGTGATACGCGGCCGGTGGCCGGTCGCGGGTACGCTGGCTACGATGGTCGTCTCCAAGGCTTTCGGGACAGGCACCGGCAGGCTGGCAATACCTTCGTCGGGCGCGCGCAGCGCGGCAATGGCCTCTTCCTGCCGATACTGGAGGGCTACGGCCTGCTCGTAGCTCAGCGCGTGAAAGCGGATGGTGTCGCCTGGCTTGACCTGGCCGACCTTCCACAGTTCGGCCTTCGCTATGGTTACCGGGCAAACGAAGCCGCCCAGGCTGGGGCCATCCTTGGTGAGAATGATGGGCGTATCGCCGGAGAAGTTGATGCTGCCGATGGCGTATTCGCAATCATGGACATTGGACGGATGCAGGCCCGCCTCACCGCCATCGCTGCGTGCCCAGGCGGGCTTTGGTCCCATCAGGCGAATGCCGAGCCGGTTGGAGTTGTAGTGCACCTGCCAGTCGGTAGCGAAGAACATCTCGATGGCTTCGGGCTGCAGAAAGTCCGGCGCACCGTGCGGACCGTACAGCACGCCGATGCTCCAGTGGCTCGGATAGGTTGGAACCAGCTGCGTGTCGATGGTCGCGGGTTCTGCGATCGGCGCGGGTGTGGTGCACGCTGGCAAGGCGGGTTGCGAGATCGCCAGCATGTCGCCGTTGCGCAGGTTGCGCCCCGCATGACCGCCGAACTGCCCCAGCGCGAAGGTTGCCCGACTGCCCAGGTACACAGGCACGTCCAGCCCG
>JAFKGG010000337.1 GCA_017307915.1 Burkholderiales bacterium | reverse complement strand
GGTGCCGACCTGCCGAAGCCGGCGCTTGGGGTCGAAGTTGACCTGATCGAGATAGACGATATCGCTACCATGCGCAGTTCCGACCCCGACCAACGAAGAGGTGCGAGCGGCAACGCTGCGAATCGCCGGTGACAGTCGCTGCGTGACTTCGCATCCCACCTGATGGGCGCGCGCCAGACTCAGAACCGGTACGCCGAGGCGGAATCCGCGCACGCCGGGGTCATAAGTCAGATAGCCACTCCGCCGCAACGCGGTGGTCAGTCGCGTCACGGTGGTCTTGGGCAATGCCGTGCGTTGCACCAACTCGCCGTGCGTCAGGAATGCGACTCCCGGCTTGAAGCAATCGAGTATGGCGAGCCCGCGTTCCAGCGACCGGTTCGATTCAGGCATGCGCAGGCTCAGTATCGGTGGGAGATCAGACGGCGGCAGTCTACCTGTTTGTTCCGCTAGACGGAACTATGCGACAGCGCTTGTCTTGTCGCGGTCTGTCGTTCCCGTCCAAATTCTTCTGCTAGTTGCACAACCACCAGGAGACGCCGTGACCCCTGCATCCACCCATCGCCGGCGGCTGATTGCCTGCAGCCTTCTCTTGCCGATCTCCTCCGCTATTCGAGCGCAAGGCGCTTATCCGGAGCGGCCGATCCGACTCGTCGTGCAGGTTCCCGCGGGTACCGCAGGCGACACGATGATGAGAGCGATGGCCGAATTTGCGTCGCGCCAGTTCGGCCAGCCGGTGGCCGTCGAGAACCGGGTCGGCGCTTCCGGCACCTTGGGGCCGGTCTCGGTGGCGAAGACCTCAGCGCCGGACGGTTATACGTTGACGGTCATTCCCGTCAGCCTATTTCGCCTGCCTTACATGCAGAACGTGAACTTCAATCCGTCTACGGATTTCACGTACATCGCAAACCTGAGCGCCTACACGTTCGGCATCGTCGTACGGGCGGACTCTCCGATCCAGAGTTTCCAGCAACTGCTGGATGCCGCGCGTCAGAAGCCGGGCATCCTCACCTACGCCACGCCGGGACCGGGCAGCACACAGCACCTCACGATGGAACAGATCTCCGCTCATGCGGGCATCCGCCTGAACCACATTCCGCACAAGGGTTCGCCGGACATGCTGGTTGCGCTGCTAGGCGGCCACGTCGACATGGTGGCGGACGCATCTGCGTGGACGCCGATGGTCGAATCCGGCAAGGCTCGATTGCTGTGTACTTGGAGCGCAGAGCGGCCCAAGAAATGGAAGGATGTGCCGACACTCTCCGAGTTGGGTATTCCGGTGATTGCCGATTCGCCCACCGGTATTGGCGGGCCGCGCGGCATGGATCCGGCGGTCGTGGCAAGGGTGAGAGAAGTCTTTGCCGCTGCGCTGAAGGATCCCAAAGTGCTCGAGGTTCTCGACAACCTGCAAATGGCGCCGCGCTATATGGATACGGAAACCTACAATCGCTTCGTCAACGAAGAGATCACTCGATCGAAGGCGCTGATCGAACGAGTCGGTCTTGCGAAGCGTGGATGACATGACGACCCACCATTCGTTCAGCGACCCCTGCCGCGATCGCTTCGCGCGCAACGAGCTCGCGCTTGGATCATTCGTGTTCACCCACGACCCGGCGATGAGTGAAATCCTTGCCGGTGCCGGTTTCGACTATGGCGTGGTCGATCTGGAGCACGCCGCCCTGTCGGTCGCCGATATTCTGGCTCACGCACGTGCGGCCGATGCTGCCGGCATGTCATGCTGGGCGAGGGTAGGGCACGCCGAGCCCCCCGAGATCGGGCGTATTCTGGACACGGGTGTGCAGGGCATCATTCTGTCGCACTTCGGCCGCGACATCGAACACAGCCGTTCGATGCTGCAGGCATTCAGCTACCCGCCGGAAGGTAGTCGCGGAACCTGTTCCGGCGTGCGCGGCCTGTTCTATCAAGTGCCTGATCTGCCGTCGCAGATCACGGCGGCGAACGCACGCGCACTTGCGATCGGGTTGATCGAGGATGCGCAGGTGGTGGAGCGGTTGGACGAAGTGCTTGCCCTTCCCGGACTCGGCGCCGTCATGGCGGGCGGTGCGGGCGATTTGGCAGCGTCCATGAAGCTCTATGGCCAAGGCGGACATCCACGCGTTCGCAAGGCGGCGCTCAGCATCGTGGAGTCGGCCAAGGCGAAGGGCCTGAAAGCTGGCGTCTATGTGAGTGAGCTGGAGGATGCCCCGTTTTGGGCGGACGTCGGCGTGGATTTTTGCGCGTATTCGATCGACTACAAGGTCGTGGCGAGGGCGTATCAGGCGGCGTTTGGGGCTTTATCGAAGCTTAGGGCTACGCTGAACAAGCCGCCGAATTGATAGCGGGCGATGAACGCGAAGCAGGCATTGGCGATTTTCGGTGATCGGATGAACCCGCGGGCCAGATCCAGGGGCATTCGTGCGGGCGGCGACG
>JAFKGG010000479.1 GCA_017307915.1 Burkholderiales bacterium | reverse complement strand
ATGGGCTTCACGATCAACCTGATCACGCTGCTGGCGCTGTCGATCTGCGTCGGCCTGCTGATCGACGATGCGATCGTGGTGCGCGAGAACATCGTGCGCCATCAGGCGATGAACAAGCCGCACAAGCAGGCCGCTTACGACGGCACGCAGGAAATCGGCCTGGCTGTGGCCGCCACCACTTTCACCATCGTGGCGGTGTTCCTGCCGATCGGTTTCATGGGCGGCATCATCGGGCGCTTCTTCAAGCAGTTCGGCGTGACGGTCGCGTTCGCGGTGCTGCTGTCGATGCTGGTCGCGTTCACGCTCGACCCGATGCTGTCGTCGGTCTGGCGCGATCCCGACGCGCACGGCCCGCGCGGCAAGGGGCCGGTGGCGCGGCTGTTGCGGGGCTTCCAGGCCATCATGCTGCGGCTGGAAAGCGGCTACGTGGCGCTGCTGCGCTGGGGGCTGCGGCACCGGCTGCTCACGCTGGCCGCGGCGCTGGGCATCTTCGTGGCGGCGTTTCCGATGCTGAAGTGGATCGGCGTCGAGTTCGTGCCCGAGGCCGACAACAACGAAGTCTACGTACAGTTCTACACGCCGGTCGGCGCGTCGCTGCAGTTCACCGAAGACAAGCTGCGCCAGGTACAGGCGGCACTGGCCGAATTCGACGAAGTGCGCATGACGTATGGCTCGGTGAACACCGGAGTCGTGCAGGGCAAGAACTACGCCAGCGCCTTCGCGCTGCTGGTCGAGCGCAGCCAGCGTACGCGCTCGGTCAACCAGTTGCGCCGCCCGATGCGCGAGCGCTTGATGCGCATTCCCGGCGTCACGCTGACCGACCTGGGCAACATCAACGCAGTGAGCTCGGGCAAGGCGATCCAGATCAGCGTACAGGGCCAGGACATGGCCGAGCTGGAGCGCCTGGGCGGCCAGGTGCGGCAGGCGATCGCGGCCGTCAACTCAGGCTTCGCGCAACCGGTGGTGGTCGAGGTCGACAGCAGCTCCAAGCCGGCCAAGCCGACGCTGTCGGTCGAGATCAACCGGCAGCTCGCCTCCGATCTCGGCGTGGGCGTGGCCCAGGTCAGCGCCGTGCTGCGGCCGCTGCTGGCCGGCGAATCGGCCAGCACCTGGCGCGCCCCCGACGAAGAGAACTACGACGTCAAGGTACGGCTGCCGCGCGATGCGCGCGGCGCGGTCGGCGACCTGGAACGGCTGGCGCTGACCTCGAACCGCAGCGACGCCGACGGCAGCCCGCGTATGGTGTCGCTGCGCCAGATCGCGCGCTTCGAGCCCGGCCTGGGGCCGACGCAGATCAACCGCAAGGACCTGACCCGCGAGGTGCTGATCTCGGCCAACGCCGACGGCATCGCGCCGGGCACGGCCGGCGAACTGATCAAGACCAAGCTGGCCGCCATCGAATTGCCGCCCGGCTACCGGCTGGTCAGCGGCGGCTCGAACCGCGACATGATCGAGAGTTTCGGCTATGCGGTGCAGGCGCTGATTCTGGCGGTGCTGTTCATCTACATGATCCTGGCCTCGCAGTTCGGCAGCTTCCTGCAGCCGGTGGCCATCATGGCTTCGTTGCCGCTGTCGCTGATCGGCGTGGTGCTGGCGCTGCTGGCCTGGCGCTCGACGCTGAACATGTTCTCGATCATCGGCTTCATCATGCTGATGGGCCTGGTCACGAAGAACGCCATCTTGCTGGTCGATTTCGCCAACCAGGCGCGAGCACGCGGCGTCGAGCGCGCGCAGGCGCTGCTGCAGGCGGCCGAAATCCGCCTGCGGCCGATCTTGATGACGACGCTGGCCATGGTGTTCGGCATGCTGCCGCTGGCGATCGGCGCCGGCGAAGGCGCCGAGCAGCGCGCGCCGCTGGCGCACGCGGTGATCGGCGGCGTGCTGGCTTCGACGCTGCTGACGCTGCTGGTGGTGCCGCTTTTGTACACCTATCTGGACGACTTCGGCAGTTGGCTGACGCGGCGCTGGCGCTCGGGCGCGCCCGACGAGCCGGACCAGCGGTTGCCCGACGCTTCGCCGCCGGCGGCAGGCAACTGAGCGGCTATTGCTAAAATCTTGACTTTTAAGCGCTTTCTGGAAGATTCCATGGACTTCGAACGTGCCCGCTTCAACATGATCGAGCAGCAGATCCGCCCCTGGCAGGTGCTCGACCAGGATGTGCTCGACCTGCTGTTCGTGGTCAAGCGTGAAGAGTTCGTGCCGCCGGCCTACAGCCGCATGGCCTTCACCGACATGGAAATTCCGCTCAACATCGACGGCAAGACCACCGGCGAAGTGATGCTGTCGCCGAAGGTCGAAGCGCGCCTGCTGCAAGCGCTGGCACCGCGCAAGCACGAAAGCGTGCTGGAAATCGGCGCCGGCTCGGGCTATATGGCGGCACTGCTGGCGCATCGGGCGCGCCGCGTCGTCAGCCGCGAGATCCGCGCCGATCTGGCCGGCTTTGCCGCCGCCAACCTCAAGCGCGCCGGCATCGGCAACGCTGCGGTCGAGCACGGCCATGGCCTGCAACTGGCCGACGGCGACCAGTTCGACGCGATCGTGCTGTCGGGCTCGGTATCGTTCGTGCCCGAAACGCTGCTGCAGCGGCTGAACCCGGGCGGGCGGCTGGTGGCGATCGTCGGCGAGCTGCCGGTGATGACGGCGCAACTGATCACGCGCAACGCCGAGCGGCAGTTCAGCACTCAGATATTGTTCGACACGGTCGCCCGGCCGCTGGTCGATTTCCCGCAAACGGAACACTTCCGCTTCTGAAACCTCGGGCGCCGGATCCGCATGACTCACCCAAGCCAATCCCACCGACTGGAGCCCTCTCGATGACAGCGATCCCGACGGTCAAGGCGCTCGCCGCCGCCCTGTGCCTGGCGAGCGCCGCGCCGTCCTTCGCGCTCGATCTGCTGCAGGCCTACCGCAGCGCGCTGCGCAACGATGCGCAACTGGCCGCCGCGCGCGCGCAGCTGCAAGTGATTCGCGAACGGGTGCCGCAGGCGCGCGCCGGCCTGCTGCCGGCGGTGAGCGCCGGCGCCTCGCTGATGCGACAGAACACCGACACCAACCTCGCGCCGGTGCGCCGCTTCACGTCGCAAAGCTATTCAGTGTCGGTGAGCTATCCGCTGTTCAGGCTGCAGAACGTCGAGCTGTTCGAACAGACCAAACTGCAGGTCGGCGCCGGCGAAGCGCAACTGGCGCAAGCCACGCAAGACCTGGTCCTGCGCGTATCACAGGCCTATTTCGATCTGCTGGCCGCGCACGACAACGTCAGTACGCTCGAGTCGCAGATACGGGCCATCACCGAGCAGTTGGCGTCGGCCAAGCGCAACTTCGAAGTTGGCACCGCCACCATCACCGACCAGCAGGAAGCGCAGGCCCGCTACGACCTGGCCGTGGCGCAGGAAATCGCCGCGCGCAACGATCTGGAAGTCAAGCGCGCCGCGCTGGCGCAACTGATCGGCCAGCCGGTGGGCGACATCGACGGCCTGCGCCCCGGCGTGCGCTTGAACGGCCCCGAGCCGGCGCGCGAATCGGAATGGGCGAGCAACGCGCGTGAAAGCAACTTCACCGTGCTGCAGCAGCAGATCGCCGCCGAAATCGCGCGCCGCGAAATCGATCGGCAGCGCTATGCGCGCTATCCGGTGGTCGATCTGGTGGGCTCGGTGTCCTACGGGCAGAACTCGGCGGTCAACTTCATCGGCGTGCGCAGCACCAATGCCGCGGTCGGCGTGCAGTTGTCGGTGCCGCTGTACACCGGCGGCCTGATCGACGCGCGCGTGCGCGAAGCCGCCGCCTCGCTCGACCAGTCGAGCTCGACCCTGGAGAGCCTGCGCCGGCAGGCCGAGCAGTCGGCCCGGCAGGCCTATCTGGGCCTGAGCAGCGGCCTGGCGCAGGTCAATGCGCTGGAGGCGGCCGAGCGATCGAGCCGCTTGGCGCTCGATTCGAACCTGCTCGGCTACCAAGTGGGCGTGCGCATCAACATCGACGTGCTGAACGCGCAGCAGCAACTGTTCCAGACCCGCCGCGACCTGGCGCGGGCACGCTACGACGCGCTGCTCAACGGTCTGAGGCTGCAAGCCACCGCCGGCGCGCTCGGCGAAGAAGACGTGCAGGCCGTCAACGCGCTGCTGACGCCGATCGGCACCAGCGGGCAGGAAGGCCCCAGCACGGTGGGCACGCCGCAGCCGCCGCTTCAGATGACGCCGATGCCGGCGCCGGGCGCCGCGGGCACCCCGGTCGTACCGGGCGCCCCGGGCGCGCCGGCCACGGTGCCGCCCCTGCCGGGCGCACCATCATCGCAGGGCATCCCCGGCGCGTCGCCGGCACCGCTGCCCGGGAGCAGCTTGCCGGGGCAGCGGCGCTGAGCCGCGCGGCGCTTCAGGCGCCGAGAGCGCGCAGAACGAACACGATCACCTGCTCGCGTCGCGACTGGATCTCTTGCGGATCCAGCAGCGCTTTGCCCAGCAGCACCGACAGCGTGTGTGCATCCGTGAAATAAAACATGCACAGCGAAAGAATATTGACGTAGAGCTCTTCGGCCGTGTATCGGCTGGAGAACGCTCCCGTCTTCGCGCCTTCGTCCAGAATCCGGTCGAGCGCCTGCACCAGCGGCACCGTCGATGAGCGTACGAGCTCGCGATTTTTCAGGTGGATGCCCCCATACCGGTTCTCGTCCTGGATCAAGGCGACCATCTCGCGGCGCTCCACCAGTCGGTCGAAGAACTTCCCGACCAGGAACTCGATCGCCTCCTTGGGAGGCAGCTCGGCAATCGCGTTGGCCAGTTGGATGTTGCTTTCCAGTATCCGACGATAGCCCTGCTCCAATGCAGCCGCGAACAAGCCATCCTTGCTGCCGAAGTAGTAGTAGAGCGCCTGCTGGTTGACCTGCGCGGCTCGGGCGATCTCGTCGACACGCGCGCCAGCAAGCCCTTTGCTGGCGAATTCCTGGATGGCTACGGACAATACGGTCGAGCGGGTCTGATCGGAATCGGCACCGCCGCCGCTCTTTTCACGGCGTCGTGACGGGCGGGCAGGGGTCTGGGGTTTCATGCCGCATAGTGTACTTGGCCCGCCTGCCCGAACCGCCCCGCCCCGGCATCAGTCGACCTTGATGTTCTTGTCCCTGACCAGTTTCGACCATTTCGCCGCATCCGTTTTCATGCGCTCAGCGAGCTGCTGCGGATCAGCGTACGTCGGCTCGACACCCAGATCCTGGATGCGCTTGCGAAACTCCGGGCTGGTGAACAAGGTGGCGACCTCCTTCGACAGCCTCGCGACGATGGGCTTGGGCGTCGCCGCTGGGGCATATATCGCGAACCAACCCAGCGTTTCATAGCCGTTCAACCCGAGCTCCGCCAGCGTCGGTACGTCGGGGTAGGCAGAGGCCCGATTGCTGCCGGTGGTGCCCACCACCTTCAGTCGCCCCGATTTCACTTCATTCATGCCGATCATGTCGCTGAACATGATCGATACGCGCTCGGCCATCAGATCGACACGGGCGCTGACCGCCGACTTGTAGGGCACGTGCGTCATCGTGCCGCCGGTCGATGCCATCATCAGCTCGGCGGCCAGATGCGACAGGCTGGCATTGCCCCAGGAAGCGAAAGTCAGCGTATTGCCAGGCCGCTTGGACAGCGCGATCAGCTCGTTCAGCGAAGAGGTCGTGGCCTTGTTCGTGACCAGTACGAGCGGCGTCGTGGCGAGCATTGCCACCGGCGCGAAATCCCGGACGGCATCGTAGCTCGGCTTCAGCAGGATCGGGTTCATCACATGCGAACTCATCGTGCCGATCAGCAATGTGTAGCCATCAGGCGCGGCGCGCGCGACCTCGGCCGAGGCGATCACGCCGCTGCCCCCCGGTTTGCCTTCGACGACGACGGACTGCCCGAGCCTGGAAGCCAGGCCATCAGCCACGATGCGGCTGAAGATGTCCGACATGCTGCCGCCGCCGGACGTATGCACGATCCGCACCGGCTTGGACGGCCATTCCTGGGCCTGAACGGACGACAGCGGGAGCGCCATCGCCACGCCAAGTAAAGCGGTGGCGAGCGAGCCTCCGAGTTGCTTCCTGATCAGCATGAGTTCCTCCTTGGGTCGATGAAATAATCAGGGCCAGGCTTATGCTGCCGGCCTGCATCCGAAACGATTGGCAAGCTTTCCGATACCGGCAACCTCCAGTTCGACGAGATCGCCTTTCTCAGGCCATCGGTCGAGTTCCATGCCCGAGCATTTGCCGACGCATCCGGAGCCGAAGAACTCGCCCGCATGAAGCGTTTCGTCATGCGAGGCCCACTCGATCATTTCCTCGAAGCTGAACAGCATGTCCTGCAAGCTCGACGTCTGCCAGGTCTGGCCATTGACGCTCACGGTTGCCATGAGCTGCCTCACGTCGGCGATTTCGTCGCAGGTGACGATCCAGGGCCCCATGACGTTGGCGGTATCAAAGCTCTTGCCCTTGTAGGGCCCCAGGCGAGCTGTCATCTCGAACACCTGGATGTCGCGCGCCGAGACGTCGTTGAACAGCGTGATTCCGAACAGATGCGCGGCTGCCTGCGATGCCGGGATGTTGCGCCCGCCGCGACCGATGATCGCGCCCAGTTCCAGCTCGAAATCGACGTATTCGGAGCCGGCCGGCCAATCGATCTGATGCTGGTGACCGACGAAATTGAAGCGGTTGGTGAAGTAGCAGACCGGTCGCTTGAAGTAGTAGTCGGCCGGAGCAGGCGTGGCCGCCATCGCCTCGGCTTCCGATTGCCCGCTCAAGCGCGCTCTCAGACGAGAGCCCCCTTTCGGCGCGCCGACGATATGTTCGCGGAACACCGAGAAATCGCGTGCCTGCACCGGCAATGGCAGCGGTGCATACCAGGTCACCACGTCGAACGAATGCCAATCCTGGGGCGGCGCCGATTCGGCGATACGACGAACGAGATCGAGCCCTCGGGGGCCGGCCTCGATCAGATGCTGCATGCTCGACAATGCCTCGGATGAGCGGCCATGCAGCCGTCGATGCGCTGCCGCGCAATCGAGCACCCGGCGCGCATCGGCATCGACCAGACCCATCGAGGCAGGCCCGTTTGGCGCGGCAAAGGTAGCGAGCTTCATGCCGAGGCCTCATTGCGGGCAGCAAGGTATTCGCACAGCCCGTCCTGGCTGACGTAGCCCTCGAGCAGATCGCGTTCGATGAGCGCGGCCTGCCGTTGCTTGGGATCGCCATAGCCACCACCGCCGCCGGTGCGAACGATGATCCGATCGCCTTCGGTCAATTCGAGCTGACCCTTGGTCAGCGTTACGCTGCGTTCGCCCTGTATCGCCTCAACGTAACCCGGCTTGCCGGGCTGCCCGCTGAACAGCCCCCAGGGCCGGCACTGCGATCGTTCGAAGCTGGCTTGAAACGACATCGCGGCCAAGGCGGTATAGCTACGCTCGATGCCCAGTCCGCCGCGATGCCTGCCGGCACCCCCCGAATCGGGCCGCAGCGTGAACGAATCGATGCGAATCGGAAACATCGCCTCCTGCATTTCCACCGGCACTTCGAAGGTATCGGCGTGGATCATCGACCGGAATGGCCCTTCGCCGTCGGCCCGCGAGCTGGCCCCCCAGCCGCCGATGGCGGTGTTGCCGTGCTTGAAGAACCGCCCGCTGCGCGGGTCGCGTCCGAAGAACATGTGGATGCCGAACGTTCCGTGGTGGCCGGCATTCACGAGGTCGGGCGCCACCTCGGCGAAAGCGCGAATGATCGTGTCGATCACGCTGGGCAAGGTCGAGCCGGAGCCTCCCATCGGCGCTTCAGGACCGGCGCTGAGAAACTTTCGCTCGGGAATCGTGATCCGCAGCGGCCGGAAGGCGCCATCATTGGCCGGCTCATCGGGCGTAAGCAGATATTTGCAGGCGATGCGCACCGCGGCCACGGCGCCGCCCTGCAAACCGGAATTCAACGGACCAGGCAACTGGTCGGCGACGCCGGAGAGATCCACCGTGAGCTCATCGTCTTCGACCATGACGACGACCTCGATCGGCACGGGCTTGCCGATGTGAATGCCGTCGTCATCGAGAAACGACGAGGCCCTGTAGACCCCATTGGGCAGCGACGAGATCGCCCGGCGTGCGGCGCGTTCGCTTTGCTGCCACATGTTCTGCACGGCATCGCGCACCGTCTGGGCGCCGTAGCGTTGGATGATTTCCTCGACGAGCGCCTTGCCGCGGACGCAACCGGCGATCTGAGCCTGAACGTCGCCGAGCACCATCTCCGGAAAGCGCGTGTTGTACTGAATGATCCTAAACATCTCCTCGGATGAAACGCCGCGCTCAACCAGCTTCACCGAGCGGAACTGGATGCCTTCCTGATAGATGTCGGTCGTCGTATTCGATACGCACGATCCAACGATCGCCCCGCCGACATCCATCCAGTGGAACACCACGGCCATGAAACCGAACAGATCGTCGCCATCGCCGCAGAAGATCGGCGTGTACATGACGACATTGTTCAAGTGCTGCCCCATCGTGCCGGCATGATTGGTGATGAGGATGTCGCCGGCATAGATGCGCGAGCGCCCGTATATCTGCAGGCCATCTCTGACCGCAACACCGAGCGCATTGGCGACGAATACGGTGATCCCGCCCTTGCATTGCGCGATCAACCTGCCTTCGCAGTCGACGATGCCGACCGCGTAATCCTTGTAGTCAGCGATGATCGGGCTGAAAGCGGTGCGCGCCACGTTCTTGTCGATCAACTCGGGCACGGCGAGCAGCCGTTGCCTGACGATCTCCAGCGTGATCGGATCACTCATCGATGCTGCTCCGGAAAAAATACCTGAACATGGCGGCCCGTGAGTCAATCTTCGCGGCTGATGTGCAGCTCGGAGAGACTGCCGACGCGCAAGCAATCACCGGGGCCGATCACCGTGGTTGCGCCGTACTCTTCGATGACGGCCGGCCCGCGGCAGGAAAATCCGGTGGGCAGCTCTTCGCGACGATAGACGGCGGTGGGCAACCTGGTTTGCGCTTCGAGGAAATACACATCCCTGATGCGCACGCTCGGCGATTGCGCGCCAACCCGCTGGATGCCGACCTGCGCCGGACTCAAAGCATGAGCCGGGGAGCTCGCGGTCAAGCGCAGCGCAACGATTTCGACCATGGAACCCGGGCCGCGATGTCCGAAGCGTTCCTCGTAGACGGCCTCGAAGCGGCGCCCCAGCTCGTGGGCGCTCATGCCGGGATCGAACATCACGGCGATCGACTGTCGCTGTCCGCGAAAGCGCATCTCGAGCCGACGTTCGACGAGCGCAAGCTCCTTCGCTCCTTGTTCTCGCAGGGCACGCTCGGCTTCGAGCTGCATCTCGGCAAACAGCCCTGCAGCATCGACCAATGACGCATCTTCCAGCGCTCTGAAGAATGTGCGCTGGCCGTCTTCACGCAGCTCGGCCATCAACATGCCGCAAGCCGAGAAGCTGCCTGGGCGCGGCGGAACGATGATCGTCCGGATGTGCAGTTCACGTGCGAGCAGCGAGGCATGCAAGGGGCCGCCGCCGCCGAAAGCGAACAACACGTAGTCGGTGGCATCGCGTCCGCGCTCGACCGTGATCTCCTTGATCGCACCGGCCATCACCGTCGTCGCCACCTCGATCACCCCCGCGGCGACGCGATCGTCCTGATCAGCGGCATCCATACCGAGTGCAGTGGCCACCTGCCGCCGCAAGGCCTCGCGCGCCGCGGTTTCGTTAAGCCGCAGGCCATTGGTAAGGAATCCATCCCGCGAGATCCTGCCCAACACGAGATTGGCGTCGGTGACCGTCGGCACCGCACCGCCACGGTCGAAGGCAGCCGGCCCCGGCTCGGATCCCGCGCTGTCCGGGCCGACGCGAAGCCGCCCCAGTTCATCGACCGATGCGATGGAACCACCGCCCAGGCCGACCTCGACGATGTCGAGCACCGCCGCACGAATCGGAAAGCCGCGTTCATAGCCGCCGACGTAGTAGGTCGATTGAACGTCGAAGTGGCCCGCGTCGATCAACGCGCACTTGGCGGTAGTACCGCCCATGTCGAACGCGATCATTCGATCCAGGCCCAGGGCCCTGGAAAATGCAGCGGCGCCGATGCAGCCGCCGATGGGCCCGGACTCGACCAATGCGATCGGCTCATCGATGGCGCGATCGATCGTCAGCGTTCCCCCGTTGGAGGCCATCAGCTTCAGCGATCCCCGGAAGCGCTGCTTCGCCAACCCGGCCCTGACGCCGTCGAGATAGACCCGGATGCCGGGTCCAACGAATGCATTGGCGACTGCCGTTGCCGTGCGCTCATATTCGAACCACTCCATCGACAGATCAGTGGCAGCGGTCACGTACACACCGGGCAGCCGCGCGCGCAGCCAGTCGGCCGCCAAACGCTCGTGGGCGGGATTCGCATACGCATTGAGGAACGACACCGCCAGCGCCTCGATGCCATCCGCCATGGCGCGCTGCGCGACTGCTTCGAGATCGGCGACGCTGACTTCGCACAGCGTGTCGCCGGTCGCGCTCGTGCGCTGCGTCACCTCGAATCTGAGATGGCGCGGTACCAGCGCTTCCTGCTTGCCGAGCCTGAGCTGGAATGCAATGGGGCGATTCGCCCGCCCGATTTCGAGCAGATCGCGAAAGCCTCGTGTGGTGACCAGGGCGGTACGGGCGCCGCGGCGCTGCAAGTAGGCGTTGATGACGTGCGTGGTGCCGTGGACTACCCGATCGGTATCTTCGAGAGCGACGCTGGCATCGGCAATGCAGCGCAGCATGCCATCCACCACACTGGCGTAGTCGGTCAGCGTCTTGTGCTGGCTGATACGGCCGGTCACCACGTCGTAGGCAATCAGATCAGTGAAAGTACCGCCGGTATCAATACCCAGGAGAAATGACATGCGCTCCTCTCGATCAGCGGCGATTCTGGGCCTGGAACCTCATATTGTCAATCAAGAAGTTGATTGAATTGCCGGAAAGAGATCGCCTGGTAGACAGCCCGCTCTTCAGGGCTTGTCCGCCGTCTCGCCTCAGATCGGGCGTCCAACCGGCATTGCCGATGCGCTTCAGCGCTCGATCAAGCGCGCCAACGCCGCCACCGTTCGCGCCGTGGCGCCGCGATGACGCTCGGCAAAATCCGCCGCGCGCTCGCTCATCGATTGGCGGCGTTCATCGTCGCAGGCGATTGCCAGCGCCACAGCCACGGCGCGCCCGGCATCGGCCACGCGCTCGGCGGCGTCGGCATCGATGGCTTGCGCGGCGGCTTCGGCGAAGTTGAAGGTATGCGGCCCCATGACCACCGGCACGCCGGCAGCGCAGGCCTCGATCAGGTTCTGGCCGCCGAAGCGCAGCAATGAACCGCCCAGGATCGCCACGTCGGCCGCCGCATAATAGGCCGCCATCTCGCCCATCGAATCACCGAGCAGCACGTCGCAATCGAGGGGGCCGGCCGCATCGACGGCGCTGCGGCGTTCGTAGCGCAAGCCATGGCGGGCGATCAGATCCGCCACCTCGCCGAAGCGCTGCGGATGCCGCGGCACGATGATGAACAGCGGGCTGCTGCGCGGCGCCGTCGCGTGCTCTTGGTCAGCGCTGCCTGCGCCACGCTGGGCATCCGCGCCGCCGGCGTCGGCGCCCTGCCCCGCACGCAGATGGCGTACCCAGGCGTCGAGCAGCAGCGCTTCTTCGCCGTCGCGCGTGCTGGCCGCCAGCACGCAAGGCCGCGGCAAGCCGCCCGCGCCGCGTCCGGCCAGCCAGGCCAGCCGCCAGCGATGGCCGAGCGCTTCCATCGCCGGCGCCGGCGTCACATCGAACTTCATGTTGCCGACCACCGTCACGTCGTCGCGGCCGAGCACGGCCAGCCGCTGCGCATCGGCGCGCGTCTGCGCCAGCACCAGGTCGACGCCGGCCAGCGCCGGGCGGATCAGGCGGCCGAAGCGCAGCCCCTTGCGCAGCGAGCGCGGCGACAGCCGCACGTTGACGAAGGCCAGCGGCACGCCTTGGCGGCGCGCCACCGCGACCAGGTTCGGCCACAGCTCGGTTTCCATCACGATGCCGATCGCCGGCCGCCAGGCGCGCAGGAAGCGACGCAGCGCCCACGGATGGTCATACGGCAGATACGCCTGCTGCACGCGCGGGCCGGCGAACAGTTCAGCGCCGGTGTCGCGGCCGGTCGGCGTCATGTGCGTGAGCAGCAGCTCGTGCTGCGGATAGCGTTCGAGCAGCGCGCGCAGCAAGGGCTGCGCGGCGCGCGTCTCGCCGACCGACACCGCATGCACCCACAGCAGCGGCCGTGTGCTGCGGCGGCGCCGGTGCAGGCCGAAGCGCTCGCCCAGGTGGCGCCGATAGTCGGGCTGCTTGCGCGAGCGCCACAGCAGATACCCCAGCGCCAGCGGCGTCGCCAGCAGCCAACCGATCGAATAGAGCCAGCGCGCCATGGGTCGTTCAGGCACCGTGGGTGACGGCAGCCGCACTGCGGCGCAGATCGGCCACACGCAGCGCAGTACGCAGCACTTCGTCGGCGTCGGGCCAGTGTCCGTCGCTGCCCAGGCTCACGGCGCGTTCACTCCAGTAAGAGCCGAAACGCCAGGCCGGCGTGGCGGCGAACAGCGCCACGGTGGGCGCATCGAGCGCGCTGGCCAGATGCGTGAGCCCGGTATCGACGCCGACCACGCAATGGGCCCGCCCGATCGCCGCCGCGCATTGCCGCAGGCTCAGCCGCGGCAGCACGCTGGCGGCAGGATGCCCGGCGGCCAATTGCTCGGCGCGCTGCCGTTCGGCCTGGCTGCCCCAGGGCAGCGCCACTCGCAGGCCGGCATTGGCCAGGCGGCCGATCAGCTCGGCCCAGTTGGCCTGCGGCCATTGCTTGTCGGCACGCGACGTGGCGTGCAGCAGCACGGCGAATGGTTCCTGCGGCAGGCCCGGCACGGCTTCGTCGGGCACGCGCAGCCCGAACACCGGCGCACCGGTCACGGCATAGCCGAAAGCCTGCGCGGCCAGCGAGCGCAAGCGCTCGATCGCGTGCAATCGCAGATCGACGTCGTAACGGTCGCGATAGAACCACGCCGCCAGCGGCTCGCGCGCGCAGGCCCGCGAGAACCCGGCCACCGGCGCTCGCGTGAAGCGCGCCACCCAGGCGCTCTTGATCAGCCCTTGCAGGTCGAGTGCGCGCTCGTAGCCGGCGTCGCGCAATCGCTGCTTCACGGCGCGGATCTCGGCGCGGGTGGCGCGTGCCAGCGGTGTGCGGCGCCAGCGGCGTACCGCCACCGGTACCACGGCGGCCACTTGCGGGTGCAGCGCCGGCAGCTCGGCGAAGGCTTCTTCGACGATCCAGTCGATGCGTGCCAACGGCATCGCGCGCATCAGGTCGCTGACGACGGGCAGCGCGTGAATGACGTCGCCCATGGAACTGGTCTTGATCAGCGCAATCCGCAAGCAGCCGTACCCGAAAAAAATGTCAGACAGGAGACGGCTATTTTGGCATGGCGCGGCCAAGGCCAAAATCGGAACGCCGCGGCTTGACGGAGATCGATCGCAGCCGTACCGTGAATTGGAACGTTGTTTCTATATATGAAACAACGACCCTGCACAAGCAGCATTCACGACCTCTTAGCTGCCATCGATGGAACGCACGCTCGCCAAGGGATTGCAGGCACTCGAACTGCTCGCGCGCTCAGGCCGCGCCTGGGGCGTGACGCCGCTGGCGCGCGCCCTGCAGTTGCCCAAGGCCAACGTCTATCGCAGCCTGCGCACGCTGCTCGAACTGGGCTACGTCAAGCAAGACGAGAACGGCGAATACCGCGCCAGCCTGAAGCTGTTCGAACTGGGCTCGGGCGTGGTCAACGCCATCGACGTGCGCCAAGCCGCACTCGGTCCGCTGAACCGCCTGGCCGAGGCCACGCACGAAACCACGCACCTGGCCACGCGCGACGGCTGGGACATCCTCTATCTGGTCAAGATCGATTCGCCGCAGCCGGTGCGCGCCTATTCGGAACTGGGCGGCCGCGCTCCCGCGCACTGCGTGGCCACCGGCAAGGCGCTGCTGGCGCATGCCGAGCCCGAGCATTGGCCGGCGCGGCTGCCGCGCCATACCGAACGCACGATCGTCGAACCGGCCCGGTTGCGCACGCAACTGGCCGAGATCCGGCGCATCGGCTATGCGATCAACCGCGAGGAATGGCGCGACGGCGTAGGTGGCGTCGGCGCGGCGATCCTCGACCGGCACGGCCGGCCGGTAGCGGCGGTCGGCATGAGCGTGCCGATCGCGCGCTTCAACGCGACGACGGCCCGCGCGCTCGGTGCACAGGCGGCGCAGACCGCCGCATCGATTTCCTCTGAACTCGGCTACTGCCCATAGGGCGTACGCGCCCTGAACCATGGTCTTTCACGACGAGGAGACGAGACGATGGATGCGACCAGGAGACGAATGCTAGCCGGCATCGCGGCCGGCAGCAGCGCGGCGGCGCTGAGCTTGCCGGCGCAGGCGCAGGACTATCCGAGCAAGCCGATCCGGCTGATCGTGCCGTATCCGCCGGGCGGCGGCACCGACATCATCGCGCGCATCCTGCAGGAGCGCATGGTGAGGCTGCTCGGCCAGCCGATGGTCATCGAGAACCGCGGCGGCGCGGGCGGCGCCGTCGGCACCGAGATGGCTGCCAAGGCGCCGGCCGACGGCTATACGGTGCTGTTCACGCTGTCCTCGCACACGATCAACCCGGCGATCTTTCCGAGGCTGAACTATGACGTCGAGAAAGATTTTCTCGGCGTCTCGAAAGTGGTGTCGCTGCCGCAGATCCTGGTGGCGCATCCGGGCCTGCCGGTGTCGAACCTGCAGGAACTGGTGGCGATGGCCAGGAGCAAGCCCGGCGCGATGAACTATGCCTCGGTGGGCAACGGATCGCCCGGCCACATTGCCGGCGAACTGTTCAAGCTGAAGACCGGCACCGACCTCGTGCACATTCCGTACAAGGGCGGCGGCCCCGCCGTCACCGACGTGATGGCCGGGCAGGTGCCGCTGCTGTGGGTGTCGATTCCGGCGGCCGCGTCGTATGTGAAGTCGGGCAAGCTGAAGGCACTGGCCGTATCGACGCTGCAACGCAGTTCGTCGTTTCCCGACGTGCCGACGGTGGCCGAGGCCTTGATTCCCGATTTCGAGGTCGATTCGTGGTACGCGATGTTCGTGCCGGCCAGCTCTCCGCCCGACGTGGTCAGGCGACTGCACGAGGCGGTGCTCAAGGCGCTGGAAGCGCCCGACGTCCGCGAAAAGCTGCTGCAGCAAGGATCGGAGGTCGCCGGCAGCAGCCCCGGTGATCTCGACCGCACGGTGAAGGCGGAGGTCGCCAAATGGAAGCAACTGGTGCAGGCTGCCAACATCAAGATGTGAGGAACGAGCGATGAGTGCGACTGCGCCCATTCAAACCTCGCCGC
>JAFKGG010000336.1 GCA_017307915.1 Burkholderiales bacterium | reverse complement strand
CGCCGATCAGATGTTCGTGCGCTGGGAGCGGTTCGGCGCCGATGCGGTGATCGACGTCGCGGACAATATGACGCGGCTGACGCTCGACACGATCGCGCTGTGCGCGTTCGATTATCGTTTCAACAGCTTTTACCAGAATGAGATGCACCCGTTCGTCGGCGCGATGGTCGGGGCGCTGCAGGAATCGGGGCAGCGCGCGCGGCGGCCGAAGCTGGTCAACAATCTGATGCTCTCCACCGCGCGGCAATATGACGCCAATGTGCGGCTGATGCGCGAGGTGGCGCAGGAACTGATCGCCGAACGCCCGCAGTCGCAGCGTTCTTTTTCTCCACCCACCGGGGCCCGGTCGCCCCGATGGGGGCGCCATGGCCCCTCCATCTTCAAGGAGCTATCCATGGCAACCGAAGCCGTTTTCATCAGCCTGATCCCGAATGTTCGCTTTGAGCCGGGCCAGATCGTCATGACCAATGGCGTGTCGGAGCTGGTCCAGCAGGGCCGCCTCAACCCCAACGTCTATCTGCGCCGCCATCTCGGTGGCGACTGGGGCGACCTCGACGACAGCGACCGGCGCCAGAACGACGCCGCGCTGAAGTCGGGCGAGGACCGCCTGTTCTCGGCCTACGAGGTTGGCCCGGACCTGAAGGTCTGGGTCATCACTGAATGGGATCGCAGCGTCACCACGGTGCTGCTGCCCAGCGAGTACTGATCTTCTTCCACGCCGGCCGCGCGCCGGTTTTTCCTTCCCACCCTGGGGCATGCCATCGCCCCGTGGGGAGTGGTGCATGCCCCGTTTCTCTGGAGCATCACCATGAACACGCAAGCCATCGAAGCGGCCACGGCTTCTGACACCTCTCCCGTGGACGATCTGCTCGAACAGGAATCGTCCGAGCTGTCCATGAGTCTTCAGGACTTCGTTTCCGAGTTCGGCGACGAGTTGCTGGAATCTCTCAACCGGGCGAACCCGCCCGTCTATAACGGCACACCGCGCCCGCACCGGCAACTGGTGCTGGCAGGCCTGAAGCGCCGGTTGTTCCCCGCCCAGGCCGAGGTCGTGCATGCAGCCTCGGAGCTGCTCGTCAACCAGGGCGAGCGGGCTGTGTTCGTCAATGGCGAGATGGGCACCGGCAAGACCACGATCGGCATTGCGCTGGCCGCGGTCCTGCATGCCGAAGGCTATCGCCGCACGCTCGTCCTGAGCCCGCCGCACCTTGTCTACAAGTGGCGTCGGGAAATTCTCGAAACCGTCTCGGGCGCGAAAGTGTGGGTCCTCAACGGGCCGGACACGTTGCTCAAGCTGATCAAACTGCGTGAGCAACTGGGCGTGCCTTCGCCCGCGCAGGAGTTTTTCGTCCTCGGTCGTGTCCGCATGAGGATGGGGTTCCATTGGAAGCCCGCCTTCACGCACAAGCGCACCCGTCACGGCGACGTGGGGGCTTGCCCGCACTGCGGGGAAGTCGTCACCAACCTCGACGGCGAGCCGATCAGTGTTCAGGAGCTGCAGGCGGAAGAGTTTCGCCGCAAGTGCAGTCGCTGTGGTAGCGCGCTCTGGACGCTGATGCGTCCGCGCGCGCTGTCCAGCAGCGATCAGTCCTCGGCCGTACTGCGTGCATTGAAGCGGATTCCCACGATCGGCGAAGCCACCGCGCAGAAGCTGATGAAGACCTTCGGGGATAGCTTTCTGGCCTCGATGCTCGGCGACAACCTGCACAACTTCATCAACCTGATGGACGCGAGCGGGAAGCTGGTGTTCTCCGATCGCCAGGCGCACCGCATGGAGCGGGCCATGGCGAACATGGAACTCGGCTTCGGTGAAGGCGGCTACCAACCTTCCGAGTACGTGAAGCGGTATCTGCCGCGAAGCACGTTCGACCTTTTGATAGCGGACGAGGCCCATGAATACAAGACCGGGGGCTCCGCGCAAGGCCAGGCGATGGGCGTCATCGCGTCCAAGGTCCGCAAGACGATCTCGCTCACCGGCACGCTGATGGGTGGATACGCGGACGATCTTTTCCACCTCCTGTTCCGCGCGCTTCCGGGCCGCATGATCGAGGACGGCTACGTCCCCAGTCGCAACGGCAGCATGAACGCTGCCGCGATGGCCTATATGAGGGACCACGGGGTTCTCAAGGACATCTATTCCGAGTCCGACGGGCCGGCGCACAAGACAGCCAAGGGCAGCAAGGTCACGGTCAGAACGGTCAAAGCGCCCGGGTTTGGGCCGAAGGGCATCTTGCGGTGCATCCTGCCGTTCACGATCTTCCTCAAGCTCAAGGACATCGGTGGCAACGTCCTGCCGCCGTATGACGAGGAGTTTCGTGAAGTCCAAATGGACGTGGCGCAAGCTGCGGCCTACCGCGACTTGGCGGGTCGGCTGACCGCGGAGCTGAAACAGGCTCTGGCGCGACGCGATACGACCCTCCTGGGTGCGGTGCTCAAC
>JAFKGG010000478.1 GCA_017307915.1 Burkholderiales bacterium | reverse complement strand
TGAACTCGGCCGGCCGCAGCCGGGATCAGTTGTTTCTCGACGCCTGCGGGCAGCGTGGCGAGACGGATTTCATCGTCGATCCGGTGCTGCGTCTATCGGGGCGGCGGGCGGCCGAACTGACGCAGCGCGCGGCCGCGGCCATCACCGCGGCCGGCGTCGAACGCGGTCGCGTGGTGGCGTTCCTGTGCCGGGCGTCGGCGCCGCATCTGGTGAGCTGGTTCGGCGCACTGGCCGCCGGCGCTGTGGCTTGCAACCTGCACGCGCGCGAAAGCGTGGCCGGCCTGGCTGATACCTTGGCCTGGCTCGATGCGGCCTTGCTGGTGTATGACGATGATCTGCACGAGCTTGCCTTGCAGATCGCCGGCAGCGTGCCGGCGATTGCGTTGGGCGATGAACGGTGGCGGCGCCGACCGGCAAGCTCGGGCGACTTCGATGAAGCGGTGAAGCAGCGCACCGAAGCCGGTGCGCTGCCGGCGCGGGATGCCGCCGGCAGCGCTGGGCTCGATGCCCTGGCCGCGATCGTGCTGTCTTCCGGATCCACCGGTCGCCCAAAGGGGGCGATGCACACGCATCGCACCTTGATCGAAACCACGCGCGCCGGCCAGCAGCTCTACAGTGGCATCGGGCCGCAGGATTCGACGCTGGTCACGATGGCGCCGTCGTTCGCGGCCTGGATCCACGTCGTGCTGCCCTACGTGGTGATGGGCGCCAAGGTGGTGTTCGATCCGGTGTTCGAGCCGCAGCAGTTTCTCGACGCCCTGGCCCGCGAGCGGATCACGATGGCGCCGGCCGTGCCGACCATGTGGCGGCGGGTGCTGGCGCTCGACGTGGCGGCGGTCGATCTGTCTGCCTTGCGCGTGGTCTCGATTTCCGGCGAGGCGCCGGCGCGCAGCGATCTCGAAGCGCTGGCCCGCATCTGCCCGACGATCAATGCGCTGTATCTGGCCAGCGAAGGCGGCAATGCCGCCGGCGTGTTCGCCTCCACCGACACGCTGATCGGGCGCGGCAAGACCGCCGCGTCGGGCCGCTCGGTGAGCGGCGCCGCGCTGCGCATCGTCGATCCTGCCGGCGACGTCGATGCGCCGCTCGGTGCCGGCGAGGTCGGCGAGATCTGCCTGCGCGGCGCGTCGCTGTCGATCGGCTACTGGCGCGACGAGGCCTTGACCGCGCAGCGCTTCGTCGGCGGCTGGTGGCGCAGCGGCGATCTGGGCCGGCTCGATGCCGACGGCGACCTGTTCGTCGAAGGGCGGATCGACAACCTGATCAACACCGGCGGGATGAAGGTGCACGCCGAGGAGATCGAGCGCGTGCTGCTGACCCATCCGGGCGTGCTCAACGTCGCCGTGGTCGGCGTGGCCGATCCCGAATGGGGGCAGCGCATCGAGGCGCACGTGGTGGCGCGCGATGCTGCGCTCGACGCCGATGAGCTGATCCGCCACTGCCGCGAAGCCGGTTCGCTGGCGCGCTACAAGGTGCCCAAGGCCGTGCACCTGTGTCGGGAGCTGCCGCTGGGGCCGACCGGCAAGCTGTATCGGCGGGCCTTGCGTTCGCCGCAATAGCGCCGCCGGACCGCGTTGCGGCTGCCGCATCGGCCGGCGCGTGTCGCGGCTCGCGCGGCGGTTTACTTGCGTGCTTCCAGCAAGGCCTGCGCGCGTTGCTCGTGCGCTTTGATCTCGCTGAGCGTTTCCTGCAGATCGAGCAATTGCTGCTCCAGCGTGCCGCGGTGCCGGGCCAGCACGGCCAGAAAGCGCGTCAACTGCGGCACCGTATCGGCCGGCGATTCATACATGTCGATCAGGTCGCGGATCTCCGACAGCGACAGCCCCAGGCGCTTGCCGCGCAGCGTCAGCTTCAGGCGCGTGCGGTCGCGGTGCGAATAGACCCGCTGGCGCCCGCCGGTACCGCTGCGCTGCGGCGCGAGCAGCCCTTGGTCTTCATAGAAACGGATCGTGCGCGGCGTGACGTCGAACTCGCGGGCCAGTTCGCCGATGGTGTAGGTGGGCATGGCGCGAATGGTGTGCGCAGTTGACGTAAAGGTCAATCGGCGGCACCTTCGCATGTCGTCTTGCGATTGTGGCCATTGCTCACGCGGTGGTGTTGGCTGATATTTTTCAGTATGCTGACCAAAAGAGGGGGGCTTCATGAGTGCCATTGATCTTCTGGACATGTTCCAGCGCGAACTCGCGCTGTGCAAGGTAGGCCCCGGCCAGGTGATGGCCGTGCTGACCGGTCCGAATTCGCGTGCCGACTATGCGGCGGCCTTCGTTGCGGCCGGCCAGCGCCTGGGGGCCGAAGTGTTCCGGCTCGACCTGCCGCCGGCGGCGCAGGATGCCAGCCAGACGCCGACCACCGCGCAGGGCGCGTTGTGGGGGCGCACGCCCTTGACCGGTCATCGTTCCGGCGTGGAGATGCTCAAGCGCGTCGACATGCTGGTCGATCTGGTCGGGTTGCTGCATTCGCCCGAGCAGGTCGAGATCCAGCGCGCCGGCGCGCGCGTGCTGATGGTGGTCGAGCCGCCTGAGATCCTGGCGCGCATGTTTCCGCGCGAAGGCAACCGTGAGCGCGTCGAAGCCGGCGGCCGCCGGCTGGCGCGGGCCAAACAGCTGCGCATCACCAACCGCGCCGGCACCGACCTGACCTACCAACTCGGCCAGTATTCAAAGACGCCGATCCTGCAATACGGCTATACCGACCAGCCGGGCCGCTGGGACCATTTCCCGGGCGCCTTCGTCTACACCTGGCCGAATGAAGGGCAGAGCAACGGCACGATCGTGCTCGCGCCCGGCGACATCATTTTTCCGTTCAAGGATTTCGTGCGCAGCGAGATCCGCGTCAACGTGGTCGATGGCTGGATCAAGTCGATCGAAGGCGGCTTCGACGCCGAGCATCTGCGGCACTTCATGGCCAGCTGGAACGATCCCGATGCCTATGCGATGGCGCACATCGGCTGGGGGCTGGACAAGATGGGGCTGTGGAATTCGCTCAGCCTGTTCAACAAGGAGTCCTACATCGGGCAGGACGGCCGCGCGTTCTACGGCAACGTGCTGTGGTCGACCGGGCCGAACACCGACGTCGGCGGCTCACGCACTACGCCGGCGCACCTGGACATCGCGATGAAAGGGGCCAGCCTGTTCCTGGATGGCGAGCCGATGGTGCTGGATGGCGAAGTGATTCCCGAAGACATGCGGGCGTAGCATGGCGGCCAGCGTGTGTCTCGGCTGTTGACCGGCGAATCGATGCGCTTGCGTCGATTCGCCGCAGGCGCGAAACCGCCGGGCCGTCACACCAGCTTTTCCAGCTTCATGAACCGCCACACGAAGCGGTAATACCCCGCCTGCAGCACCAGCATCGACACGAAGGTGATCGGATACGCCATCCAGATGCCTTCGACGCCAAAGCGATCGGCCAGCCAGTAAGCCGATGGCACCTCGATCGCGGCGATGCAGAAGATCGAGATCGCGGTCGGCACCAGCACGGCGCCCGAGGCGCGCATCACGCCGCTCAGCACCGAGGCGAAGCCGAACACCAGGCTGCTCCACAGCATGATGTGCAGCAGCGTCTGCGCCAGCTCGATGACCGTCGCGCTGGTGATGAACAGGCCGATCAGATGGCGCGAGAACAGATAGCCGATGATGATCAGCGCGCCGGTGACGGCCACGTTCATCCATAGGCCGGTGCGCACGATCGCGCCGAGCCGGTCGCCGCGGCTGGCGCCGATCGCTTGCGCGCCGAGAATGGAGGCGGCGATCGAAATCGACAGCGCGGGAAATTGCACGTAGTTGACGACCTGGTTGACCGCACCATAGGCCGCGGTGGCGTCCGACCCGAAGCGGTTGACCAGCGCCAGCAGTGCGATCTCGGCCAGCGAGATGACGATCATCTGCACGCCGGTGGGCAGACCGATGCGCAGCACCAGCTTCAGCGTGCGCCGATCGACGCGCAAGGCGCGCAACAGTTGCCGGTCGGGCGCCAGCGGATGGTTGCGGCGATGCATGTGCCAGCCCAGATAGGCAAGCGCGGCCACGAACGACACGATCGAGGCCGCCGCGGCGCTGGTCACGCCCAACTGCGGCAGGCCGAACCAGCCGCGGATGAAGGCCGGCGTGAGCAGGCACGACACCGCCGTCGACAGCAGCAGCGAATACAGCGGCGTGACGGTATCGCCGACGCCGCGCAGCAACTGCGTCATCAGGATGAACACCAGCAGCCCCGGCATCGCCAGCATCATCGTGCGCGCATAGCCGGTTGCCTCGGGCAGCACGTCGGGCGGCGTGCGTAGCAAGCGCAGCAGCGCGTCGGTGAACAGGCCGCCGAACAGCGCCACCACCAGCCCGAGCAGCAGCCCGAGCGAGATCGCGGTGCCGGCGATGGTCTTCACCTTGGCCGGCTCGCGTGCGCCCCAGGCCTGGCCGATCAGCACCGACGCGCCGGCGCCGACGCCGATCACCAGCGAGATCAGGAAGAAGATGATCGGAAACATCGCCGACACGGCGGCCAGCGCGCGCGTGCCGAGCATCTGTCCGACGAAGATGTGGTTGAGCGTGCCCGACATCGATTGCAGCACGTTGCCCAGCACCATCGGGCCGAGGAAGGCGATGAAGACGCGCCACAGCGGGCGCGCATCGGGTGGGCCGCCGCGGTGCATGCCGGCGGGGCTGGAAGGGCTGCGGGTCATGGTTGAGAAGTGATGGGTGGCGCCGTGCGAGCGGACCGGCCGACCAGGTCAGGCAGCGGTTTGGCGCGGGCCTTCGGTGGCCGTGCCTTGGATGAACGCCTCGCGCGCAAGTTCGCGAGCATACTCGCGAACGTCCTCGGGCCATTGCGCGGTGCTGGCTTCGAAGGCTGCGCCGTCGAGGGCGAACAGCGCGCGCAACGCGGCTTCGTAAGCGGGCAGGTTGCCGGCAAGCGCGGTGGCGAAGCGATAGCAGCGTTCCTGTGACGCGCGGATGCGGTCTTGGGCGCCGTGGCGGTGACGTGCTTCGTCGACCAGCTTGCGCAAGGCCACCGAAGCGCCGCCGGGCTGCGTAGCCAGCCATTCCCAATGGCGCGGCAGCAGCGTCACTTCGCGGGCGACCACGCCGAGCTTCGGCCTGCCGGGTGGGCGAGGGGTTGGGCTGCCGGCAGCGGGTGCGGGTGATGCCGGCATTGATGCCGACGCCGATGCCGGAATCTCCGGCGCCGGGCGTTCGTCGAGATCCACCTGCTGGCCGTTGCGGTCGTCGAAGATCAGCACGGCGTCATGCGAGGCCGTCGCATCGCTGCGCAAGGCGGCCGCAAGGCGGGCGATCTCCGGCAACGAGCCTGCGCCGATACGGCGGTGGCCGAGGAAGGCGGTATAGCGTGCGGCGGCATCCCCCGGCATGGGGCCGGCGGAGGACTCTGGAGTTGATGAGGATTTGAGCATGGGCCGATTATTACCCGGGTAAAAATAATAGTCAAATAAAACCCGGGTAAAACCCTGCGTTCGCCCACGCAGCGCATGGCCAGTTGCGAGCGCCGGCCCCCACCCCATATAAGATCGATCCGGCACTCGATGTCCGGCTGTGCGCGAGGCCGGGTGGTTCCTCGCTCCGACTCATGCCCGCCGCGCCCACCTCCCGGTCGCCGGGCCGATTTGTCAGGCCCCTTGTTTAGGCCCCTTGTCAGGCCCACTTGCCAGCGCCGATGCCTTTATCCGCTTTTCATCCCGCTGTCGCTGCCTGGTTCGCCCGCAGCTTTCCCGCCGGCGCCACGCAGGCGCAGGCCGCCGCCTGGCCGGCGATCGCGGCCGGACGAAACACGCTGGTGGCGGCGCCCACCGGCTCGGGCAAGACGCTGACCGCGTTCCTGACGGCGATCGATACCCTGGTGCGCGAGGGCCTGCAGCCCGGCGGGCTGCCCGATCGCACGATGGTCGTTTACGTGTCGCCGCTGAAGGCGCTGTCCAACGACATTCGCATCAACCTGGAAGCGCCGCTGGCGGGCATTCGCCAATCATTGGCCGAACAGGGCCTGCCCGACGTCGAGATCCGCAGCGCGGTGCGTACCGGCGATACGCCGGCGCGCGAGCGCGTGCTCGTGCAGCGCAAGCCGCCGCACATCCTGGTGACCACGCCCGAATCGCTGTACGTGCTGCTCGGTTCGGACAGCGGCCGCGCGATGTTGGCTGGAGTGCGTACCGTCATCGTCGATGAGATCCACGCGGTGGCGGCGACCAAGCGCGGCAGCCATCTTGCGTTGTCGCTGGAGCGGCTCGATGCGCTGGTGGCAGAGGCCGGGGGCAGTCGACCGGTGCGCATCGGCCTGTCGGCCACGCAAAAGCCGATCGAGGAAGTAGCGCGCTTTCTGGCCGGTGCCGGCGCCGGCGCGCAGCAAGACGATTGCACGATCATCGACATCGGCTACACGCGCCAGCGCGATCTGGCCCTGGTGGTGCCGCCGACGCCGCTGTCGGCGGTGATGTCGAACGACCAGTGGGAGCAGGTCTACACGCAACTGGCCGAGCTGGTCGCCGGGCACCGCACGACGCTGGTGTTCGTCAACACCCGGCGCATGGCCGAGCGCGCGGCGCGCCACCTGGCCGATCGTCTGGGGCACGAAGCGGTGGCCGCGCATCACGGCAGCCTGGCCAAGGAAGCGCGCTTCGATGCGGAGCAGCGCTTGAAGCGCGGCGAACTGAAGGTGCTGGTGGCCACCGCGTCATTGGAGCTGGGACTGGACATCGGCGACGTCGATCTGGTGTGCCAGCTCGGTTCGCCGCGCGCCATCTCGACCTTTCTGCAGCGCGCCGGCCGTGCGCGGCACCAGGTCGATGGTGTGCCCAAGGCGCGGCTGTTTCCGCAGACGCGTGATGAGCTGGTCGAATGCGCGGCGCTGCTCGATTGCGTGCGCCGCGGCGAGCTCGACGCCTTGCGCATTCCGGTGGCGCCTATCGACGTGCTGGCGCAGCAGATCATCGCCGAGGTCGCGTGCCGCGAATGGGACGAGGACGAGCTGTTCGCCTTGTGCCGGCGCGCCTGGCCGTACGTGAACCTGTCGCGCGAGCAGTTCGGCGCGGTGCTTCAGATGCTGGCCGAAGGCTTCACCACGCGGCGCGGCGCACGCGGCGGCTATCTACATCGCGATGCCGTGCATCGGCGCTTGCGTGCGCGGCGCGGTGCGCGGATGACGGCCCTGACCTCGGGCGGCACGATTCCCGACACCGGTGACTACGTGGTGCTGCTCGAACCCGAGTCGCACACGGTGGGCACGGTCAATGAAGACTTCGCCGTCGAGAGCCTGGCCGGCGACGTGTTCCAGCTCGGCAATACCAGCTATCGCATTCTGCGCATCGAGCCGGGGCGCGTGCGCGTGGAAGACGCCAAGGGGGCGGCGCCGAACATACCGTTCTGGCTCGGCGAGGCGCCGGGGCGCAGCGACGAGTTGTCGCAGGGCGTATCGCGCCTGCGGGAAGAGTTGTTGCAACGCTTCGATCGTGGCGGCAACGCAGGCAAGGACGGCAATAGCAGCGGCGGCAGCAACGGTAGCAACCGCAGCAACGGCAGTGGCGGTAGCGAGAAGAACGGCAGCGCAGCGACATGGCTGAAGGCAACGCTGGGCTTGGACGAAGCCGCCGCCACCCAGTTGCTCGACTACCTGCGCCGCGCCGCAGCCGAGCTGGGCACCTTGCCGACGCAGCAGCGCATCGTGTTCGAGCGTTTCTTCGACGAATCGGGCGGCACGCAGCTCGTCATCCATTCACCGTATGGCAGTCGGCTCAATCGCGCCTGGGGGCTGGCGCTGCGCAAGCGTTTCTGCCGCAAGTTCAACTTCGAGTTGCAGGCCGCAGCCACTGAAGATTCGATCGTGCTGTCGCTCTCGACCAGCCACAGCTTTGCGCTCGAAGACGTGGCCCGCTATCTGCATTCGGCCAGCGCGCTGAGCGTGCTGGTGCAGGCGCTGCTCGATGCGCCGATGTTCGGCGTGCGCTGGCGCTGGAACGCGACCACGTCGCTGGCGCTGCCGCGCTTTACCGGTGGGCGCAAGGTGGCGCCGCAGTTGCAGCGGATGAAATCCGAGGACCTGCTGGCCAGTGTGTTTCCCGATCAGGTGGCCTGCGTGGAAAACATCGCAGGTGATCGCGAAGTGCCCGATCATCCGCTGGTGGCGCAGACTCTGCATGATTGCCTGTACGAGGCGATGGATGCCGAAGGCTGGCTGCAACTGTTGCGCGGCCTGGAAAGCGGTCGCATCGAAGTGGTGGTGCGCGACCTGAGCGCGCCGTCGCCGCTGGCGGCCGAAGCGATCAACGCGCGGCCCTATGCCTTCCTCGACGACGCGCCGCTGGAAGAGCGCCGCACGCAGGCGGTGCAGAGCCGCCGTTATGCCGATCCCGAAAACGCCGACGATCTCGGCCAGCTCGACGCCGAAGCGATCGACGCGGTGCGCATCGAAGCCTGGCCCGAGGTGCGCAACGCCGACGAGATGCACGAGGCGCTGACCGGCGTCGGCGCGTTCACCGATGACGAGGTGGCGCGCGCCGCCGATTGGGCCGGCTGGTTGCGCGAGCTGGCCGATGACGGGCGCGCCGCCTGCCTGCTGCTGCCGGCGCCGTCGCATGCCGACGCAGTCGATGTCGCCGCAGCAGCCTCGAGCGTATCGGCGCCGAAGCTGTGGGTCGCCACCGAACGCCTGCCGCTGCTGCTGGCGATCCATCCGGATGCAAGCCCGCAACCGGTCGTGACGGTGCCGGCCGAGTATGCGAACGTGGCCTGGAATCGAGATGACGCATTGCGCGAGCTGTTGCGTGCGCGGCTGTCGGCATTGGGGCCGGTGACGGCGGCGCAACTGGCGGCGGCATTGCAGCTTGCGCGCGGCGACGTCGATGCGGCGCTGCTGGTCTTGCAGCAGGAAGGCTACGTGATGCACGGCCGCTTCAGCCCCGCCGCGGCGTTCGACGAATGGTGCGAACGGCATCTGCTGGCGCGCATCCATCGCTATACGCTGCGCCGGCTGCGGCGCGAGATCGAGCCGGTGGCGCCCAGCGAGTTCGCACGCTTCCTGTTCGGCTGGCAGCACCTGGGCGCGCAGGCGCGCGTCAGTGGCCCCGAGGCGCTGGCGGCGGTGCTGGCGCAACTGGAAGGCTTCGAGGCGCCGGCCGCGGTCTGGGAAGCCGAGCTGCTGCCGGCGCGCGTCGATGATTACGCCAGCGCCTGGCTCGACGATCTGTGCGCCGCCGGCCGCACGCTGTGGACGCGGCTGCGGCCGCCGATCACCGAAGCCGCCGCCGGCAACGGCGGCAACGTATCGCTGCGCGCAACGCCCTTGTTGTTGCTGCCGCGGCGTAATGCCTCGTCGTGGACGCGGCTGGCGCCGCCGGTCGATGCCGACGCAGCGGTCAGCACGCGCGGTCAGCGCGTGCTGGATTACCTGGCCGCGCATGGCGCGTCGTTCTTCGATGAAATCGGCGAGGGCACGCGGCTGTTGCGTACCGAACTGGAAGACACGCTCGGCGAACTGGTGATGCGCGGCCGTGTGCATTGCGACAGCTATGCCGGATTGCGTTCGCTGCTGGTGCCGGCGGCCAAGCGTGCGTCGTCGGCGAGGCGACGGCGCGGCCCGTCGCTGTCGGGCTTGCAGGATGCCGGTCGCTGGGCGCTGGTGCGGCGGCCGGTGGAGAGTGCGGCTGCTGCCGGCGGCACCGCAGCGGCGGCGTCACCGGCCGCGGGCGTGACATCGGCCGCTGCAAGCTTGGCCGCCGAGCGCTCGGCCGCCATCGAACACGTTGCCCGCACGCTGCTGCGCCGCTACGGCGTCGTCTGCTGGCGACTGCTCGAACGCGAGGCCGCCTGGCTGCCGCCGTGGCGTGATCTGGTGCGCGTCTATCACCGGCTGGAAGCGCGCGGCGAGATTCGCGGCGGGCGCTTCATCGCCGGCTTGTCGGGCGAGCAGTTTGCGCTGCCCGAGGCGATCACTGCGTTGCGGCAGGCCAGGCGTGGCGCGGGCGCCGTGCAATGGGTCTGCGTAGCGGCCGCCGATCCTGCCAATCTGCTGGGCGGCGTGCTGCCGGGCGCCAAAGTGCCGCGCGTAACGGGCTCGCGGGTGGTTTATCGCGACGGCGTGCCGGTGGGCGTGCTGGCCGGCGAGCGGATCGACTGGTTGCAGCCGCTGGAGCCCGCCGAGCGCGCGCTGGCGCAGACGATGCTGACGCGCGGGCCGGGCTGGCAGCCGACTGCTGAGCAGCCGTTGCCTACGCCGCTGGTGCCTGGACAGCTGGCACCCGGGCAGCCGGGGGCCACGGCGATGGAATAAACGGCGGCGTCGGCGCGTCTGCTCCACTACCGGCAGCGTATCGCTGCCGGTATCGCGATCATCCACCGCATTCCGGAGCCTGTCATGTCATCGAAAATCCTAGCTGCCATTCACGCCTTTGCGTTCGCCGCCGTCTCGCTGACGGCTCTTGCTGCCGATGCGCCCGGCAAGTTCAGCAACGGCATGCTGGTCGGCCCCAACGGCATGACGCTGTACATATTCGACAAGGATTCGGCCAACACCGGCAAGAGCACTTGCAACGGCCAGTGCGCCACGCTGTGGCCGCCGCTGATGGCTACCGCTGGCGATCGTGCCGAAGGCGCATGGAGCATCGTCGTTCGCGATGACGGTTCGCGGCAATGGGCCTACAAAGGCAAGCCGGTGTACTACTATCAATCCGACAAGCAGCCCGGCGATCGCACGGGCGACAATTTCCGCGACGTCTGGCTCGTCGTCAAGGAATGAGCTTGCAGCCGAGCCGCGGCGGGCATGTCTTCGCATCAAGATAGCCGGCAACTGCTGGTCTGGGTGCCGCGGCTGCGCCGCTATGCGCGTGCGCTCGTCGGCAACCGCGACGACGCCGACGATCTGGTGCAGGACACGCTCGAACGTGCCTGGACCCGCGCCGAGGTGTGGCACGGCGTTGGCGACATGCGCGCCTGGCTGTTTGGCATCATGCACAATCTGCACGTCGACGGCGTGCGTCGCCGGCGCGTGCAGATGGTGAGCCTTGACGATGATCCGCCGCCGTCCGAGCCGTCGGCAGCCGGTGCTGCCGCGAGTGCGGGCAGCCGGCTGGCGGTGCTGGAACTGCAGGCGGCGCTCGAACGGCTGCCGATCGAGCAGCGCGAGATCCTGCTGCTGGTGGCGCTCGAAGACATGGCCTATGCCGACGTGGCGAAGCTGCTGGGCATTCCGATCGGCACGGTGATGTCGCGGCTGTCGCGGGCGCGTGAGCGCCTGCGCACACTGATGGATGACCGACCCGGCCCGACGCGGCTGAAGGTCGTGAAGTGAAAGCATGAAGAGCGGCCAGACCCCGATCACCGAAGCCGATCTGCACGCCTATGTCGACGGGCAGTTGCCCGCCGAGCGGCGCCGCGAGATCGATGCCTACCTGGCCGAACGGCCCGAGGAAGCGCAGCGCCTGGACCGCTACCTGGCGCACAAGCGCGAATTGCGCGCGCTGTTCGACCCGGTGCTCGACGAGGCCGTGCCGCCGAGATTGGCGCGGGCGGCCGGGCGGGCGCCGTGGCGGGCCTGGCCGCTGCGGCAACTGGCGGCGGCCGTTGTGTTGCTGCTGGTCGGCGGTGGCGTGGGCTGGGGCTTGCGCGGCGTGCTGCCCGATGGCGCAGGCGCTTGGCCTGCCGGTAGCGTGCGTTCGTCGAGCCAGTCCGGTGCTGCCGGCATGGCCGCCGAAGTCGCGGGGGTGACCGGGGCAACCGGAGCAACCGATTCTGCCGGCGCCGCGGGCACGGGTGCCAGCGCGCCGACGGCCGCTTTCGCGCACCGTGCCGCGGTGGCGCATGCGGTCTACAGCCCGGAACGTCGGCGGCCGGTGGAAGTCGAGGCGGCGCACGAGGATCAATTGGTGACCTGGCTGTCGCGCCGGCTGGGTGCGCCGATCAAGGTACCGGTGCTGCACGGACTCGGCTACTCGCTCGAGGGTGGCCGCCTGCTGCCGGGCGGCAACGGACCTGTCGCGCAGTTGATGTATCGCGACCAGGACGGCAAGCGGCTGACCTTGTACGTGTCGAACGAAGCTGACGTGAACGCCGCCGGCCACCCCCGTTCGCCGGCCGGGCAGACCGGGTTTCGCTTCGCGCAGCAGGGATCGGTCAACGTCTTCTATTGGGTCGACGGCGCGTTCGGCTATGCCATCTCGGCCGAAGCCGATCGTTCGGCGTTGGCCGCGGTATCGGCCGAAGTCTATCGGCAGTTGACGGCGCGGCGCTGAGCGTATATGCCCGGCACGTGTGCAGTCGGCGCGCGCACGGCGGGCATGCATATGGCCGACACGCGTACAGCCGACACTAGCGCACCGATACGGGTGAGCCTACGATAGGGGTTTGCCGTGGCACCACGGGAGCGAACATGCCGAGCCGCTCGCAGCACTACTCGACGCCGATGCAAAGCTCGTCGCATGAATGCAGCGGCCGATCGGTACGTCATCGATCGCCGGATCTGCCGCACCCGCACCGCCGGCCATTGCCGGCCGCGATCCTGCTGCTGGCGCTATGCGCGCCGGGCCTGGCGCAGGCCAAACTCGATCTGGCGCTCGAACGTTCCTATGCCGGCGTCTATTCGAACGCCTGCGGCGATCGCAACGCGTTGTCCTTGAAGTTCTATGACGACCTGATGATGGTCGAGCGCGGCGGCCGCTCGGTGACGGCCAATCGCATCCGCGCACGCGCCACGCATGCGGGCGCGGCTGGCGCGCCCGATTTCAAGACCGTGATCGTCGGTGACGTGAAAGGCGGCGATGGTCTGGCCTTCGTGCTTTATCACAATGCCGACGGCCTGTTTGCCGTGATCGATGGCGGCGCGCAATCGCTGGCGCCGCTCGGCGCCGGTGTGCTGGGGCAGCGGCTGCGCCATTGCGATCCGAACCGCAACGCGCTGCCCGGCGCGGCCGTGGCCAAGGGGCCGCAGGCGCCTTTCGATCTGCTGCGCGATGCGCGCTTCAAATCGGGTTTCAACAAGGCGTTCGGTGCCTTCGCGCGTGAACGCTGGGTGGCGCGCCTCGAAGGGCCGGCGCCGGAGCTCAAGCAGCTTACCTTCGACGGCGTGCAATACACGCTGGCGTCGGTATGCAAGCCGCACGATTGCGGCGACAACAATCTCGTGCTGCTCTATGGACGCGAGCAGGGCACGGTATTCGGCCTGGTGCAGCAACACGGCCGCAAGACCACGGTCGGCGATCCGTCGCCGGCCATGGCGCGCGAGCTCGACAGGCTGTGGCAGGCCGAATGGCGGCGCCCGTGATCGGCCGCAGACAGGGGATGCGGGCCCCGTGGGCACGCATCGTTCAGGCCCGTGCCGCTCAGGCCTTGCCTGGCGTGGCACCTCGCAGCGCCTGCGCCAGCGCTTCGCGCAGCACCTGCGATGAACCAATGTGATTGGCCAGCAGCAGCACCAACCGCGCGTTCAGCGCATGGCTGGCGCCGTTATCCAGCAACGCATGGGTGTCGATCAGCGCTTCGTAGAAATCGTCGGGCGCGTCGAGGTTGGGCGTCGTGATCAGGTACTGTGCAGCCGGGACCCTGGCAGCGGATTGCGCGCTTGTGCCCGGCGCCTCGCGCTGCGCGGTGCTGTGTGCTGAAGCCTGGGTGCCCAGCGGCTGGTCCAGCACCTGCCCGGCCGCGCCCCCCATCGCGCGTTGCAGCGCCGCGCTGATGTCGGCCGCGGTCGGCGCGCGCCAGCGTGCGCAAACGTGCTGGTCGGGGCGCAGCAGATACACCGTTCCCGGCCGCGCATCGTAGCGCTGCCAGGCGAGCTGGTTGGCGGCAGACTCGCCGATGCGCAGCACGTCGAGTGCGGCGCCGCTTGTCTCGATGGCCCGCAGGCTGCCGGCGGCCGCCTGCGCATCGCCAAACACCAGTGCCGCAAATCCATTGCCGCTCAGCCGGCGCAGCAGCCATTGCGTGCTGCCGTCTTCCAACTGCAAGGGCGCATCGGCCGCGCACGCGCCGGGCACCACGCTGCCGGCGAATTCATCGCGATCGGGCGTTGACAGCACCGAGCCGTGCAGCACCGCCGGCACCGACAGACGGCCGCTGTTGACTAGCGTGCGCGCGAAGCGGTGCTCGCCTGCCAGCCTGAGCACGGCGTCGCGAAACATCCGGCTGATCGGGCTCTTGGGCGTGATGAAATCGGTTGAGCGCGTCGAGTTCAGGATGTTTTCGTCGGCCGCGTATTCGCGTTCGCGCGCATAGCTGTCGAGCAGGCTTTCGGGGGCTTGCCCACCCAGCACCGCGGCCAGCTTCCAACCCAGGTTGTCGATATCCTGCACGCCCGAGTTGGCGCCGCGCGCACCGAACGGCGACACGCCGTGCGCGGCATCGCCGGCGAACAGCACGCGGCCGTGGCGGAACGAATCCATGCGCAGGCAGGCGAAGGTGTAGACGCTCGCCCAGACCAGCTCGAACTGCGCGTCTGCACCCAGCAGCGCCTGCACGCGCGGGCGGATGTTCTCGGGCTGTTTTTCCTTCTCGGGGTCGGCATCCCAACCGAGCTGGAAATCGATGCGCCAGACGCTGTCGGCCTGCCGATGCAGCAGCACGCTGCCGCCGCGATGAAATGGCGGCTCGAACCAGAACCAGCGCTCGGCCGGAAACTCGGCCTGCATGCGCACGTCGGCGATCAGGAAGCGGTCGCGAAACACCTGCCCGCGGCTTTCCTGGCCGAGCAGTTCGCGCAGCGTCGAGCGTGCGCCGTCGCAAGCGATCACGTAGTCGGCGTGCAGCGTGTAACGGCCTTGCGGCGTGTCGATGTCGAGCGCCACGTGATCGTCGTGCTGCTGCAGCCCGACGACCTTGTTGTGCCAACGCAGATCGATGTTCGGCAACTGCGCCGCGCGTACGGCGAGCTGCCCTTCGACGTAGTATTGCTGCAGGTTGATGAACGCCGGCCGTTCGTGTCCCTCTTCGGGCAGCAGGTCGAATTGATAGACCTCGTCGTTGCCGAAGAACACGCGGCCGGTGTGCCACGACACGCCCTTGTCGACCATCGGCTGGCAGCAGCCGAGCCGGTCGAAGATTTCCAGCGTGCGCTTCGAAAAGCACAGGGCGCGCGAGCCGGTCGACAGGCGGTCACCGCGTTCCAGCACCACCACCGGCAGCCCGCGCTGCGCCAGGTCGATCGCCTGCGACAGGCCGATCGGCCCGCCGCCGACCACTACGATCGGATGACGCGCCGGTGTGGCACGGTCCTGGTCGGCCGAGTGCCGGTAGTCGAAGCGGATCGCCTCGAAATCGAGGCCGGCGCCCTGCGCGGGCAGCTCGTGCAGATGCATGGTGGCTCCTCCTGGCTTATCAAGCAGGCGCGTCGGTGCGCGCCTGGATCAACCTTCCAGCTCGGCCCACATTTCGCGATCGCGCTCGGCCGTCCAGATGCGCGGATGCACGATGCCGCGCGCCTCGTCATACGCCCGGCTTACGTCAAACGGCATGCAGTGATCGAAGATCGCCGTGTTCCCATAGCGCGGCTGCA
>JAFKGG010000335.1 GCA_017307915.1 Burkholderiales bacterium | reverse complement strand
AAGATCGTGGCGCCGCAGTTGTACGTGGCGGTGGGGATCAGCGGGGCGATCCAGCACCTGGCGGGGATGAAGGACAGCAAGGTGATCGTGGCGATCAACAAGGACGAGGAGGCGCCGATCTTTGGGGTGGCCGACTACGGCTTGGTGGGTGATCTGTTCACGGCGGTGCCGGAGCTGGTCAAGGAACTGGGCTGAGCGCTGCGGTCATGCGCTGACGTGCGGGCACGGCCTCAGCGTCTATCCAATACACAAACGCTTCCGGCGCGCTTGCGCGTGTCCGGAACCATGATCAGGAGACTTGTTTCATGTCGACAAACGAATCCCAGGCAGCGTCGCAGGCGTTGCCGTCCGATGAAGAACGCCGCTTGCTACGCGATTCGGTGCGCGGTTTCCTGGAACAGCATTGGCCCGCGGCGAACGCGGTCGAGCGTGCGGCACAACCCGCGGCATTACGGGAAATCTGGCGGCAACTCGCCGGTCAGGGACTGACTTCGATCTGCACCGACCCGTCACAAGGCGGATTGCGAGAAGCACTGATCGTCGCCCAGGAGCTGGGCCGGGCGGCCTGCCCGGTTCCATTGGCCGATGCCGCGATCGCTAATCTCGCGCTCGCCGGACGGCGAACCGCCAACGCCGAGCTGGCCGCCCTTCTGGATGCGCTGCATGCAGGCGAAGCATTCGCATGCGTGTCGTTCGGCGACCTCGATCCCGATAGCGGCACCGGATCGATCAGCAGGGCCGGAACACGCGTGAGCGGCCACATCAATTTCGTCGATGGCGGGCAAGCCGCTACCCACTACCTGGTATTCATCAACGGCGGCACCGAACTGGCAATCGTGGCGGCTTCTGCGCCGGGCGTGACCGCCAGCCCGACCAAGGCCATGGGCATCGAGGGCCTGAGCCGGATCGAATTCGCCAATGCGCCGGCCAGCTTCATCAGCATCGAGGCGCAGGCAGCACGCGACCTGCTTTCGGTATCGCGGCTGGGCTACGCCGCACGCGCCTGGGGAGCAGCAGACCGGGCGTTCGAATTGGTAGTGCAGTATGTCAAGGACCGCAAACAGTTCGGCCAGCCTGTCGGCCGATTCCAGGCGATCCAGCACAAGCTGACCAACAATCTGATCGCGTTGACCGGTATCCAGCGCGGCATCGACAACGCGGCCGAGCATTTCGATCGTGGCATCGAGCACTGGCGCACGTTCGCCTCGGCGCTATGGGCGTTTGCCAACGCCTCGCTGCGCCAGGTTTCCCTGGAAACGCATCACGCCTTCGGTGCCATCGGTTATGCCGAAGAGCACGAGGCGCCGCGGCATTTCCGCCGCGTGCATCTCGACATCGCCCGCTTCGGCGGCGGCCGGGCAGCGAGAGAAGAGCTGGCGGAGCGCTACCTGGGCGAAGCGCCCAACGAGTTTCCGGAATACGATCTCGGCGAAGCCGGCAACGCCTTTCGCCGCGAAGTACGTGCCTGGTTGGCGCAACACTGGCCCGAGGAGCGGCGGCGCGCCTACCAGGAAAGCGATACCACGCATCGCGACTACGATCCGGATTTTTCCCGCGAGCTCGGCGAAACGGGATGGCTGGGATTGACCTGGCCGGAAAAGTTCGGCGGCATGAACCGCTCCCCCTATGAATTGCTGGCCTTCATGGAAGAGATGGATCGTGCCGAAGCCCCGCGCGCCGGCGCGCCGATTCAGGCAGCCGCGTGGATGACCTACGGAACGCCCGAGCAGCAGCAGCGCTACCTGCCGCCCTTGCTGCGCGGCGAAGCGAAGTACGGCATGTGGTACAGCGAGCCGGACTCGGGCTCGGATCTGGCGTCGCTGCGCACCAAGGCCGTGCGCGACGGCGACCACTGGGTCATCAACGGCCAGAAGATCTGGACCACGACCTATTGGGCCGAATACATGTGGCTCGCCGCGCGCACCGACCCCGACGCCAAGCCGCAGCACGCCGGCATCAGCATGTTCGTGGTGCATCGAGACACGCCAGGCATCACTCGTACGCCGATGCGAACGATGTACGGCGGAGAATTCTGCAACACCTTCCTCGACAACGTACGGGTTCCCGCCGATGCGCTCGTCGGCGAGGTCAACAAGGGCTGGCAGGTGCTGACCGGCTCGCTGGGCACCGAGCGCGCCTATGTCGGCAGCGGAATCCTGATGAAGGTGGCGCGGCAGTTCGAGGCTTTGTGCAGCTACATCCGCACCGTGCAGATCGACGGCAAGCCGCTTCGGCTCGACCCGATGGTACGCGACACCATCGGCAGCTTTGCCGCGCAGATCGAGATCGGTCGCCAACTGGCCTTGAACAGCATCGAGATCTACGCCCGCGGCGAAGAGCCGACCTGGGAAGCGGCAATGGCCAAGGTGTTCGCCGGCGAATTGATGGAGCGCTTCAACGAAGCGGCACTCGATATGCTCGGCATGCGGGCCACGCTGTCGGAAGGCAATGCCGACGCGC
>JAFKGG010000477.1 GCA_017307915.1 Burkholderiales bacterium | reverse complement strand
TCCTGGGCCAGCCACAGGACGATGTCTTGACTCATGGTCAGCGAACCAGCTTCCAGTCACCGCCTTCGACGCGCACCAGGACGCGGGCGCGCCGATCGACGCCGTAGTGATCGGTCGGCGCCATGTTGTAGACCGCGTGCGTGCCCTTGACGTCCTTGTTCGATTCGATCGCGTCGCGCAGCGCGCGCCGGAACTCCGGCGTGCCGGGCTTGGCCGATTTCATCGCAACCGGCACCGCAGCCTGGATGATCAGACCGGCATCCCAGGCATAGGCCGCGAAGGCATTGCGGCTGCCGGCACCGTGCGCGCCCTCGTACTGCCCCAGGAACGCCATCCCGGGTGCGCGCAGCGGATGATCTGCGGCGAGCTGCTCGGCTACGACGACCGGCCCGGTCGGCGCGATGACGCCTTCCACGCTCTTGCCGCCGACCCGGATGAAATCGCGGTTCACCACGCCGTGCGTGTGATAGATCTGCTTGCGATAGCCGCGCTCGACGGCAGCGATCTGCGGCAGCGCCGCAGGCGAACCGGAGGCGCCGACGAAAATCGCATCCGGACTGGTCGCCATCACCTTCAGCATCTGCGCGGTGACCGTGGTGTCGTTGCGCGCATAGCGTTCATTGGTGCTGACCTTGATGCCGCTTTGCTGGGCGCCGCTCGTAAGATACTGATAGTTCATGTCTCCCCAAGGATCCGAGAAGCCGATGTAGCCGGCAGTCCGGATCTTGGAAGCCTTCATGTGCTCGACCACCGCGTCGACCATCAGCGGAATCGGCTGCGGCACCGCGAACAGATACGACTGCTTCGGAAGATCGATCGCGATCGGACACAAGGCGATGAACGGAATGCGCGACTCGGTCGCCACCGTGCCCTGCGCCATCGCCACCGGCACGGTGCTGGAACCGATGATCACATCGACCTTGTCGTCGGAGACGAACTTGCGCGCATTCTTAGCGCCGACCGTGGGATCGCTGGCGTCGTCCAGGATGACGTAGCGAACCGGCTCGCCGGCAATGGTCTTGGGCAGCAGTGCGACGGCGTTCGCCACGTGCACTCCCAGGGAGGCGCCCGAGCCGGTCGCGCTGACCGAAACCCCGACCAGCACCTCGGCGCACAGGGTGCTGGAGGCGCCCGCCAACAGCAGACAAATGAGCATCTTCTTCATCCGTTTTCCTTTCAGCAAAGCCAGCGCAAACATGCGGAACCGGCGATAGTCGGCAGACAGGCGCCGGCAGTTGGGTAATCAGGAACTTTCCAGGAACTTCCGTCTTGTAACATACTACAGTAGAATACTAGACCGGAATACTAGATACTGGTGGACGCCGCGTCAACAACGCGCGCGTCGAGCGAAATCGTCGATGGGGAGCTTGCCGATGCCGGGACAACTCACGAACAAGGTCGCGCTGGTGACCGGTGCCGCCAGCGGGATCGGGCGCGCCGTCGCGCAGAGCTTTCTCGCCGAAGGCGCCAAGGTCGTAGGATTCGACCGGCACGAGAGCGATGTGGGCACCGGCCACGACGCTGCCTATGTCGGCATGGTCGGCGACGTGCGCCTGGCCGCCGACAACCGGCGCGCCGTCGAACTGGCCATCCAGCGCTTCGGGCAGCTCGACATCCTGGTGGCCAACGCAGGGATCTACGACAACCGGCGCCGCTTCCTCGCCTTCACCCCTGAAGAACTGGATACGGCCTTTGACGAGCTGTTCGGCATCAACGTCAAGGGCTACATGCTGGCGGCGCGCACGGCTGCCGACTCCCTGGCCAAGACGCACGGCTGCATCATCTTCACCAGCTCGGTGTCGGGCAGCCACGCGGGATTCGGCGGATCGCTCTATGTAGCGGCCAAGCACGCCGTCAACGGCCTTACCCGGCAGCTCGCGCTGGAATTGGCGCCGGAGATCCGCGTCAATGCGGTCGCCCCCGGATTCGTTCCCACCAATCTCGGCGGCCTCGAAAGCCTCGGTCAGGCGCCGAGCAACACCGGCCCCAGCGCCGCCGATCTGCCGCTGCAAGTCATCGCAGCCGCGCAGGACTACGCGTCCGCCTACGTCTTTCTGGCCTCGGAAGCCGCCACGCGAATGGCCACCGGCAGCGTGCTGGAGCTCGACGGCGGCGCAGCCGCGCGCGGGCCGCGCCGGTAGATCGAACGATCAGTCAAGACTCCCAACGAAATCATCGGAAACGAATATGAGTGAGATCGCAGACAGCCAGGTTCCTCACGCAAGGCCGGACATCCCGCTGCCTGCGCCGGTACGCCAGGATGCCCGTATCGGCGCTTTCCGGGCCGGTGATCTGATGGCCAGCGACGGCTCCGCCGTCGATCGGCGAATCTTCGTCGACGAAGGTCTTTATCTGCTGGAGCAGGAACGCATTTTCGCCAAGTGCTGGCTGTATCTCGGACACGAAAGCCAGTTGCCGAACAAGGGCTCGTTCTTCACGACGACCATGGGCGAGGACCCGGTCATCGTGGCGCGCGACAAATCCGGCCGGCTGCGGGTCTATCTGAACAGCTGCACGCACCGCGGCGCCAAGGTGTGCCGGGTCGACGCCGGCGTCACCAACTCGTTCCGGTGTCCGTACCACTCGTGGACCTTCAACACCGAAGGCCAGCTCATGTCGGTGCCGCGCGCCGCCTCGGTGTATGGCGACGCCCTCGATCGCAGCAAGCACGGCCTGCGCGAGGCGCCGCACGTCGACACCTTCGGCGGGATGATCTTCGCGAGCTGGGATCCCGACGCCGCCACGCTGCGCGAGTATCTGGGCGACATGGCCTTCTATCTCGATCTCATGCTGTCGCGGATGGAAGGCGGCACCGAAGCCATCGGCGGCATCCACAAGTGGACGATCAACGTGAACTGGAAAATCCCGGCGGAAAACTTCGCCGGCGATCACTATCACGTGCCCTCCACGCATGGCGCAGGCGTCGAGATGGGCTATCGCAGTGCGCTCACGAACGACGGCTACTGTATCCAGACCGGCAACGGCCACTCGATCGGCAGCGAACGCGGCGGCGCGCAGCAGGGCACCGCCGTCCAGACCGAATACGATGGCTTCATGGCGCAGATGCGCAGCGAATTGGCGGCCCGGTACGGCGAATCCGCGGAGGCCTTCGTGCCGATCGGCGTCGGCACGATCTTTCCCAACATGTCGTTCCTGGACAGCGCCCGCTTTCGTTCCTTCCGCGTCTGGCATCCGCGCGGCGTCGACAAGATCGAAGTCCATTCCTGGTGCATCGTCGACAAGGCGATGCCGGCGCAACTCAAAGCGGCGGTCAAGCAGCGCTATTCGCTGGCCTTCGGCCCCGGCGGCATCTTCGAACAAGACGACGGCGACGTATGGCAGAGCGTGCAGGACGCCTTGCGCGGCCACGTCGGGCGGCAGGGGCGCTTCAACTACCAGATGGGATTGGGGCGCGAGGCGCCGACCGAGCAACGCTACGGCCCGCCTTTCCCCGGCAGTTGCAGCGACATCCTGATGACCGAGGCCAATCAGCGGGCTTTCTACCGGCACTACGCCACGCTGATGACGAGCGCGCAGCCCTGATCGGTCCGCGCATCTTCGGGCATGGCAACACACCACCACGTATCGGGTGCAGACACAATGGACGACAACTCGAATTCCCCTCTGTGGCGAGAGGTGGAAGGCTTCTACCGCCGGGAAGTTCTGCTGTTGCAGGATCGCCGCTACCGCGACTGGCTGAAACTGATGGACGGCGCCATCCGCTACCGCGTGCCCGTCACCACCTCCACCTTGCAGGGTCTGGTGGACCGCGACGACGAGCTCGGCTACTACGATGAAGACCTGGAACTGCTCAATGCACGGGTCGCCAAGCTGGAAAGCCGGCAGTCGTGGGTGGAGCAGCCGCCGTCGCGCTTACGCTATTTCATCCAGCTCATCGACGTCTCGCAACAGGAAGACGGCGCGATCGTGGCCCGCAGCAATCTGCTGCTGCTGCAATACCGGTGGAACATGGAGCAGCAATTCAGCGGCGGGCGCACCGATACGCTGATCCGCCCTGACGGCGAATTGCGGCTGCGCAACCGGCACGTCGTGCTTGACCGGCAGGCAGTCGGCAATCAAGGCCTGAGCGTTTTCTTCTAGCCGGGAGTCATCAGATGCTGGTCGCTGCAACCGTCCATTTCCCCTACATGACCGCTTGGCCCGAGCGCGCATCGGCCGAGCACCAGGCGCTGACTACTGCCGGCTTCGCGCAGATCGGCACGGCGTTTGCCGATGCCGGCGTCGATACGCTGATCGTCGTCACGAGCGAACACATCGTCAATCTGCAGCCCAGGTTGGCTGCTGCGTTCACGATCGGTATCGGCGACAGCCATGCGGCATTCCCGGAACCGCAGTTCAAGCTCGAACCGATCAGCCGACGCGGTGATCCCGAACTGGCCGGCGAACTGATCAAAGCGCTGTATGCCAAGGGTTTCGATCCCGCGCATTCGAGCGAGCTGCGCCTGGACCACGGCACGACCCTGCCTCTGGCCCGGCTGATGATTCCGCCACAGGTCGCGATCGTGCCGATCATCATCAACAGCATCTTTGCGCCCTTGCCGACGCTGGCGCGCTGCCGGGCACTCGGCACCGCGATTGCCGACGCGGTCGCGGCATCGACGCTGCATCGCCGCGTGGGCCTGCTGGCTACCGGCGGCATCTCGCATGCAGTGGGCACACCGGGTATGGAGCTCAACGACACCGCTTTCGACGCAGCGTTCCTGTCGGCGCTGGCCGAAGGCCGGCTCGACGATGCCTGTGCTTATCCGGACGCCGCGCTCGACGCGGCCGGCAATGGCACGCACGAGATCCGGAACTGGGTGACGGCGGCGGCCGCCGCGCATCCGCGTCGCCCCCGCACCGTCACCGCAATTCCTTATGCGCCAGGCTGGGATAGCGGCGTCCACCAATTGCTTTGGGAGCTCGCGTGACTTCAAGCATCCTGACCCAGTTCCTGATCGACATCACGCGCGGGCCTCTGAAGCACGACTTCGCGGCCGATCGTGCCGGCGTCGTGGCGGCTTCGCGCCTGAGCGAGGCAATGCAGGCGGCGGTTCTTGGGCAAGACGTCGGAACGCTTTGGCTGGCCGGCGCGCATCCGATGGCCTTGCTGTATTTCGCCCGATCCTGCGGCTGGGACAACCCGCGCTACTACCAATGCCTGTCCGACGCTGAACTCAGGAGAGTCGTTCCAGGCGCTGTTGAGCCAGCAAGTCGGCCCGAGCCGCCACAAAGGCATCGATAGACCGCTCGACGTGTTGCGTAATCAGGCGCCGGGCTTTCCGGCCATCGTGCTGCTCAAGCGCATCGACGATGGCGGCATGCTCCTTGACCACGTTGTCGTTGCGCAGCGAGGCGACTCGTGCGCCGCTGGCGATCAGATACATCTTGGCGCGCACGCTCAGCAGTTCGCGGCGGATCTGGTAGAGCCCGGCCATTTCCGCCATGCGAATGTGAAACGCCTCGTCGATGCCGAACATGTCTTCCTGGCTCTGGCCTTTTCCCTTGAGGATTTCGCGCAATTCGCGGATGTCCGACGGGGTGGCCGTTTCGCACAGCCTGCCGACGACCAGTTGCTCCAGGGCGACGCGAAGCAGGCGAATCTCCATGATGGCCGTCTCGTCGAGTTCGACCAGGCGGTAGCCGCGCTTCGGAATGATCTCGACGACACCATCGCGAAACAGATTCAAGAGCGCCTCCCGCACCGGCGTGCGGGATACGCCGAGCATTTCGGCCAGCGTGCTCTCGGAAAAATACTGGTTGCGCGCGATCCTACCGTCGCGAATCGCACGACGAATCGTGTCGTATCCCTGCTGAGCAAGACTTTCGGAACGAGCTTGACGTGGAAGCGACGACATCGCGATTGCGTGGGGTCTGCGGAACCGGCTCAGGTCGGCCGACGGTATGCCGCATTCTACCCATGAACCCAACGATCTATGAGGCAAATCAATGGACCTCGGACTGAAAGACAAGGTGGCGCTCGTGACCGGCGCGTCCAAAGGCCTGGGCCGCGCCACCGCCGAGGCACTGGCCGCTGATGGCGTGAAGATGGTCGCCGTGGCGCGCGCAAGCCCACAGCTTGCCGAGCTCGAAAAGGCCTTCGCCGGAACCTGCGTGACGTTGGCAGGCGATCTGCTCGATGCGGAACTTCCGCAGCGCGCGGTCGATCTGGCGCTGGAGCGCTTCGGGCGCCTGGACATCGCGATCGTGAACACGCCCGGATCGCGCGCGCTGCTTCCGTTCGAAGCCGCCGAAGCGGATTTCGACGCCGCCTTTCGTGCGAGCTTTCATCCGGCGGTGAGGCTGATACGCGCGGCCCAGGCGGCAATGTCGGCCCATGAATGGGGGCGCATCCTCATCGTGTCCTCGACCAGCGTCAAGGCGCCAAAGCCGTTCCTCTGCCTGTCGGCGGCGGCGCGCAGTGCGCTGTGGGCCTGGGCGAAAAGCGCAGCGCCCGAGCTCTATGAACGCGGCATCACCATCAATGCACTGTTCGCCGGGCCGCACGATACCGATCGCGCCAGCGAACTGAAGGTGAGCAAAGACAAGGTAATCGGGCAACCGCAGGATTTCGGGCGCTTTGCCGCCTCGCTATGCGGCGACAGCACGCGTTTCGTCACCGGCACCGGCTTTCTGATGGATGGCGGCGAACTGAAAGGAATCTGAACACGATGAGCATGCTGCACTACCTGAACGAAGGCCACGGCCCCTTGCTGTTGCTGCTGCACGGCATCGGTTCGAGCGCCACGGCCTGGTCGAAGCAGATCGAGCGATTGAGCGGCGACTTCAGCTGCCTGGCGCCCGATCTGCCGGGCTACGGCGCATCGCCCGATCCGGCCGCACCCGGCCTGCAGGCGATCGTCGCCGACATCGCTGCCTTGCTCGCCGACCGGCCGGCGCACGTGGTGGGCGTATCGTTCGGCGCGCTGTGCGCGCTCGGCCTGGCCCGCCATCGGCCGGAACTGGTCCGGTCGCTGGTGCTCGCCGATGCAACGCTGGGCAGGGCCACCCTGCCTGATGACGAGCGCGAGCGCTGGCTGCAAGGCCGCCATCGGCTGGCGCACGAACTCGCGGCGCGCAGCCTGGATCGTGCCGCCGAGATCGCCGGCCGCAATGCCGAGCCGGAAGTGGTCCAGGAAATCGCGCATCACATGCGCCGGGCGCGGCCCGCGGGCTATATGACGGTTGCCAACGCCATTGCCGAAACCGATGCACGCCCCTGGCTGCCGGGTATCGGCAAGCCGGCTTTGATCATCTGCGGCGAAGATGATCGCGTCACCGGTCTCGAAATGTCGCGCACGCTGGTCGAGGGCCTGCCGGATGCGCGCATCGTCACGATTCCGGCAGCGGGTCATGCGCCTCATATCGAACAAGCCGACCGGTTTGCGCAAGAGGTTCGTGCGTTCCTCGATCAGCATTCCGCGAGCGGCGATGAAGCAGGAGACGCGGCACTCGATCCGGCACGTTAGGCGGTGAGGACGGGTGCGGCGCGGGCAGGTTCGTCGCCGTGTCACGCCTGGCCGCCAGGCCGCGGGGACTCGCTACGGGCCCGACCTGCACTAAAGTAGCGTAACTCCCCAAAACGCTCTGCCCCGACGCCACGGAACGAGACATGGAACGATTCCCCTCACGGCGCTCCGACGCAGCCGGCCTTGCCCACCGGTCAGCACCGGCCGGCCGCCCGCGCCGCACCAGCAACGCCACCGCCGAGCCCGCGACCGCCATCGCCTACCGCATCCGCCCAGCCGACCCGCATGCGCACCTGTTCGAGATCGAACTGCGCATCGCGCACCCCGACCCCGCCGGCCAGCAGCTCGCGCTGCCGGCCTGGATTCCCGGCAGCTACATGATTCGCGAGTTCGCGCGGCACGTCGTGTCGATCAGCGCCGATTCCGGCGGACGGGAACTGCGCGTGCGCAAGCTCGACAAGCACAGCTGGCAAGTGCGGCGCTGCGACGGCCCGCTCACCGTGCGTTATCGGGTCTATGCCTGGGATCTTTCGGTGCGTGCCGCGCATCTCGATGCCTCGCACGGTTTCTTCAACGGCACCAGCGTGTTCCTGCGCGTGCTCGGCCAGGAACGCCAGCCCTGCGACGTGCTGATCGAGCCGCCCGAAGGCCCGGCCTACGCCGGTTGGCAGGTAGCCACCACCTTGCCTGAAGCGGGCGCGCCACGCCACGGCTTTGGCCGCTATCGCGCCGCCGACTACGACGAGCTGATCGATCACCCGGTGGAAATGGGCCGCTTCACGCTGGCCTCGTTCGAAGCCGGCGGCGCCGTGCACGAGATCGCCATCACCGGCCGGCACGATACCGACGTCGACCGGCTGCGCCGCGACCTGGCGCAGGTGTGCCGCGAACAGATCAAGCTGTTCGAGCCACGCTCGCAGCGCGCGCCGGTCAAGCGCTATCTGTTCCAGGTGATGGCGGTGGGCGATGGTTACGGCGGCCTTGAACACCGCGCCAGCACGGCGCTGATCTGCGGGCGCAACGATCTGCCGTATCGCGGCATGCGCGAAGCGCCTGATGGTTATCGCACCTTTCTCGGGCTGGCCAGCCACGAATACTTCCACACCTGGAACGTGAAGCGGATCAAGCCGCAGGCCTTCGCCGACTATGACCTGCGGCAGGAGAACTACACCGAGCTGCTGTGGGTGTTCGAGGGCTTCACTTCGTACTACGACGACCTGATGCTGGTGCGCGCCGGCGTGATCACGCGCGATGAATATCTGAAGGCGCTGGCCTCGACCGTCTCGGGCGTGCTGCGCGGCCCCGGCCGCGCGCTGCAAAGCGTCGCCGAATCCAGCTTCGATGCGTGGATCAAGTATTACCGGCAGGACGAGAACTCGCCGAACGCGATCGTCAGCTATTACACGAAAGGCTCACTGGTTGCGCTGTGCCTGGATCTGACGCTGCGCGCGCAGAGCGGCGGCAAGGCCTCGCTCGATGACGTGATGCGCTTGATGTGGCAGCGCTATGGCCGCGAATTCTTCACCCAACGGCGCGGCCTGGGCGAAGACGAGTTTCCCGCGCTGCTGCGCGAAGCCACCGGCATCGCGCTCGATGCGCAGATCAAGCGCTGGGCCTACGGCAGCGGCGATCTGCCGCTGGCGAAGCTGCTGGCCGGCACCGGCGTGGCCCTGACGATGAAGCCTGCCGAATCAGGCAATGCCTCGCTGGGCGCACGCGTGCAGACGCGCGAACAGCAGCTCGTCATCGCCACCGCTTATCAGGGGCAGGCCGCGCAGCGCGCCGGCTTGTCGGCCGGCGATACGCTGCTGGCGGTCGATGGCCTGCGCGTCGACGAGCGCACGCTGAAAACGCTGCTGGCGCGGCGGCGCGCCGGCGACAAGCTGCGCATCCATGCCTTCAGGCGCGACGAGCTGATCGAATGCGAGCTGACGCTCGATGCGGCGCCGGCCACCGAGGCCACGCTGAAGATCGAAGGCCGGCTGAACGCGGGCAAGCGGCGATTGCTCGATGACTGGCTGGGCAAGGAAAAGCCGAAGCCCAGCTTCAGTCGAACAGGCGCTGCAAGGCCGCGCCCGGATCCGGCGCCCGCATGAACGCCTCGCCGACCAGAAACGCATTGACGCCAGCCTGACGCATCAGCGCCACGTCGGCCGGTTGCAGGATGCCGCTTTCAGTGATCACCAAGCGATCGGACGGCATCTGCGGCAGCAGGCCCAGCGTGGTTTGCAACGAGACCTCGAAACTGCGCAGGTCGCGGTTGTTGACGCCGATCAGCGGGGTCGACAGGCGCAGCGCGCGCTCCAGCTCGTCGGCGTCGTGCACTTCGACCAGCACGTCCATCGCCAGCGAATGCGCGATCTGTTCGAACTCGGCCATCTGCGCATCATCGAGTGCGGCGGCGATCAGCAGGATGCAATCGGCGCCGTGCACGCGCGCTTCATAGACCTGATACGGATCGACGATGAAATCCTTGCGCAGCACCGGCAGCGAGCAGGCGGCGCGCGCCGCGCGCAGGTAGTCGAGCGAGCCCTGGAAGAAACCCTCGTCGGTGAGCACCGACAGGCAGGCCGCGCCCGCCGCCGCATAGCTGGTGGCGATCGCCGGTGGATCGAACGGATCGCGTATCACGCCCTTGCTGGGACTGGCCTTCTTGATCTCGGCGATCACCCCGGCACGGCCGGCGGCGATCTTCTCGCGCAAGGCGCGCGCGAAGCCGCGCGTGTCCTGCCCGCTGCAAGCGTCTTGCGCCTCGGCGCGCATGAAGTTCAGCGAATTGATGCGCGAGGCGGCGGCCACTTCCTCGTGCTTGACCTCGATGATGCGAGCCAGAATGTCGGCAACCATGGCGATCCTCAAGCGCCGAGGCGGCGCGTGCAAGCGATGAACGCATCGAGCTTGGCTCGCGCCGCGCCCGAGGCGATGGTTTGCCGCGCCAGCTCGATGCCTTCCTCGATCGAGCCGACCACGTCAGCGGCATACAGCGCCGCTCCGGCGTTCAGCGTCACGATCTCGCGCGGCGTGCCGGGCTGACCCGACAGTGCCTCGAGCACCATTTCCTTGGATTCGAGCGCATCAGCCACGCGCAGGCCGCGGTTGCTGACCATCGACAAGCCGAAGTCTTCGGGATGAATCTCGTATTCGCGCACTTCACCATTGCGCAGCTCGCCGACCAGCGTGGCGGCGCCCAGCGAAATCTCGTCCATGCCGTCCCTGCCCCAGACGACCAGCGCGTGCTTGGCGCCCAGCCGCTCCATGGCCCGGACCTGAATGCCGACCAGGTCGGGATGGAACACGCCCATCAGAATGTTCGGCGCGCCGGCCGGGTTGGTCAGCGGCCCCAGGATGTTGAAGATGGTGCGCACGCCCAACTCGCGCCGGATCGGCGCCACGTTCTTCATCGCCGGATGATGGTTCGGCGCAAACATGAAACCGATGCCGGTCTCGCGCACGCACTGCGCCACCTGCTCGGGCGCCAGCATGATGTTGGCGCCCAGCGCTTCCAGCACGTCGGCGCTGCCCGATTTCGACGACACGCCGCGATTGCCGTGCTTGGCGACAGTGGCGCCCGCCGCCGCCGCGACGAAGGTCGACGCGGTAGAGATGTTGAAGGTGTGCGACGAATCGCCGCCGGTGCCCACCACGTCGATGAAATGCGCGCCGCCATCGACTTCCACTTTGTTCGCGAACTCGCGCATCACCTGGGCCGCAGCGGTGATCTCACCGATCGTTTCCTTCTTCACGCGCATGCCCATCAGGATGGCGGCGGTCATCGTCGGCGACATCTCGCCGCTCATGATCTCGCGCATGATCTTCAGCATCTCGTCGTGGAAGATCTCGCGGTGTTCGATGCAGCGGGTCAGCGCTTCTTGCGCAGTGATCGGCATGTCAGGTCTCCAGGAAATTGCGCAGCAGCGCGTGGCCATGTTCGGTCAGGATCGATTCGGGATGGAACTGCACGCCCTCGATCGGATAGTGGCGGTGGCGAACCCCCATGATTTCGCCGTCGTCGGTCCAGGCGGTCACCTCCAGGCACTCGGGCAGCGTCTCGCGCTCGATCGCCAGCGAGTGATAGCGGATCACCGTGTACGGGCTGGGCAGCCCCTTGAATACGCCGGTGCCGGTGTGCGTAACCGGCGAGGTCTTGCCGTGCATCACCTGGCGCGCGCGCACGATGTGGCCGCCGAATGCGGCGCCGATCGACTGATGCCCCAGGCACACGCCCAGGATCGGCAGCTTGCCGGCGAAACGCGCCAGCAGCGGCACCGACACGCCGGCCTCGGCGGGCGTGCAGGGCCCCGGCGAGATCACGATGCGCTCGGGCGCCAGCGCTTCGATTTCGTCGAGCGTGATCGCGTCATTGCGCACGGTGCGCACGTCTTCGCCCAGCTCGCCGAAGTACTGGACGAGGTTGTAGGTGAAGCTGTCGTAGTTATCGATCATCAGAAGTTTATACATCATAACTCCCTGATTTATAAGGAAAATATATTTGCGATGCGACGCTGTTACTCACAGCGTTATACACATTGGGGGTGGATTTGGGTGGAACGAGCGCTGAAAAGTAGCTCGGACGGGCTGGATGCTCAAAGAATCGCGTCGCGCCGCACCGCCGCAACACATGCCAATGAAGGCTCAGACAAGGCTGCGGGAGCGAACTTCTGGGCGGGGGGCGCGCAGCCCCAACTCGCGCCGCTGAAGCGCGCTGCGCTCTTGCTCTAGGGGGTATCAAAGGCATCGGGCAATCTCCTGAGTTCTTGGAGCCGCCGTGCCGGAGAGCCATCTGCTGAGCCTTGCCCACCGATACGGCGGCAAGGCGCGGTACAAAACCGCAACGACGTGCCGCTTCCTACTGGAAGCGCCACCACTGAGCAACGTTGATCGAAGCGATGCGGTTCATTGACAGGCCGAAGTTCAGCTAACCGGAAGATGCGTGCGGAGAAGGACTCCCCATAGCAGCTTCATAACTGAAATATATTACCACGTCGCCCTCGGTAGCCGCCCTTCTCCATCGCCGTCTTGAGACGACCACCTCCGGCCGTCAAGGTCCGCAGGCGCACAACTCCCTGCGACATAAGGCTCAGTCGCCCGAGCTGGCAGCGCCGTTCTTCATCGGCTGTATGAACCGCTTCATCGGCTCGGACGGTACGCTCTGGCGACGCAGCAGGTAGGTGGTCAACGTCGGCGCGAGGTCCGCGAGCGGCCGGATCACGATATCCGGACGCTCCCAGGTCTGCACCTGCGAGCCGATCGCAAAGCCGATGCCGTCGCCGGCGCCAACCAGGGTCAGCATCACACCGAGGCTCGTCACATGATCGGCAACCTTAGGCAACACGGCTGTCCCATCCAATACTGCCTGGATCTAGCCATAACGGCCCGAGCCTGCGTTGAGGTGGCACAAGCACCAGCGGAAACTTCAATGCGTCTTGTAGCTTGACCTGCGCATGCGCGAGGAGCGGCGAGCCAAGCGCAGTTCCTCCGCAACGGCGACGAAATAGCGCAGCGACCTGAGTTCCATGGCGGCCTCCCACCTGCCGCTCCCACGCTCCGCGGTCGATCAGGAGGGGCAAGGGAAATTTGCTCATCGAACGCATGGGTGTCTCGGCTTTCTGAACGCCCGATGTCCGCCCTTGTTCTAAAGTCTTGCTCCATATACCATACCCCCCTATGCTATTAGAAATCGAGCACCCATGAGCCACACCGTCAAGGAAAAACCCAAGCTTCTCGCCCGTGCACGTCGCATCAAGGGGCAACTTGAGGGGATCGAGCGCGCACTGGAAGCAGAAAAGGGATGCGCCGACGTTCTCCACCAGATCGTTGCGGCCCGAGGCGCGTTGACGGGCTTGATGCGCGAAGTGATCGAGGGGCACATCCACTCGCACATCGCCAACCCGCAAGACCCCGGCGACGGCACCCGCGAGCAAGGCGCAGCCGAGCTGATCGCAATTCTTCGCGCCTACATGAAGTGAATCCAGTCGCGCCTGTCGCGCGCAAACCTTCCCGGACTCCAATATGTCTACATCACACCACGAGCCGCACGGCCACCATGGGCTCACTCAGCAGAGTCACGAAGATCACGACCACGACCATGATGCCCACGATCACGAGCATCCCTTCGACTGGAAAGAGGCGCTGCGCATCTGCCTAGTCGCAGTCGCTGCCGCTGCGGTCTGGTTCAAGTGGTGGGAGCCGTATCCAGCGTTCAGCATGATCGGCGTCATCGGCCTGGTGATCGGCGGCTGGCCGATCCTCAAGGAAGCGCTGGAACACGCGCTGGCCCGGCCCATCACGATGGAGCTTTCGATGACCATCGCGATCGTCGCCGCGGCCGCGATCGGCGAGTTCTTCACTGCGCTGGTGATCACGCTGTTCGTGCTGATTGCGGAGGTACTGGAAGGCTTGACGGTCGGCCGCGGGCGCAAGGCGATCCGGGATCTGCTGGAGTTCCTGCCGCGCGAGGTGTCGGTGCGCAGGACGGATGCCATCAAGACCGTCGCGGCCGAGGAACTGTCGGTGGGCGACGTGATTCTGGTTTCCCCCGGCGGGCGCCTTCCGGTCGATGGCGTCGTCGTCTCCGGCCACTCGTTCACCGACGAATCGCGCATCACCGGCGAGTCGATGCCGGTCGAGAAGACCGAAGGCGCGCGCGTCTATGCCGGCGCGATCAACCAGTCGGGCGCGCTGGAGATTCGTGCCGAGCGCATCGGCCGCGATACGAGCTACGGCCGCATCATCGAGGCGGTGGAGCGCGCAGAGCGCTCGCGGGCACCTGTGCAGCGGATGGCGGACCGGCTCGCCGGCTATCTGGTGTATTTCGCGCTGGGCGCCGCCGTGCTGACCTGGCTCATCACGCGCGACATGCGAGCGACTATCTCGGTGATCATCGTCGCCGGCGCGTGCGGCATCGCCGCTGGAACGCCGCTGGCGATCCTGGGCGGCATCGGCCGCTCAGCCCGGCTGGGGGCCATCATCAAGGGCGGCGTCCATCTCGAAACACTGGGCAAGGTCGATACCGTCGTGCTCGACAAGACCGGCACGCTGACTTACGGCCGTCCTGAGATCCAGTCCGTTTCGCCCGTGGAGGGCGTGTCGGCCGAGGTGCTACTCGATGCTGCGGCTACCGCCGAGATCCGCTCGGAGCATCCGCTTGGCAAGGCCATCCTGAGCCGCGTGAAAGCCGAAGGACGCGAAGTACGGGAGCCGGAGCGCTTCGGCTATACGCCAGGCCGGGGTATCTCGGCGCGACTGGGCGGTGCCACGATCTTCGTCGGCAACCGCGCCTGGATGGCCGACAACGGTATCGACATGCCGCCGCCCCGTGATCTCGGGGCCTGCACCGAGGTGGTGGTTGCCAAAGACGGACGTCTGCTGGGCACCATCGACATCGCCGACACGATCAGGCCCGAAGCGAAGCGGGCCATCGCCGCGCTGGATGCCATGGGCGTGCGAACGGTGCTGCTGACAGGCGACAACCGTCGGGTCGCAGACGCCGTGGCCGCCGAACTCGGCTTGAAGAACGTCGAAGCCGAATTGCTGCCTGAGGACAAGCTGGCCCGGCTGGCCGAGATGGTGAAACAGGGGCGGATCGTGGCGATGGTGGGCGACGGCGTGAACGATGCCCCGGCTTTGGCGGAAGCAAGCGTTGGCGTTGCGATGGGGTCCGGCACCGACGTGGCGCAGGAAAGTTCCGATATCGTGCTGCTGGGCAATGACCTAGCCTGCTTTGTCGAGACGATGAAAGTGGCGCGGCGTACGCGCGCCATCATCTGGCAGAACTTCGCGGGCACGATCGGCATCGATCTTCTGGGCATCGCGCTGGCCGCCTTCGGATTGCTCGGCCCGCTCTTGGCCGCCTTCATTCACGTGGCGTCGGAGCTGACTTTCATCCTGAACTCGGCGCGACTGTTGCCACAGGCACAGCGCAAGTCGTTCGCTTCTGCCGACGGCGCGTCGGCAGCCGACCCCGGCGGCGTTGCCACCGCTGGCCGCCACTAAGGCCGAGCAACGCCGAATGCATCGCTGCGACTCACGAGGCCCACTCAGCGCAAGGTTGGCGAACGCATCATGTGGCGAG
>JAFKGG010000334.1 GCA_017307915.1 Burkholderiales bacterium | reverse complement strand
CGCCGGCATCAAGCTGCTGCACGTGCCGTACAAGGGCACCGCTCCGGCGACCCAGGATCTGCTGGCCGGTACCGTGCTGCTGTCGTTCGAAAGCTCGCTGACCAGCGCCGTGCCCAACGTCAAGGCGGGCAAGCCGAAACCGATCGCGATCACCGCCGCCCCGCGCTCGCAGCTGCTGCCGGCCGTGCCGACGGTGGCTGAGCAGGGCTACCCCGGCTTCGACGTGCCGACCTGGTTCGGCATCGTCGGACCGGCCAAGTTGCCGGCCGACGTGGCGGCGACCTTGAACAAGGCGATCGTCGCGGCGCTGGGCAGCGCCGAGGTAACCGAACGTTTCGCGCAGATCGGCGCCGAGCCGGCGCCGATGACGGCCGAGCGTTTCGCCGCCTACATCCGCGCCGAGAACGCGCGCTGGGGCAAGCTGATCCGCGACGCGAACATCACGCTCGATTGAAGAGCTGAACCGGGAGTCGACAGATGAGGAAGATCAAATGCGCGCTGATCGGGCCGGGCAACATCGGCACCGATCTGCTGGCCAAGCTCAAACGCAGTCCGCTGCTAGAGCCGGTATGGATGGTCGGTATCGACCCTGAATCCGACGGCCTGAAGAGGGCCCGCGAGATGGGCATCAAGACCACCGCCGACGGCGTCGATGGCCTGCTGCCGCACGTGCAGGCCGACGGCGTGCAGATCGCGTTCGATGCGACCAGCGCCTACGTGCACGCCGAGAACAGCCGCAAGCTGAACGCGCTCGGCGTCATGATGATCGACCTCACGCCGGCGGCCATCGGCCCGTATTGCGTGCCGCCGGTGAACCTGAAGGAGCACGTCGGCCGCCGCGAGATGAACGTCAACATGGTGACCTGCGGCGGGCAGGCCACGATTCCGATGGTGTATGCGGTCAGTCGCGTGCAGCCGGTGGCTTACGGCGAGATCGTGGCCACCGTGTCCAGCCGCTCGGTAGGGCCGGGTACGCGCAAGAACATCGACGAGTTCACGCGTACCACCGCCGGCGCCGTCGAGAAGGTGGGCGGCGCGCGCAAAGGCAAGGCGATCATCATCATCAACCCCGCCGAGCCGCCGCTGATCATGCGCGACACCATCCACTGTCTGACGGTGGATGAACCGCGCCAGGCCGACATCGAAGCGTCGGTGCACGACATGATCAAGGAAGTGCAGAAATACGTGCCCGGCTACCGGCTGGTCAACGGCCCGGTGTTCGACGGCAAGCGCGTGTCGCTGTTCATGGAAGTGGAAGGGCTCGGCGACTATCTGCCGAAATACGCCGGCAACCTCGACATCATGACCGCCGCCGCCGCGCGCACCGCCGAGATGTTCGCCGAGGAAATCGTGGCCGGTACGCTCAAGCTCGAACCCGTGGCCGCATGAAGGAGCCGACGATGACCAGTCTGCAAGGCAAGAAAATCACCGTCCATGACATGACGTTGCGCGACGGCATGCATCCGAAGCGCCACCAGATGACGCTGGAGCAGATGCGCGCCATCGCGTGTGGGCTCGATGCGGCCGGCGTGCCGCTGATCGAGGTGACGCACGGCGACGGGCTCGGCGGCTCGTCGGTCAACTACGGCTTTCCGGCGCATACCGACGAAGAGTATCTGGGCGCTGTCGTGCCGCTGATGAAGCGCGCCAAAGTGTCGGCGCTGCTGCTGCCCGGCATCGGCACCGTCGATCATCTGCGCATGGCGCACGACCTGGGCGTGCATACGCTGCGCGTGGCCACGCATTGCACCGAGGCCGACGTTTCCGAGCAGCACATCGGGCTGGCGCGCAAGCTGGGCATGGACACCGTGGGCTTTCTGATGATGGCGCACATGAACAGCCCCGAAGGCTTGGTGTCGCAGGCCAAGCTGATGGAAAGCTATGGCGCCAATTGCGTATACGTGACCGACTCGGCCGGCTACATGCTGCCTGAAGACGTCACCGAACGCATCGGCGCGGTGCGTGCCGCGCTGCGTCCCGAGACCGAACTCGGCTTCCACGGCCACCACAATCTGTCGATGGGCGTGGCCAATTCGATCGCCGCGGTGCGCGCCGGTGCCGTGCGCATCGACGCCGCCGCTGCCGGCCTGGGCGCCGGCGCCGGCAACACGCCGATGGAAGTGCTGTTCGCCGTCTGCGACCGCATGGGCATCGCCACCGGCGTCGACGTCTGGAAGATCCAGGACGTGGCCGAAGACCTGGTCGTGCCGATCATGGATTTTCCGATCCGCATCGACCGCGATGCGCTGACGCTGGGCTATGCCGGCGTCTACGGTTCGTTCCTGCTGTTCGCCAAGCGTGCCGAGCAGAAATACGGCGTGCCGGCGCGCGAGCTGCTGGTCGAGCTGGGCCGCCGCGGCATGGTCGGCGGCCAGGAAGACATGATCGAAGATACGGCGCTGACGCTGGCCCGGGCGCGCGGCACCGCGCCCGCCGCGGCTCGGAAGGCCGGCGCTGCAACCACCACCACCGCT
>JAFKGG010000333.1 GCA_017307915.1 Burkholderiales bacterium | reverse complement strand
GCGGCCAGCGCGAGGCCCTTAATCGAGTTCGAGCGCATGGCTTTCTCCAGCACGGTGATCGACGCGCCGGCCTGCGGGGTCGTAGTCGATGGCGAGTGGCTTTTCGAGGTGGACGGCGACCTTGGCGCCGGGCTGCACGTAGATGGCGGCGAATGCCTGCCCGTAAAGCTTGTTGACCCAGCTCGACATGTCCCGGACGCCGCCCGCGAGGATCTGACCGACCGCTTCTTGGCCGCTGATTCCTACGGTGCCGATCGAGCCGTCCGAGCCGACATAGGACATGCGGCCGCTGTCGCTTTTGATGAGCGAGGCCACGCCGGCACCGGCCGCGGTGATCAGAGCTTGCGAGCCCAGGTACTGCTGCGCGTTGCTGCGCCGATCTCCGCTAACACAAGGAATACCGTACGGATCGCTGATCCAGCCCAATCCGTTGCGCTGCTGGTTGTTCTGCTGGTTGCCTTCGCGGTCTTCGGGGATCGTGCGGATCGTGCCGTCGTTGAAGACGAACGTGATGCTGCGCACCTGGCCGCGCACGCACGAGAGCGTCCAGTCCCCGGAGGCCATGCCGGAGAACACCGCGCCGGCCACGTCGGGAATGTCGATCCCATTGGCCGTGAGGTTGTCCGGGCCGACCAGCACCTTGAAGGGGTACGGGTCGTTCACCGTCCCGTCGATCGGTACGCGACCAATGAGCGCCGTCATCGCCACCGATCCCATGAGCGTGGAATTGGTCGGCACGGTATAGACGGCCTTCGCGGTCTTGACACCGGCGGCGCGGGCACCCGCGTTCGCCACGGTTTGCGCTGTGGCTTCCAGCGTCCTCTGCGCGGGGCCGAAGCTCGTCGGGAAGCTCATGCCGCTACTCGTGCCGCGGCTGCCGTTGCGTCCCTCGGCTTTCTTGGCGTCGTCCGGTTCGACCCAGCGCATGCCGCCTTCCATGCCCGTCTCGTCGCCGTCGCGCAGCGCTGCTGCAGGTCGGCGAGCAGCCCCTCGGTCTGCTGGCGAGCGCTGGCCGCCTGCTCCTGGTCGCGGCGCAGGTTGGAGCGCTCGGATTCCAGCGCCGAGTTGATGCGCTGATCGATGGAGTTCTCGCGCTGGCGCAGCCGCAGGTTCTCTTCGCGCTGTGACTTGTTGTCGGACAGCGCGGTCTGAAGCTCGGTGCGCAACTGCTTGACCTGGGCGACGAGCGTCGCAACGGTGTCGCGAGGAGTGTCGCCCTCGATGCCCAACGCCTTCATCTCCTCGAGCGTGAGCTTGGAGCCGGCATCCGCCGCAGGCGGTGCCGACGTGCTTCCACCGGAAAACAAGCGGATGGCGACGAACAGCACCAGCAGAGCCACCGGGATCATCAGCCACTTCAGGAGTCCGTTACTGCGCATGGCGGGCCTCCTTGCCGTCGTTAGCTTCAGCTTCCGGTGGCGGAAGATGCACGGCCGGGTCGAAGCGGTGGATCGCCGGCAGCAACGACTGCGCCAGGCCGCGCCCGCGCGTCACCAGGTACAGGACAGTCGTGTCCTCGGGTGTTCCGCGCGGACCGAGTGCCTCGTGCTGGAAGGTGGCGGTGAGGAAGTCGCCTTGCAGCACGCGCGGGTCGAGCGTGACCCAGCCCGCGCCGGTGTTGGTCAGGCGCACGGCAGTGACCCACTGGTCTTCCAGACGCCACGACACGAACGCGACCGCGCGGACTGGCAGCGTCGGCATCAGCGTGCCGAGGTCGAGGTCGCGACGCAGGTTCACCCGAATGACGCCGGGCAGCGGTTCCACGGTGCGCAGGGGTGCGTAGAGGTTCTGCGCGGCGAAGCGCGTCAGGACGACCGGCACCGGGGTTTCGCGTCGCGCCGCCCGCGCGCCTGCCTGGTCCTGGGCGCTCGCCGGGGCCTCGTCGGCACCGCCTGCCTGATCGCCGTAGCGCGCCGGAGTGCTGTTGCCCTCAACGATGCGCACCGGCTCCAACTCGGCTTCGCCGTCCTTGGCCGGCTCCGCCGCGATGTCGAGCAGGATCAGCGCGCCCGTGTCGGCGTCCTGCAATTGCAGTCGCGTAGGCTCAATCGGTTCGCTGGCGCGCAGGTACACCGCGCCGCCCGCGCTCTGCACCCGCAGGCGCTCACCAAGGCCCGCGGGCACACCCACGCGGACATTCCGATCGATGAACACGATGCGCTCCTGGCCAACCTTCAGAGGCACCGCCAGCGGCATGCGTTCCCAGCGCAGGATCTCCACCGCCTGCGCAGCGGGAGTAGCGGCCACGGCCAACAGTCCCAGCAGCGTGAGTACAAGGTGCTTCATGGAGTGTTTCCTCCTTGGGGCGCTTGCGGAGACAGGCCGCCATGTGCCGGCCGCGTCGGCTCCGGTGCGCTGATGCGCTGGGGGGCACTTTCGTAGCAGTCGAGCGCCAGGCCGAACGGGTTGCGGGCGGGATCGATGTCCACCCGCGTGACCTTCACGGGGTAGCGCACCAAGGCTCGTTTGACTTGCTCCGCCCCGTAGTACTCGTCGGCGGTGATGTCCAGCGTCACCACCCAGTCGCGGTCGGAGACCACGCGCACGCGCGCCGTGGGGTCGTCGCCGTAGCCGCGGCCGGGGATTTCGTAGATGCCACGCACGCGCTGGCGTAGTTCGCCCGTGCTGCGGCGGTAGTCGTAGTCCGCGCGCAGGAAGGCCTGGCAGGACGGCGTGAAATACGGCGAGAGTGTGTGGAGATTCCGCGCGTAGTCGTCTTCGCCGTTTGTCGGCCAGCGGTTGAGGGTCTGGAACACATAGAACGTGAAGGCGTACACGCTCTCGGGCGGTACTTCCCACCACTTTCTGGTGCTGCCCGAGCGCAGATCAGGCGGGACGTGGATGGTCAGATCGCGTGGAGCGCTCCACCATCCGCCGCCCATCACCAGCGCGACGATCACCAGGGCGCCGGCACCCAGGCGAAGCGTCTTGATGTGCGCCTGCAGATGGGTGACTTCGTTCTTGAAGCGGCTCATCGCGCCCCCCTTGCAACAGACCTTCGTGTGGTCCAGAAGCCGGAGCGCGAGATCAACGCATGGCCGCCCACCCAGCCCGCCATCAACGGATGCCGCGTGGCGATGCGCCACTGCAACTGCCTGTACAGCCAGGTGTCGGGCCTGCCGCGCTTGAGGCGGCGCAGGATTCCGCCGCCTACGAACACGCCGAGGGCTATACCCAGGACGACGAATGTCGGCGCGATGGCAATCGTGCGAAACATCCAGGAAAGCGGCGCGCCGACCAAAAGGCCGGCGGCGCCGGACAGGCCGCAGCAAATCCAAAGCTCATCCGCAGTGAGGCCACGCACAACCACGGGATGGCGGTTGAGCCGGTGCGGAAGGAAGGTGACCGTTCCGTCCGCACGGACGTGCTGCTGCTCGGACATACCGGCCTCGCTTACAGGATGCCGGTGGCTTCGGTGAGCAGCCAGATGCCGATCACAAGCAG
>JAFKGG010000332.1 GCA_017307915.1 Burkholderiales bacterium | reverse complement strand
CTGCACCTGCTCCCTGACCTGCTCAATCAACACCTTCAACTCAATCGAAGCCCCCGTCAGATCAATCGCCGCCGCCTTCGACCCCAAGGTATTCGCCTCCCGATTGAACTCCTGCAACAAGAAATCCAACCGCTTCCCCACCGGCCCCGGCCCCGCGAGCACCCGCCGCAACTCCGCGACGTGCGCCTGCAGCCTTCCCAACTCCTCGGCCACGTCGATCCGCAACCCATACGCCGCCACTTCCTGCCGCACCCGCGCCATCGTCTCTTCCACCGGCACCGCGGCATCCGTCGGCTCCAGCACCGCGCGTAGCCGCTCGGTCATCTTCGTTTCCCAGTTTTGCAGCAACTCCGGCCCACGCGCCGCCAGCGGTTCCACGATCGCAGTGATCGCATCGGCTCGCTCCAGGATGAACTCGACCAGCTTGGCCCCCTCGCGCACGCGCGACGCAGTGAACTCGTCCAGCGCCTGACGCGCGGCTGTAACGATCTCGGGCGCCAGCGCTTCGACCCCGGTTTCCCCCAGCACCCCAGGCCAGCGCAGGATCTCGGTGATGGTCTGCGCAGCCGCCTGCGGCACGGCATCGCCGACCCGCCGCGCCAGCTCGGCAAACCGCGCCAGCGCCTGCGCATCCAGCGCCGCCGCGTCGGCATCCCGCGCCGCCGCCCGCCAGGCCACCCGGCATTCGACCTTGCCGCGCTGCACGACACCGCCGATCAGCTCGCGCAGCGCCGGCTCGACCAGCCGCAGCTCGTCGGGCATGCGAAACGTCAGGTCCAGAAAGCGCGAATTGACGCTGCGGATGTCGACGCTGACATGGCCGGCGGGATGTTCACGGCTGACCTGCGCGAAGCCGGTCATGCTTTGCAATGGGCGCCGTTCGGCGGCTCGTTTGTTCACGGGCGTCTTTCAGGGTGGGAAGTCTTTAGAATGGGAGCAGGGCCGGGCCGGACGAAATCCGGGGCGCCAGGCGCCCCCGGCAGAGTCGGACGGGGCCACGGCCGATTACAATCGATGCGATGGGCACCCAGACCAATGCGCCGCTTCCCGACGGGATCGAGATCGGCGGCTACCGTATTGTAAGGAAGATATCGAGCGGCGGCTTCTCGATGGTCTACCTGGCCGAAGACGGCAAGGGCGAGAAGTTCGCCATCAAGGAATATCTGCCGAGTTCGCTGGTCAAGCGCAAGGCCGGCGAGCTTGCGCCCGAAATTCCGCCGGCCAACGAGGCCACCTTCCGCAACGGCCTGCGCTGCTTCTTCGAGGAAGGCAGGGCGCTGGCGCGCATCTTCCATCCGAACGTGGTGCGGGTGGTGAACTTCTTTCGCGCCAACGAAACCGTCTACATGGTGATGGCCTACGAGCGCGGCCGCAGCTTGCAGGAGATCGTGCTGCGCCATCGCAACCGCCAGGGCCGCGAGATGATGCCCGAGCGGCACATCCTGCGCGTGTTCAACCTGGTGATGAACGGGCTGCGTGAGGTACATACCAACCGGCTGCTGCACCTGGACCTGAAACCGGCCAACATCTATCTGCGGCTCGACGGCACGCCGCTGCTGCTCGATTTCGGCGCGGCGCGCCGCGCGCTCGATGCCGAGCCGCAGCGGCTGTTTCCGATGTATACGCCCGGCTTTGCCGCGCCCGAGCTGTATCGCCGCGCGCAGCAACTGGGCCCGTGGACCGACGTCTACGGCCTGGGCGCCAGCATGTTCGGCTGCATGGCCGGCCAGCCGCCGCAGCCGGCCGATCAACGCGAGCTGGAAGACAAGCTGCCGGCGGCGATCGAGGCGATGGACGGCGTCTATTCGCGCTCGCTGCTCGATCTGGTCGGCTGGTGCCTGAAGCTCAATCCGCTGGAGCGCCCGCAAAGCGTGTTCGCGCTGCAGCGCGCGCTGCGCGGCATCGAGGCACCGGGCGAAGCGCTGCGCAAGGCGAGCACGGTCGGCCGCTGGCTCGATACGCTGAGCAACCGCATCGCCCCGCGCCGCCGCGACGGCGAGGGTTTGACGCTGCCGGGTTGAACGGCGGCTGGAGTCGCGATGCGTTTTTCGATCTATCAGGACAGCCTGCTCGGCGCCCGTGCCACCAACCAGGACCGGATGGGCTATTGCTACACGCGCGACAGCCTGCTGATGCTGGTGGCCGACGGCATGGGGGGGCATCTGCGCGGCGAAGTGGCGGCGCACTTGGCCTTGCAGGCGGCAGCGGCGTGTTTCCAGACCGAGGCGCAGCCGCTGCTGGCCGACCCGGTGGCGTTCCTGGATGAGGCGCTGCGCCGCGGCCATCGCGAGATCCTGCGCTACCAGCAGATGCATCGGCTGCCCGAGGCGCCGCGCACCACGGTGGTCGCCTGCGTGGTGCAGCAGGGGCGCGCCTGGTGGGCGCATGCCGGCGATTCGCGGCTGTACTGGGTGCGCAAGGGGCAGGTGCTGGCGCGCACGCGCGATCATTCGAAGGTGCAGCAGATGATCGATCTGGGGCAGATCGATCCGC
>JAFKGG010000331.1 GCA_017307915.1 Burkholderiales bacterium | reverse complement strand
CACCACGTCATGCGGCCCTTCCGGTGCCGGCGGCGTCTTTCGCGCACGCGCGGCACGCGCTTGCACGGCGGTGGACAGATCGAGCAGGGTCGCGGGCTTGGTCGGCGGCTTGGGCAACGGCATCGGGTGTGACTATCAGGAAGGGAAAAACAAAACGGCCGCCGGGCCGGCGTTGTCACCGGCGACCTGCGGCCGCTGCGAAGAGGGGCCTGGGCAGCCCGCCGGGGCGAAGCGCCCGGGCCGGCCGGATTGCGAACCCGCCGCGGCGCGGCGGGCGGAACCTGTCAGATCGATCGTGCTGCCTCCAGAACTTCGGCGACATGGCCCGGCACCTTGACGGCGCGCCATTCGCGCGCCAGCCGGCCCTGGGCATCGATCAGGAACGTCGAACGCTCGATGCCGCGCACCTGGCGTCCGTACATGTTCTTCATTTTCATCACGCCGAACAGCTCGCACAGCGTTTCATCAGGGTCGGAAATCAGCGCGAACGGAAAACCGAGCTTGGCGCGGAAGCTGTCGTGCGACTTCATGCTGTCGCGCGAGATGCCGAAGACCACGGTGTCGGCGGCGAGGAACTGCTCGTGCAGGTCGCGAAAATCGCTGCCCTCGCTGGTACAGCCGGGGGTGTTGTCCTTCGGGTAGAAATACAGGACGACCTTGCGCCCCTTCAGTGACGACAGCGTGACGTCGCCGCCGGTGGCGGCGGCCGTGAAGTCGGGCACCTTCTTGCCGAGTGAAACCGTCAATGGAGCCTCTGAGCGTGCAGTGAACGATTGCCGACCAACATAACACAGACCGAAGTCAGGATTGCAGCAACGCGGCCAATACGCGGCGCCCTTCGGCCATCAGGATGTTGTAGGTGCGGCACGCCGCCGCGGTATTCATCGTGTCGACGCCGATGCCGGCGATGGTCAGCGCGGCGGTCAGCCGCGGGTGTGGAAAGCGCTGCCGCTCGCCGGTGCCCAGCAGTACCAGCTCGGGTCGGTGCGCCAGCAGCGCTTCGAAGTCGGCCGGCGCGAGCGCCTCGAAGCCGGCGACCGGCCAGGGCGCGAGCAGCCCCTCGGGCATCAGCAGCATCGACGTGTCGTAGCGCTGGCGGTTGATTTCGACGAAGCCGGGCCCGTAGGCGGTAACGGTGTTCAACGTGGTCTGGGTGTCGGCGTGCAGCTTCATCGCGGGCTCGGTTGCGGCAGCGCGACAAAATGCGCTAAACCACTGAAAATGTTACATTAATAGCTTAACGGGAGTCCATCATGAGTTCGCCACGCGAGTTTTCGCGCATCCAGCGTCTGCCGCCTTACGTGTTCAACATCACGGCCGAGTTGAAAATGGCCGAGCGGCGACGCGGCGAAGACATCATCGACATGAGCATGGGCAACCCCGACGGCCCGGCCCCGCAGCACATCATCGACAAGCTGGTCGAGGCCTCGCGCCGGCCGCATACGCACGGCTATTCGGTGTCCAAGGGCATTCCCCGGCTGCGCAAGGCGATCTCCGACTGGTACGCCCGCCGCTACAACGTCGACATCGATCCCGAAACCGAAGCCATCGTCACGATCGGCTCCAAAGAGGGCATCGCGCACCTGATGCTGGCCACGCTCGATCGCGGCGACGTGGTGCTGGTGCCCAACCCCAGCTATCCGATCCACATCTACGGTGCGGTCATCGCCGGTGCCGAAACGCGTTCGGTGCGCATGACGCCGGGCGTCGATTTCCTCGAGGAACTCGAACGCACCGTGCGCGAAACCAATCCGAAGCCGAAGATGATGATCATCGGCTTTCCGAGCAATCCCACCGCCAAGTGCGTCGACCTGAAGTTCTTCGAACGCGTCGTCGAGCTGGCGCGCGAGCACGACATCCTGGTGGTGCACGACCTGGCCTATGCCGACATCGTCTACGACGACTACAAGGCGCCGTCGATCATGCAGGTGCCGGGCGCGCGCGACGTTGCCGTCGAGTTCTTCACGATGAGCAAGAGCTACAACATGGCCGGCTGGCGCATCGGCTTCATGGTGGGCAACAAGGAACTGGTCAACGCGTTGGCGCGGATGAAGAGCTATCACGACTACGGCACCTTCACGCCGATCCAGGTGGCGGCCATCGCCGCGCTCGACGGCCCGCAGGAGTGTGTCGAGGAAGCTCGCCAGAAATACCAGCAGCGCCGCAACGTGCTGGCCAAGGGGCTGCACGAAGCCGGCTGGATGGTCGAGGTGCCCAAGGCTTCGATGTACATCTGGGCCGAAATCCCCGAACCTTATCGCGCGATGGGCTCGCTCGAGTTCGCCAAGAAGCTGCTGGTCGACGCCAAGATCGCCGTATCGCCCGGCATCGGCTTCGGCGAACATGGCGATGATCACGTGCGCTTCGCGCTGATCGAAAACGAGCAGCGCATCCGCCAGGCGGTGCGCGGCATCAAGGAAATGTTCCGGCGCGACGGCCTGATCAAGATCGCCGCGTAAGCGCTGCCGCGGCACGCGGCGGCGCGTGTCGCGTCGG
>JAFKGG010000330.1 GCA_017307915.1 Burkholderiales bacterium | reverse complement strand
CCCCAGCAGCGGCCGCATCGAGCTGAACGGCCGCGACGTCGCCGGTCGCCGGCCGTTCGACATCAACCGGCTGGGGCTGGCGCGCAGCTTCCAGATCACCAATCTGTTCGCGCGCATGTCGGTGTTCGAGAACCTGCGTTGCGCGACGCTGTACGCGCTGGGCTACCGCTATTCGTTCTGGCGGCGGCTCAGCCGCCTGCGCGATGCGGCCGAACGGGCCGACGCGGTGCTGCACGAGATCGGCCTGCAGCAGCGGCGCGACGCGGTGGCCGGCACGCTGACCTACGCCGAACAGCGCGCGCTGGAAATCGGTATCACCATCGCCGGCGGCGCCGACGTGATCCTGCTCGACGAACCCACCGCCGGCATGAGCCGCTCGGAAAGCGATCGCGCCGCGGCCCTGATCCGCCGCATCAGCGAGGGCCGAACGCTGCTGATGGTGGAGCACGACATGAGCGTGGTGTTTGAACTGGCCGAGCGCATCACGGTGCTGGTGCAGGGCCGCGTGATCGCCAGCGACACGCCGGCGGGGGTACGCGCCGACCGCGGCGTGCAGCAGGCGTATCTGGGCGATGCGTTCAGCGAAGTAGAGGGCACTGGCGCATGAGCACCGATCGCAACCCCAGCAGTGTCGGCGCAGGTCTGGCAAGCACCGGCCCGGACCCGGCGAGCAAGGATCCGGGCTCGGCAGGCAGCGGTTCCCCGTTGCTCGCCGTCAGTGACTTGCACGCGTTCTACGGCAAGAGCCATGTGCTGCACGGCGTGAACCTGCAAGTACATGCCGGCGAGATCGTGAGCCTGCTCGGCCGCAACGGCGCGGGCCGCTCAACGACGGTGAAGGCGCTGATGGGGCTGACGACGGCGCGCGGCAGCGTCCGCTGGCATGGCCGTGAGATCCTTGGCCTGCCGACGCACGAGGTCGCACGGCTGGGCATCGGCTACGTGCCCGAGAGTCGCGACGTATTTCCCACCCTCACGGTCGAGCAGAATCTGCAGTTGGGCTTCAAGCAGCGCCACGGGCGCTGGACGATCGATGACATCTACGACATGTTCGAGGTGCTGCGTGAACGCCGCCGCCTGGCGGCCGGTCGGCTGTCGGGCGGCGAGCAGCAGATGCTGAGCCTGGGCCGCAGCCTGCTGGGCGATCCGCAATTGCTGCTGGTCGACGAGCCCACCGAGGGATTGGCGCCGCGCATCGTCGAGCAGGTGGCGCAGTTTCTGTCGACGCTGGCGGCACGTGACGTGGCCGTGCTGCTGGTCGAACAGAAGCTGGCGATCGCGCTGCGGATCTCGCGGCGTGTCTACGTGATGGGCCATGGGCAGATCGTCTTCGAGGGCGCGCCCGATGACCTGGGTCGTGCCGGGCGGGTGCGCCGCGAGTGGCTTGAAGTCTGAAGTGCCCGCCTCGGGTTAAACTAATCAGTCAAAAAAGAACGGGCGTTCTATTTCAAGCACGCTCCACTTCCGGGACAGCTCCCTCAACCCACGGGAACCCTCAATGAGTCAAGCGCAGTACGCCACGCACGGCGAGATCGCCGTCATCACGCTGGACAACCCGCCCGTCAACGGGCTCGGTCACGCGCTGCGGACCGGCATCGTCGAAGGGCTGCGCCGCGCGCAAGCCGATACCGCGATCAAGGCGATCGTGATCATCGGCGCCGGCAAGGCTTTCTCGGGCGGTGCCGACATCCGCGAGTTCAACACGCCCAAGGCGTTGGCCGAGCCGACGCTGCACACGGTGATCCGCACGCTGGAGGCGAGCAGCAAGCCGGCGGTGGCCGCGATCCACAGCGTGGCGATGGGCGGCGGCCTGGAACTGGCGCTGGGCTGCCATTTCCGCGTCGCATCGCCGGGCGCGCAAATTGCGCTGCCCGAGGTCAAGCTGGGTATCCTGCCGGGCGGCGGCGGCACGCAGCGGCTGCCGCGCATGGTGCCGCTGGAGATGGCGACGAACATGATCGTCAGCGGCGAGCCGGTGAAGTCCGAGAAATTCAAGGGCACGCGGCTGTTCGACGAGATCATCGAAGGCGATCTGCTGCAAGGCGCGCTGGCCTTCGCCGCCAAAGCGGTGGCCGACAAGCGCGGCTTGCCCAAGGTGCGTGACCTGTCGATCGAGCACGAAGACGCCGAAGGTTTCCTGCGCTTTGCGCTGAACACCGCCCGGACGGTGGCGCGCAATTTCCCGGCGCCGGCGCGCTGCGTCGAGGCGATCGCCGGCGGCGTGGGCAAATCGTTCGAAGAAGGGCTGGCCAATGAGCGCCGGCTGTTCCTGGAACTGGTGCAGACGCCCGAATCGCGCGCGCTGCGCCACGCCTTCTTCGGCGAGCGCGCGGCCAGCAAGATTCCCGGCGTGCCCGACAACACGCCGGCGCGCCCGATCAAGTCGGCTGCCGTGATCGGCGCCGGCACGATGGGCGGCGGCATCGCGATGAACTTCGCCAATGCCGGCATCCCGGTCAAAGTGCTCGAGCTCAAGCAGGATGCGCTCGACCGCGGC
>JAFKGG010000329.1 GCA_017307915.1 Burkholderiales bacterium | reverse complement strand
ACCGCCCTTTCCTCGCAGCCCACCGCTGTATCGGCAAAGGCGTGGGCGCAGTGCGGCGGCGGGGTATCTGCGCAGCCGAGAAACGCAGGAAGGCTGGCCCGCGCGCGCAGCGCGCTTCGTACTTCTGACTCGCGGCATCTGTTTGAGCGCAGCGCCCAACGGGCGCGGAGCGAGTCATGCCGCGCAGCCCCAAGGCGAGCAGCGCAGGGTAGCCCGCCCGCAGGGCGGGCCGCCGCCTTCTTCGCCGCACAGCGCCATCGCCCGACGCTCTCCGCTGAACCATCGCACGCACAACGCCACGCACAACGCCACGCAAAACGCCGGCACTCATACCTCAGCGCCCGGCCCTCCCAGGGAAAATGACGGCCGACCTCGATAAATTCGCCGAATCTCATCGCAGCCGATCCGATTTCTGGAACGACTTCTGCCGCTTGAACAAGCCCTTGCGGTAGAAGGGGAAGAGCTGGAACCAGGTGCGGATTTTCAGCCAGCGGCCGTACAGCCCCATCGGCTCGAACAGCACGAAGATGATCAGCACCAGACCGTAGACGGTGCCCTGCAGGCCCGTGGCTTCGCCGATCGCCGGCGGCAGCAGGTCTTTGCCGAGGGAGATGAGCTGCGGCATCGTGATCAGGAAGATCGCGCCCAGGTAGGCGCCATGGATCGAGCCCAGGCCGCCGATCACCACCATCAGCAGCAGGTCGATCGACTGGATGATGCTGAACTGGTCGGGCGTGAGGAAGCGGATCTGGTGCGCATAGAGTGCGCCGCCGATGCCGGCCAGGGCGGCCGAGAGCATGAACGACAGCGTCTTGTAGCGCGCCAGATGGATGCCCATGCTCTGCGCCGAAATTTCGGAGTCGCGGATCGCCACGAAGGCGCGGCCGGTCGGCGAGCGCAGCAGGTTCAGCACCGCCAGCGTGCAGACCACGGCGCAGACCAGGCAGACGAAGTAGAACGATTCCGGGCTGTCGGCTTTCCAGCCGAACACGTCGGGGCTGCCCACCGTTTTGCCGCTGTTGCCGCCGGTGACCGATTCCCAGCGCGCGATGCCTTCCTCGACGATGAAGCCGAAGGCCAATGTCGCGATGCCCAGGTAAATGCCCTTGACGCGCAGCGCCGGCAGGCCGATGACGGCGCCGACGATTGCCGACAGCGCGCCGGCCACCGCCAGAGACAGCGGAAACGGCCAACCCATGCCGGCCAGCACCGCCTGCGTATAGGCGCCCACGCCGAGGAACGCGGCGTGGCCGATCGAGAACAGACCGGTGAAGCCGGCCAGCAGCATCAACCCCAGCCCGACGATGCCGTAGATCAATACGAAGGTGAGCTGCGCCAGCCAGTAGCTGGGCAGCAGCCAGGGGGCGATCAGCAGCGCAAGCAGCAGCATGCCGTACCAGAAGCGGTGGCCGGCATGCTTGGCAAGATCGATGTCCTGGTCGTAGCTGGTCTTGAAGACGAAACGCACGGGCCGCCCTCAGACTTTCTTGCGCAAGGTTTCGCCGAACAGGCCGTTCGGCTTGATCATCAGCATCGCCAGCACCACGACGTAGGCGGCGATGTCCTTGAAGCCTTCCGGCAGGAAGAAGCCCGACAGCGCTTCGACCACGCCGATGATCAGCCCGCCGACGATTGCGCCGGGCAGGCTGCCGAAGCCGCCGACCACGGCCGCTGGAAACGCCTTCAGACCGATGAAGCCCATGTTGGCGTGCACGAAGGTGATCGGCGCCAGCAGCAGTCCTGCGATCGCCGCGACCGCTGCGGCCAGCCCCCAGACCAGGCTGTTCAGCCGTTTGACCGGGATCCCCATGTAATAGGCAGCCAGTTGGTTCTGTGAAGCCGCCTGCATCGCGATGCCGATCTTGGCATAGCGAAACAGCAGGAACAGCAGCAGGCACAGCAGCGCCGTGGTGCCGATCACGGCAAGCTGCTCGATCGACAAGACAACGCCACCGAGTTGCAGCGTCTCGTTACGATAGGGCACCGGCAGCGTGTGCGTTTCGGTGCCGATGCCGGGAATCATCGTGATCGCGCCGCGCGCCACATAGCCGATGCCGATGGTCAACATCACGATCGAGAACGTGGGCTGGCCCAGGATGGGCCGGATGACGACGCGTTCGAGCACGGTGCCGAACAACGCCATGGCGGCGATGGTGGCCAGCACGGCCAGCCAGAAAGGGAAGCCGAGCGTGGCGAGCAGGACCAGGCCTAGGAAGGCGCCGAGCATCATCAGGTCGCCCTGCGCGAAACTGACCGTTTCGGTGGCCTTGTAGATCAGAACGAAACCGAGGGCGATGAGACCATAGATGCAGCCCTGGGCAATACCGCCGACGAGAACTTGCAATACCTGCAAGACGTTGTCTCCTGTCGCCGGTTGGGAATGGCTTCCGTCAGGGGCGGCGCACGGTTTTGATCATGTGATCTTAGTACAGATCGCCGCGGCTGCGGTTTCAGGGAAACCCCGGTGCGACGGCAGGCTGGCGTGCCGTCGCACCGGGGTTT
>JAFKGG010000328.1 GCA_017307915.1 Burkholderiales bacterium | reverse complement strand
GTGTCGATGGAGTTCGGCGGGATCAAGGCGCTGGACGACGTCAGCTTCTCGGTGCCCAAGGGTTCCATCACCTCGCTGATCGGCCCCAACGGCGCCGGCAAGACGACCCTCATCAACATCATCACCGGCGTGCTATCGCCCACCCGGGGCGAACTGTGGTTCGACGGCCAGCCGCTGCGCCAGCGCAAGCCGCATCAGGTCGCCGCCATCGGCATCCGCCGCACCTTCCAGACCGTGCGCCTGTTCAACGGCCTGAGCGTTCGCGAGAACCTGCTGATCGGGCGCTTCCGCAACCTGCTCGGTTCCGGCTGGCGCGACCTGCTGCTGCCGATGTTCGTGGGCGACCGCGCCGGGCGCCGGCGCGCCGACGAAATCCTGCAGATGTTCGACCTGGCGCACCTGGCCGACGAGATCGCCACCGACCTGCCCTATGGCACCCAACGCCGCGTCGAGATCGCCAGGGCGCTGATGGGCGCTCCCCGGTTCGCGCTGCTCGACGAACCGGCGGCCGGCATGAATGAACAGGAAACGGCGCAACTGGTGCAGGACGTGCGCCGCATCCGCGACGAAGGCATCACCGTGTTCCTGGTGGAGCACGACATGGCGATGGTGATGAGCGTGTCGAACAAGGTCGTGGTGCTGAACTTCGGCCGCAAGATCGCCGAAGGAACGCCCGCCGAAGTGCAGGCCGACCCCGAGGTGATTGCCTCTTACCTGGGCGAACAATGAACCCCATGCACAGCGACGCACACCCTGACGCGGCTGCGGCCGCGATCGGCCCCGGGCCGCAGCAGACGGCACCGCACGCGCCGCAGCAAGGCCTGGAGATCGAAGGTCTTGCCGCGGGCTACGGCAAGGCGCTGGTGCTCGACGACCTGAACCTGAGCATCCCGCGCGGCCAGGTGGTCGCGATGGTGGGCCCCAATGGCGCCGGCAAGAGCACGCTGGTGAAAGCCATATCGGGATGCATCCGCGCCCGTTCCGGCCAGGTGCGCTTCAACGGCGAGACGCTGACCGGCATGGCGCCGCACGAGATCGCGCGGCGCGGCATCCTGCACGTGCCCGAGACGCGCGACATCTTCGGCGGCATGACCGTGCTGGAGAACCTGCAGGTGGCCTTCGACAACCTCAACACGGTGGCCGACGCGGCGCAGGCGTTCGACGAGATCTACGAACTGTTTCCGATCCTGGCCCAGCGCCGCACCGACGTGGCCGGCAACCTGTCGGGCGGCCAGCAGCAGATGCTGGCGATCGCCCGTGCCCTGCTCGGCCGGCCGCATGTGCTGATGCTCGACGAGCCGTCGCTGGGCCTCGCACGCCTCGTGATCAGAGAGATCTACGCCACCCTGGAACGGCTGCGGCGCACCGGGCTGACGGTGCTGCTGATCGAACAGAATGCGACCATGGCCTTGAAGTTCGCCGATCAAGCCGTCGTGCTGGTCAACGGCAGGATCGTGCTGCGCGGCACATGCGAGGAACTGGCCGCCGATGCCACGCTGGTCCAGCACTACTTGGGCGGCACCGTGCATTGACATCGCGCTCGCCATCGACAACGACGAGAACCGCATGGATTGGGATCACCTGACTCTGGGCGAAGCGCTGCGCCGCAGCGCACGACATCGGCCCGACACGGTCGCCATCGCCGACGGCGAGACGCGCATCGGCTACGCCGACCTGGACCAGCGCGCCGATGCGCTGGCCCACGGCCTGCTGGATCTGGGCATCGGCCGCGGCGATCACGTGGCCGTATGGCTGACCAACTGCGCCGAATGGGTGGCCTGCTGGGTGGCCTGCGCACGCATCGGCGCCGTGGTGGTGCCGATCAATACGCGCTTCAAGACCGACGAGGTCCATTACATCCTGCGCCAATCCGACGCCCGTGCGCTGGTGATGATGGATCGCTACTGGAACATCGATTTCCTGGCGATGGCGCGCCGGATGCTGCCGCAGTTGGACGGCGCCGAGCCGGGCCGCATCGATTGCCCGCAGTTGCCGGCGCTGCGTTCGGTGATCGTGTGGCGCGATGTGCAAGCACCGGGCACCCTGAGCCTCGATGCGCTGGCAGCGCGCGGCCAACGACGCCGCGCGCGTGGCGAACCCCTTGCGCAGGCGGTGCCGACGGACGCCGTCGTCATCGTCTACACCTCGGGCACCACCGGGCATCCCAAGGGAGCGATGCATTCGCACATCCTGCTGCGCAATGCCGCCAACGTGGCGCGTTGCATGCACGTGGAACCCGACGACGTGGTGCTCGGCCACATGCCCTTCTACCACGTGGCCGGCTGCATCGCCACCGTTGCAATGTGCCTGCTGGTCGGATGCACGCTGGTGCCGATGGCGCACTGGGTGGCCGACGAGGCGCTGGACGTGATCGAGCGCGAGCGCGTCACCATCTTCGGCGGCATCCCCACTCACTTCGTCGACTGCCTCGATGCCATCCGGCAACGGCCGCGCGACACCTCCTGCCTGAAATCCGCCTGGATCGGCGGCGCTCCCGTCACGCCCGA
>JAFKGG010000125.1 GCA_017307915.1 Burkholderiales bacterium | reverse complement strand
AGGCGCGCTGATGCTGGTCTACGTGATCAAACGCCTGCTGCTGATGGTGCCCACGCTGATCGGCATCCTGCTGGTGTCGTTCGTGGTCATCCAGTTCGTGCCCGGCGGACCGGTCGAGCAACTGGTGCGCGAAATGCGCGGCGGCGGCATCGGCGGCGAGGTGGCCGCCACCGGCCGCGGCTATCGCGGCGCGCAGGGCATCGAAGCCGAGCAGATCGCCGAGATCCGCAAGATGTACGGCTTCGACAAGCCGGCGCCCCAGCGTTTCTGGGAAATGCTCAAGCGCTACGCGGTGCTCGACCTGGGCACCAGCTACATGCATCACAAGAGCGTCTGGCAGTTGATCGTCGAAAAGCTACCGGTGTCGATCAGTCTTGGAGTGTGGAGTTTCCTGATCGTCTATGCGGTGTCGATTCCGTTGGGTATCGCCAAGGCGGTGCGCAACGGCAGCCGTTTCGATCTATGGACCTCGGTGGCGATCCTGGTCGGCTATGCGATTCCGGGGTTCGTGCTGGGCGTGGCGCTGCTGGTGCTGTTCGGCGGCGGCAGTTTCTGGCAGTTGTTTCCACTGCGCGGGCTCACGTCCGACAACTTCGCCGATCTGACGCTGATGGGCAAGGTGCTCGATTATTTCTGGCACCTGGCGATGCCGCTGGCGTGCCTGATCGTAGGCAGTTTTGCGGTCACCACGATGCTGACCAAGAACACCTTTCTCGAAGAGATCCGCAAGCAGTACGTGCTGACGGCGCGCGCCAAGGGATTGAGCGAGCGCACGGTGTTCTACAAGCACGTGTTCCGCAATGCGCTGATTCCGCTGGTGACGGCGTTTCCGGCCGCTTTCGTCGGCGCCTTCTTCACCGGCTCGCTGCTGATCGAGACGCTGTTCTCGCTCGACGGGCTGGGGCTCTTGTCGTATGAAGCGGTGATCCGCCGCGATTATCCGGTGGTGCTGGGCTCGCTGTATGTGTTCTCGCTGCTGGGCCTGCTGACCAAGCTGCTGACCGACCTGGCCTATACCTGGGTCGATCCGCGCGTGAAATTCGAGGCCGCCAATTGACGCTGCCGCCCGCGATGCCTGGAGCGCAGGGTGGGGTGGCAGCGTCCGCAGCGCCGGTCGGTGCCGTGTCCGCTGGGGGCGTGCCGCCAGCCGTCGAGCCCATCGGGGCGGGGATAGCCGTCGTGACGCCGGCCGCAGGGGGCACGACCGCTGCCGCTCGCAGCTCGCTTTCTCCGGGGCGCCGCGCCTGGCTGCGCTTTCGCGCCAACCGCCGCGGCTACTGGAGCCTGTGGATCTTCCTGGCCGTGTTCGGCGTCAGCCTGTTCGCCGAGCTGCTGTCCAACGACAAGCCGCTGGTCGTGAGCTACGAAGGGCAATGGTATTGGCCGATGGTCAAGAGCTATCCCGAAACTACCTTCGGCGGCGACTTCCGCACGCCCACCGACTACCTGGACCCGTTCATTCGCGAGCAATTGAACAAGGACGGCAACTGGGCGCTGTATCCGCCAAATCCGTACAGCTTCGACACGATCAACTACTTCGCGCCCAGTCCGAACCCGGCGCCGCCGTCGGCGGTGAACCGGCTGGGCACCGACGATCGCGGCCGCGACGTGCTGGCAAGGCTGCTGTATGGTTTTCGCCTGTCGGTGCTGTTCGGGCTGGCGCTGACCGGCGTCGGCGTGATCGTCGGCATCATCGCCGGCGCGATCCAGGGTTATTTCGGCGGCCGGCTCGACCTGGCCTTTCAGCGCTTCATCGAGGTGTGGAGCTCGATCCCCGAGCTGTACCTGCTGCTGATCCTGGCGTCGATCTTCGAGCCCAGCATCTGGATCCTGCTGATCATCTTGTCGCTGTTCGGCTGGATGGGTTTGTCGGACTACGTGCGCGCCGAGTTTCTGCGCAATCGCCAGCTCGAATACGTGACCGCCGCGCGTGCGCTCGGCCTGTCCAGCGTGCAGATCATCCGCCGCCACGTGTTGCCCAATTCACTGACGCCGGTGATCGCCTTCCTGCCGTTTCGCATGAGCGCGGCGATCGTCGCGCTCACCAGCCTCGACTTCCTCGGCCTGGGCGTGCCGCCTTCCACGCCCAGCCTGGGCGAGCTGCTGGCGCAGGGCAAGGCCAACCTCGACGCCTGGTGGATCTCGCTGGGCACCTTCGGCGTGCTGGTCGGCACCTTGATGCTGCTGAGCTTCATCGGCGAGGCGCTGCGCGATGCGCTCGATACGCGCAAGGGATGATCGATGGCGCGCACCGGCGATGACGCAATGAACGATACCGGGCCGCTGCTGTCGGTCGATTCATTGACCGTCGACTTCACCACCGCCAGCGGCCGCGTGCGCGTGGTCGACGGCGTGTCGTTCGACATCGCGCCCGGCGAGAAATTCGCGCTGGTCGGTGAATCGGGTTCGGGCAAGACGGTGACCGCGCTGTCGCTGCTGCGCCTGAATGCCGATGCCGCCTACGGCGGCCGCGTGCGCTTCGCCGGCCGCGACCTGCTGGCCGCCTCCGAGCGCGAACTGCGCGGCGT
>JAFKGG010000476.1 GCA_017307915.1 Burkholderiales bacterium | reverse complement strand
TCTGCAGACGGCCACGCCGGCTGCCGGCGAAATCGGCCACGTAGCCGGCGTCGAGACGCCATTGGCGGCGTTGCGTGCCGTCATACCAGTGCACCGCCGAACCGAGCGTCTTGGCCGCGGCTGCCGCGGCGCCGGCGGCCGGCTTGCGCAGCGGCACCGGCTGGGATTGATCTTGTGCCCGAGCCGGCCCTGCCGTGATCAGCGCCGCAACCAGCGCGGCGGCGCATGGAACTGCCTTGTTCACTCTCATCGCCCCCAGATGGTCAGACGCCATGACGTCCATTGGCCGGCATCGTCGGCCTGGGCATCGGTGACGCGCAGCCGCCAGACGCCGGCGGCGGGTTCGTCCAGATGGCGGACCGAACCGAAATCCCAATTGTCGTAACTGCCGCAGTCGTCGGCGAACTGGTCGCCGTCGGTGTTGCACAGCCGTTCGCTGGCCAGCGTGCTGATCAGATTGTTCGGGCTGATCAGCTCGACGCGCAAGTCACCGCTGTAGCTGTGCGTGGCGCTGAAGCGGACCTCGATGAATTCGATCCGTGTGATCGGGCAGGCCGATGCGTCGACGGAATCGACGGCAGGCGTCAGCGTCTGGCCCTGCCGGTCGGTCAGTGTGATCGGAAAATTGCCGCTGCCGGCGTTGCGCGTGTACTGGCAGCGCGACAATTGTCCGGTGCCGCCGATCGAACTCCAGCCGCGTGACATCGCGACCGCCGCAGCGGCATCGGCGACGCCAAAGCCGTATTTCGGATTGAAGGCAAGGCCGTTGCCGCTGACCCAGCCGGCATCGGTGGGATTGTTGCGGCGCGCGCTGCGCGCCAGGATCAGCCGCACGTCGCGCCAGGTCAGCGACGGGTTTTCCTTGAGCATCAGCGCGACGACGCCGGAAACCATCGGCGTGCTGGCCGAGGTGCCGGAGAAATCATTGCGATAGCTGTTGCTGACGTCGGTGGTGGTGACGCCGCGGCGCGAATTGCCCGACGGGCCGCACACCAGCACGTTGGCGCCCGGCTCGTTGTAGACCGGCGAGAGCCCGTCGTTGCCGACGGCGCAGACCGCGATCACGCCACGCTGGTTGACGTAACCGTCGTAATTGGCGTTGTCGTCGAAGGAGCAGCCGCCATTGGTGTTGCGCAGATAGCAGCCGCCGTTGCCGGCCGGGAACACGTAGATCGATCCCTTGCCGTCGCGGCCATTGGTGATGCCCGCTTCGATCGCATTGGTGAACGAGCTCGACACCCGGTGCAGCACGCCGTTGTCGGGCGAACCCCAGCTATTGTTGTAGACGCCGGTGATCGCGCCGTCGCGCCGCAGCGCGTCGGCGATGTCGGCGTCGCGGCCGGTGTTCAGCGCGTTGTAGCCGGCCAGCGAGGCGCGCGGCGCGACGCCGGCGCCGCCGACCGCGTTGCCGTCGCGGGCCAGGATGATGCCCGCCACGGCGGTGCCATGATCATCGTCGGCGGCGCAGGGCAGCGGTGCGGCAGCGGTGTTGCTGCGATAGTCGAACGATGCATTGGCGGCCACGTTCGGCGCCAGGTCTTCGTGCACCGTTTCGATTGCATCGTCGACCACCGCCACGCGCACGCCTTCGCCTTTGCTGCTGGTCCAGGCGTTGGTCGCGCGCAGGTCTTCGCCCGGCGTGCCGCCGCCCTGGCCGGTATTGCTCAGATGCCACTGCTGGGCCAGCAGCGGATCGAGCCCGGTGAGCAGCGACATCGGCGGGTTGGTGTACTGATAGAAGCAGCCGCCGATGACGCCGCCGCCGTTGCCGCCGTTGCCCGAGCCACTGTCGCCACTGCCGCCGCCGCAGGCCGACAGGGTCACGGCCAGCGCGGCGAGCAGGATCGGCAGCATGCCGCGGTGTCGATCGGAACGCAAAGCGGGAGCGGTGTTCGGCATGGAGGCAGAGCTGTCAGATGAAACACGCGGGACGCCTGCGCACCGGCCGTGCCGTAGCGCATCGCGAACCCGAATCCTGCGCGGAAGGCAGCATCCTACGTCATTGCTGAGCCGACCTCTTTGCCTGGCCGACGATCGGCGTCGCCTGGCCGCGAGTCGCTGACGCGCAGGCCGCTGCCGGCTTGCTCAACGTTGCGCCGCCGTGTCTGGTCAGGTAATGTTGCGCCGCCACATGCTTTGGCTGCCAGACGCGACGGCGCCTGCCTACCGGCACCGTCTTCCCTCCGCCCAACGTAGCTGCCGTTCGACTCCGATGTCCCGTATCCAATCGCTGCTCGTCGCCAACCGCTCGGAAATCGCCATTCGCGTCATGCGCGCCGCCGCTGAACTCGGCATGCGCACGGTGGCAATCTATTCGCACGAAGACCGTTTCGCGCTGCATCGCTTCAAGGCCGATGAAAGCTATCTCGTCGGCGCCGGCCGCAAGCCGCTGCAAGCCTATCTGGACATCGACGACATCATCCGCATCGCGCGGCGCGCCAAGGTCGATGCGATTCATCCCGGCTACGGCTTTTTGTCGGAGAACCCCGACTTCGCACGTGCCTGTGCCGCCGCCGGCATCATTTTCGTCGGCCCTACGCCCGAGGTGATGACTACGCTGGGCAACAAGGTTGCGGCGCGCAACGCGGCGGTGGCCGCCGGCGTGCCGGTGATGCCGGCCACCGGCCCGCTGCCGGCCGATCTGGCCGAAGCGCGCAAGCTGGCCGCCGAGATCGGCTATCCGCTGATGCTCAAGGCGAGCTGGGGCGGCGGCGGGCGCGGCATGCGCGTCATCGAATCCGAAAGCGATCTCGACACGCAGCTCGAAGTGGCGCGCCGTGAAGCGGGGGCTGCGTTCGGCAACAACGAGGTCTATCTCGAAAAGCTGGTGCGTCGCGCGCGTCACGTCGAAGTGCAGGTGATGGGCGACAAGCACGGCCAGCTCGTGCACCTGTTCGAGCGCGACTGTTCGGTGCAGCGGCGCAACCAGAAGGTGGTGGAGCGCGCGCCGGCGCCGTATCTGTCGCCGGAGCAGCGTAGCGAGCTGTGCGAAGCGGCGCTGCGGCTGGCGCGTGCGGTGAACTACACGCATGCCGGCACGGTCGAGTTCCTGATGGATGCCGAGACCGACCAGTTCTACTTCATCGAAGTGAATCCGCGCATCCAGGTCGAGCATACGGTGACCGAGCAGATCACCGGCATCGACATCGTGAAGTCGCAGCTGCGCATCAGCGAGGGTGCGCGCATCGGCGACGCCGACTGCCCGGTGCCCGGGCAAGCCGAGATCCGCCTGAACGGCCATGCATTGCAATGCCGGATCACCACCGAAGACCCGGAAAACAACTTCACGCCCGACTATGGGCGCATCTCGGCCTATCGCAGCGCCGCCGGCTTCGGGCTGCGGCTCGACGGCGGCACCGCCTATACGGGCGCGGTGATCACGCCCTACTATGATTCGCTGCTGGTCAAGGTGACGGCCTGGGCGCCGACGTCGCATGAAGCGATCCGCCGCATGGATCGCGGCCTGCGCGAGTTCCGCATCCGCGGGCTGGCGACCAACCTGCAGTTCGTCGAAAACGTCATCAATCACCCCGACTTCGTCGCCGGCCAGGTGACGACGCGCTTCATCGACACCACGCCCGAGCTGTTCCGCTTCCCCAAGCGGCGCGACCGTGCCACGCGGCTGCTGCGTTTCCTGGGCGACGTGACGGTCAACGGACACCCCGACATCAAAGGGCGCGCACGTCCGGATCTGTCGCATCATCGGCTGGTGCTGCCGCAGCGCTGGCCGGCCGCGTCGGCGCGCGCCGTCGGCATGCCGCTGGGTGCACCGGTGGCCGGTGCCGATGCCACCAATCCGATCGCACGGCCCGGCGAGCTGATCGACCTGGCCGTCAAGCCGCCGCCGGGCACGCGCGACCTGCTGCGCGAGCTGGGGCCGTCCCGCTTCGCGGTGTGGATGCGCGGCCAGAAGCGCGTGCTGCTGACCGACACCACGATGCGCGACGCGCATCAGTCGCTGTTCGCCACGCGCATGCGCACGGTCGACATGCTGCGCATCGCGCCGTATTACGCGCGCCTGTTGCCGCAGCTGTTTTCGCTGGAATGCTGGGGCGGCGCGACCTTCGACGTGGCGCTGCGCTTCCTGAAGGAAGATCCGTGGGAGCGCTTGGCGCGGCTGCGCGCTGAGATGCCGAACATTCTGTTCCAGATGCTTCTGCGCGGCAGCAACGCGGTCGGCTATACGAACTACAGCGACAACGTGGTGCGCCATTTCGTGCAGCGCGCGGCCGCCGGCGGCATCGACCTGTTCCGCGTGTTCGATTCGCTGAACTGGACCGAGAATATGCGCGTGGCGATCGACGCCGTCAACGAAGCGGGCGCGTTGTGCGAAGGCGCTATCTGCTACACCGGCGATCTGTTCGACACCGGCCGTTCCAAGTACGGGCTGCGCTACTACGTCGATCTGGCGCGCCAGTTGGAACGCGCCGGCGTGCACGTCATCGGCATCAAGGACATGGCCGGCGTGTGCCGGCCGCGTGCCGCGCGTGAGCTGGTACGCGTGCTGCGCGAAGAGATCGGGCTGCCGGTGCATTTCCACACCCATGACACCAGCGGCGCGTCGGCGGCATCGGTGCTGGCTGCGATCGAGGCTGGTGTCGACGCGGCCGACGGCGCGCTCGACGCGATGAGCGGCTTGACCTCGCAACCGAGCCTGGGCGCGATCGCGGCGGCGCTGGAAGGCGCCGAGCGCGACCCGGGCATCGATCGCGATTCGATGCAGGCGGTGTCGCATTACTGGGAAGGCGTGCGCCGGCTGTATGCGCCGTTCGAATCCGACATTCGTTCGGGCACGTCTGACGTGTATTCGCACGAGATGCCGGGCGGCCAATATACGAACCTGCGCGAGCAGGCGCGCGCGCTCGGCCTGGAACACCGCTGGCCCGAGGTGTCGCGCGCCTATGCCGAAGTGAACCAGTTGTTCGGCGACATCGTGAAGGTGACGCCGACCTCGAAGGTGGTCGGCGACATGGCCTTGTTCATGGTGGCCAACGATCTGAGCCCGGCCGACGTGGCCGACCCGGTGCGCGAGATCGCATTCCCGGAAAGCGTCGTGTCGCTGTTCAAGGGCGAGCTGGGCTTTCCGCCCGACGGTTTCCCGGCGGCCCTGTCGCGCAAGATCCTGAAGTGCGACAGCGCCAATCCCATCTTGCCCGAGCCGCCGCAGGCGTATCGGCCCGGCGATCGCCTGGCCGCCGTCGACCTGGAGCAGGCGCGCCAGGAAGCCGAGAAGGCTGCCGGCCACAAGATCAGCGACGACGACCTGGCTTCCTGGCTGATGTATCCGAAAGTGTATCGCGATTACGCCGAGCATCGGCGCCTGTACAGCGACGTGAGCGTGCTGCCGACGCAGGCCTTCTATTACGGCCTGCAGGAACGCGAGGAAGTGGCGATCGACATCGATCCCGGCAAGACGCTGGTGGTGCGCATGCAGGGCCTGTCGCCGGTGGATGAAGACGGCCTGGTACGCGTGTTCTTCGAGCTGAACGGCCAGGCGCGCACGATGCGCATCGAGAAGGCCGGCAGCGTGCGTCAGCCGGCGCGCGCGCAGGCCGATGCGACCAATCCGGCGCACGTGGCCGCGCCGATGCCGGGCATGATCGTGACGGTGGCGGTCAAGCCGGGCCAGTCGGTACGTGCCGGTGATCCGCTGCTATCGATCGAGGCGATGAAGATGGAAACGCAGATCCGCGCCGAACGTGACGGTACGGTGCGCGCCGTGCATGTGAAGCCGGGGGACACGGTGGCGGCGCACGATTTGTTGCTGGAGTATTGAGGCGCACGACACACAGGGGCGGGCTGCGTCGATATCGTCACGCGGGTGTGGCAGCTCCCCCGCTTTGATCCAGCAGCCGCGCAAGCTGCGCGGCTTGCGCGGGGGTAGGTTCTTCCTGCGCATAGTGGCAGTTGTGGCATAGCCCACCCTTGACGCCCTCTTTGATCAGGCTGGCGCGGAAACTCGCGGCGAATCGGCCGGCGTATTGCAGAAACAGATCAGGCTGCGATTGCAGATTGCCGATCACGTAATCTTTGTGTGCCGGCACGTCGGAACGGAAATTGCAGCACGGCACCGTGGAGCCGTCATGGTCGACGTACATCGCCCAGAAGGGCATCAGACAGGGTGAGGTGCGCTCATGCTTGATGTGAATGGGAACCTGTCCACCGCGACTGGTACCGTTGGTGTCGAAATTGCGCCCATACATGCGGATCGACATGTCGCGGTGGTGCAGACGTAGTTCGTACCATTCTCCCGGCGTATCGCGCACCGGCGTATGCGGCAGGTCGATCCGCCGCAGGATCTTCTTGGCGGCCGCCTTGATCTTCGCGTGATCGTAGCGTTCATTGTTCTTCAGATAGATCTGGATGTTCAGGCTGCGCAGGCCGACTTCGTAGAGCTGCTTGAGGTATTCGTTGTCCAGATAGTCGCCGTTCGTATTGGTGTGCAGTACGGCGTTCGGCACGAGCCGCCGGGCTTCGGCGATGCGTTCCAGGATGATCTTGTCGGCCAGCGGTTCGTTGTACCGGCTGTAGGTCAGCATGCCGTCATAGTCGATGGATGCCAGTTGACGGAGGATGGACGTATACATTTCCTCCGGCATGAAATGATTGGCCGAGATCCGATCCACCGACGCATTCGGGCAGAACCAGCAGCGGCGGTTGCAGTAGGAGAAGACCTCGATCTCGACCATGCGCACGCTGCGCTTGAACAGATCGGCCGCAGCCGCCGGATCCGTCTGCTCCGACAGATGCCGGGCATCGAGATTGTTCCATCGATGGGCGTCTGGCGAGACCGTGGGAACGGGGGCGCTTTTCGTAGTGCTGCTGCGGTATAGCTGCGCCACCTGCTGTTCCAGCGACTCGATGCGCTGGCGCAGCGTGGCTCCTCCAGAACGCATGAACGTTTCGTGTGGCAGCGTGCGCTCCCAGCTCATGACCTTCGAGTAATCCCACCAGTGATCGAAGGTTTCCCGGGCGAAGTTGCGCACCAATGCCGGTAGCGCAGCCAGGCGCGGCGCCGGACGCTCGGGCGTCAAGAGCTGATGCCAGAACGCCGGCGCAAGCACGGCCTGGAAATGCACTTGCCGGTAAGCATCGGCTGCGTCTTCATTGCTGATGGCCAGCGGCACGAAAGGCTGGAACAGCATGTGCGCCGTCTTGTCGAACCAGCGTGCCTCTTGCAGCAAGCCGGAAGAAATGCCCACCAGTTCCAGATCATCCTGGCTGCTGAGAATCTGATAGGCGTTCAACGGACAGGCAGCGGCAGTCTGAGCGGTGATTCGCCGCAACGCTGCGCGTTCTTCGTCGACGAACCAGGGCGCGAAGGGATGACCCTTGTACAGCAGGCGCCGGCCCTGGCTCAGTTGCCGCAATCGGTCGGCGAAGTCGTCGCAGCGCAATGAACCGCCGCCCGGCGACAGCAGCGAAGCGTCATAAGGCGCTTGTCCAACGTAAAGCAGGCAGCCGTCCAGGTCGCTGAATCGATGGCGCTGCGTCTCTTCCATCAGCAATCGATGCGTGCGCACGTTGGCCGCGAGCAGCGCCGCTTCCATCCTAAGTTCTTCGTCGGCGACGGCCTGTGCGTCGATACGCCTGCGCAGCCCCGCGTCGGAGCAACGCAGGGCCAGATACAGATCGCGACCGAAGCGCAGCGGCGACACTCGCGCATCGATGAATGGCTGCGCTCTTTCGACGCAGACCTGTTCGAGCCAGGGCGGCATCTCGAACGACAGGATCAGGTAGTCTTCGGGCAGATGCTCGAACAGGTAGCTGATCGCGGCATCCGGCACTCGATGATAGGTGGCGGCCCATCGGGCTTGCATGTCTGCCGCCGTTCCAAGCGGCCGGCTGCCCGCCAGCTCTCGAAAACGCGCCAGCTCGAATCCAGGCATGAGCCCGTGGAGCGGCTTTGCACCGGGAGGAAAGCCGATGTCGAGGCCGCAGCCCTGCCTGATCGGCTCCCGGACGAGATCGAAGAAACCTTCGGGGAAAATGCGCGTGCCGCGCAGCAGATCGGGTAGGCAGACGATGCGAGAGAAGTTCATTGCTGTTATTCCTGCGCAGCCATGGCGCAGGACCATGTCCGAAAACGGCGAGTGTCAGCCTGCCGCCAAGCGCATAATACAACCGTGCTACCCGATCCCGATGCCTGCTACAACGCCTTGCTGGCGCACGACACCCGCTTCGATGGGCGATTTTTCGTCGGCGTGCGCACCACGCGCGTCTATTGTCGTCCGGTGTGCCGCGTGCGGGTGCCCAAGCGCGAAAACTGCCGCTTCTTCGAAAGCGCGGCGGCGGCCGAGCTGGGCGGTTTTCGGCCGTGCCTGCGTTGCCGGCCCGAATTGGCGCCCGGCCGTGCCGGCATCGACAGCAGCTCGCGGCTGGCCCGTGCGGCGGCGCTGCTGATCGAAGGCGGTGAGCTCGATCGCGGCGGCGTCGAGGCGGTGGCGGCGCGGCTGGGTACCAGTTCGCGGCATCTGCGCCGCATCTTCGGCACCGAGTTCGGCGTCACGCCGGTCGAGTATGCGCAGACGCAGCGATTGCTGCTGGCCAAACGGCTGCTCACCGATTCGGCCTTGCCGGCCACCGAGATTGCCTATGCGGCGGGATTTCGCAGTCTGCGCCGATTCAATGCCGTGTTTCGCGAGCGCTATCGGCTCAGCCCCTCCGAGCTGCGGGCTAAGGCCGGCGCGCAGCCGGCGGCGGCGCTGCGCTTTCGGCTCGCCTATCGTCCGCCTTACGATTGGCCGCGCGTGCTGGCGTTCCTGGCGGCGCGCCGCATCGTCGGCGTCGAGATGATCGATGACCGCCGCTATTGCCGCAGCGTCGAGCTGCACCAGGGCGAGCGCGTGCTGCGCGGCTGGCTGATGGCCACGCCGCAGCCCGAGCGCGCGCTGCTCGAGGTCGATCTGTCGCCGTCGCTGGCGCCGGCGATTCCTCTGGTGCTGCAGCGCGTGCGGCATCTGTTCGATCTGGATTGCGAGCCCGATGAAGTGATGCGCGGCCTGCCGATCGAGCCGTCGCCGGCCGGGCCGATGCGCTTGATCGGCGCCTTCGACGGCTTCGAGCTGGCGGTGCGCGGCGTGCTCGGCCAGCAGGTGACGGTGAAGGCCGCGCACACGCTGGCGGCGCGCTTCGCGGCTGCGTTCGGCCAGCCGCTGGACGATGCAGCGGCGCCTGCCGGCCTCACGCATCTGTTCCCGCCGCCGCAGGTGATCGCCGGTGTCGATCCTTCGGCGATCGCGGCGCTGGGCATCACCAGGCGGCGCGCGCAGACATTGCAACTGCTGGCGCAGCGCCTCACCGAGGGTGCGCTGCGGCTGGAACCGCGCCAGCCGGTCGAAGCCGTGCTGGCGCAACTGGCCGAGATCCCCGGCATCGGCGACTGGACGGCGCAATACATCGCGATGCGCGCGCTGTGCTGGCCCGATGCGTTTCCGGCCGGCGATCTGGCCGTGCTGCGCACCCTGAACGTCAAGACCGTGGCGCAGGCGCGCGACAAGGCGCGTCCCTGGCAACCCTGGCGCGCCTATGCGGTCATCGATCTGTGGTCTCGTCTTCCCGGAGTAGTGACATGAAGATCCGATTCACCTTGTTTGCCTCATTGTTCGGCGAAGTGCTGGCGGTGGCGCGCGACGAACGCCTGAGCGGCCTGTATTTCATCGGTCAGAAAGATCAGCCGCCGCTCGAATCGCTGCTGCGTGATGGCGCCGTGCGCGACGACGATTGGCCGGCGCTGGTGCAGGCACGCCGGCAGATCGAGGAATACGAGCGTGGCGAGCGCCGCGAGTTCGATCTGCCGCTGGAACTGATCGGCACCGAATTTCAGCGCCGCGTCTGGAACGAGCTGCTGCGCATTCCGTTCGGCGAGACCTGCAGCTATGCCGACGTGGCGCGGCGCAGCGGTTCGCCGCGCGCCGTGCGCGCGGTGGGTGCGGCGGTGGGCCGCAATCCGGTGTCGGTGATCGTGCCGTGCCATCGCGTGCTGGGCAGCGACGGTTCGCTGACCGGCTACGCCGGTGGCCTGGATCGCAAGCGCGGTTTGCTCAAGCTGGAAGGCGTGCTCTGAATGCGCGCACGCGATGTCACCGATCTGCTGTTGCTGGCGGCGTTGTGGGGCGGCTCGTTTTTGTTCATACGCGTCGCCGTGCCGCAGTTCGGTCCGTTTCCGCTGATGGCTTTGCGCACCGGCATCGGTGCCCTGTGCCTGCTGCCGTTCGTGCTGATGGCCGGCAGCCTGGGCGATCTGCGGCGCTATGGCGCTCGCCTGTTCATCATCGGCATTCTCAACGCCGCCTTGCCCTTCGTCATGTTCGGCTATGCGATGTTGACGATGAGCGCCGGTTTCACTTCGATCCTGAATGCCACCGTGCCGTTCTGGGGTGCGCTGGTGGCTTTCTTCTGGCAGGGCGAGCGGCTCGGACCGTGGCGTATCGCCGGCCTGGCGCTGGGCTTCTGCGGCGTGCTGGTGCTGGTGTGGGGGCGGGTATCGTTCGGTGCCGGCGGTTTCGGTCTGCCGATCGCGGCGGTGCTGCTGGCCACGCTTTCCTACGCCGTGGCCGCCAGCGCGACTCGCGTCTACCTTTCGCAGGTGGGCACGCTGGCCAATGCTGCCGGCAGCCTGCTGGGCGCTGCCTTGGCGCTGTCGCCCTTGGCGGTGATGTACTGGCCGCAGCAGTCGCCCGACCTGCTGGCCTGGAGCTGCGCGCTGCTGGTCGGCGTGTTGAGCACCGGCTTGGCGTATGTGCTGTATTTTCGTCTGATCGCCAATATCGGCAGCACCGGGGCGATCACCGTCACTTTCCTGGTGCCGATGTTCGCCGTGCTGTGGGGAGGCTTGTTCCTCGATGAATCGATCACGTTGAACATGATCGCCGGCGCGGCTGTGATCCTGGCCGGCACCGCGCTTACCACGGGTTTGATCGATCCGGGGCGCAGGCTCATACGTACGGCGGCGGCGAAGCCGGCCCGCCGGGCGGTGCGCTGACCTCGGGCGCGAAGAAGGCTTGCACTTCGTCGCGGCGCGCCAGCGTATCGCTGCGGCCCAGCGCGATCAGTTCCTGCGTGTAGACCGATTCGAACAGCAGATACGAGACCAGCGCCGCGCCGCGCCGGTCGGTGGCACCGGTCATGCGCAGGATGGTGCGCACCGTGCGCGGCAGTGCCTTGGCACGGCCGATCGCCAGTGTGTCGAGCCGCTGGCTGGGCACGATGGCCAACAGGCCGATCGGCCGCAGCAGTGAATCGCCGCGCTGTTGATCGGGCACCAGGCCGAGCGTGCGGTTGATGCGCGACAGGCGTTCGATGTCGTTGGCCAACCCGTCGAGGAAGATGCTGGACAAGGCATGGCCGGCGATCTGCGCCAGGCTCGGGTAGACGTATTGCGAGCCGGTATGCGCGGGGGGCGACATGCCGTGTTCGATGTGGCCGGCGCCGATGATCAGCACGCGCTCGGCACCCAGATGGATGGCCGGGCTGATCGGCGCCACCTGGCGGATCGAGCCGTCGCCGAAGTATTCGTGGCGGCCGTTCAGCGCCAGGCTCACGGCGGGGAACACGAACGGGATCGCCACCGACGCCAGCAGGTGATCGATGTCCAGTTCGGTTTCGCACGCCAGCCGCTGGATGCGTGACCACGGCGGCACCGGCATCCGGCTCTGGTAATACGTGACGTGATGGCCCGAGGTGTAGCTGGACGCCGTGATCGCCAGCGCCCGCAGCTTGCCGGCGTCCAGCGCGTCGCGGAAGCGCTCGAAATCGATCATCTGCTGCAGCAGCTCGACGAGCGGTGTGTTGTCGAACAGCGAGCGCGGCTGCGTGCGCACCAGCCAGCCCATCGTCAGTGAGGCGATCCAGTGCAGGGCGTTGCCGCCGGCGCGGCGCAGATCGGTGCGGTAGATGTCGCTGGCGCGTAGCGCCGACCAGGTCTTGACGATGCGGTCGACGCCGTGGCCGAAATCGGCGGCATGGCTGGCCAGCGCCGCCGCATTGATCGCGCCGGCCGAGGTGCCGCAGATCACGTCGAACGGATTGGCCGCGGCTGGGTGGCCGTCCGCCACCAGGATTTCGCGCAGTGCATCGAGCACGCCGACTTGATAGGCGGCGCGTGCGCCGCCTCCCATCAGAATCAGTCCCGTCGTCATGGGCCGTCATTGTGCAGCAGTCGCGGCCGATCCGATGCACAATGCCGAGCGGTGGGGGGCGCCAGGGTGCCGGTGGTCGGCGCGGCGCGCCTGTCGACCAAGGGAGGATCAATGGAATTCGGCTTGCAATCGAAACTCGTGCTGATCACTGGCGCGAGCAAGGGCATCGGTCTGGCCTGCGCACGTGCCTTCGCGCGCGCCGGCGCCAGCGTGGTGGGTGTGTCGCGCAACCCGGCGACCTTGCAGGCTGCGCAGCAGTCGCTCGCAGAAGAGGGCTTGGCGATGCAGGTGCGTGCCGTCGACCTGGCCGACGCGGCGGCCGCGGCGGCGATGGTCGAGGCGATCGAGCGCGAGCTGGGGCCGATCGCGGTGCTGGTCAACAGCGCCGGTGCGGCGCGCCGCTATCCGCTCGATGAACTCGATGCCGCTGCGTTCCGGCAGGCGATGGACGCCAAGTACTTCACCTACATGCATGCCACGCAGCCGGTCATCACGAAGATGGCTGCGCGCGGCGCCGGCAGCGTCGTCAACATCATCGGTCAAGGCGGCCGGGCACCCAGTGCGATGCACATCGCCGGCGGCGCGGCCAATGCCGCACTGATGCTGGCCAGCACCGGGCTGGCGCGTGCGCACGCGGCGCACGGCGTGCGCGTGAACGCGATCAATCCGGGGCTGACGCGCACCTCGCGCGTCGACGAGGGGCTGGAGGCATCGGCGCGCGCCACCGGCCGCAACAAGACCGAGCTGCTGATCGATGCCGTCGCGCGCATCCCGATGGGGCGCATGGCCGAACCGGAAGAGATCGCCAATGTGGCGCTGTTCCTGGCTTCGGATCTGGCCTCGTATGTGTCGGGGGCGATCATCCCGATGGATGGGTGCGCCACCTCGGTCATCTAGTGGTGTGCCGGTAGACGGGCGCGCAATGCGGGTGAGGGTTCTTGGCGCGCTGTGGCTTGGTGGGCACGCGCTTGTCCCGCTCGGTTGCCCCTGCCGGATGACTTCATGAGCCGAGGTTATTAGGACATCACGGATGCGTCGTTCCGGGCATCCGTGCGGGCGGGTACCGTAGCCGTCTGTTCGTTCCCGTCCGAGCCGTCCTGATGTCCTCGCTTGCCACGAGAGAAACCGAGCTGCTGGCCGTGCTTGCCGAGATCGCGGCCGAGCACGCGAGCATCGCGCTGGCCAGCAGCCTGTCGATCGAAGACATGGCGCTGACCGACGCGATCTTTCGCGCCGAGCTGCCGATCTCGGTGTTCACGCTCGACACCGGCCGGCTGCATGGTGACACGCTGGCCTTGATCGACGCGGTGGCCGAGCGCTATGGCCGTGCGATCGAGTGTTTCCGTCCCGATCCGCGGCGCGTGCAGGCATGGACGGCGCGCCATGGCGAAGACGGCTTCTATGACAGCGTGGCCCTGCGCCATGAATGCTGCGCGATCCGCAAGATCGAGCCGCTCGAGCGTGCGCTGGCCGGTCGAACCGCCTGGATCACCGGGCAGCGCCGTGAGCAGTCGGTGACGCGCACGGCGCTGGCGGTGCGCGAGTTCGACCAGGCGCGCGGCATCGCCAAGTTCAATCCGCTGGCGGATTGGAGCGAAGACGAAGTCTGGACGTATCTGAGCGCCTACCAGGTGCCCTATAACCGTTTGTATCGGCAGGGCTATCGCTCGATCGGCTGTGCGCCTTGTACGCGGCCCACCGTGCCGGGCGAGGACGTGCGCGCCGGCCGCTGGTGGTGGGAGCAGCCCGAGTCGCGCGAATGCGGTTTGCATGTGGCGCCCGATGGGCGCCTGGTCCGATCCAAGGTGCTTGCATGAGTCTGAGTGTCGTCGAATCCGATCTGCCTGAAGTGCGCACGGCCGCCGTATCCGCTGCCGCGAGCGCCGAGGCGCGCAGCCATCTCGACTGGCTCGAATCCGAGGCCATCCACATCCTGCGCGAAGTGGCCGGCGAATGCGCCAATCCGGTGCTGTTCTTCTCCGGCGGCAAGGATTCGATCGTGCTGCTGCGGCTGGCCGAGAAGGCGTTTCGCCCGGCGCGCTTTCCCTTCCCGTTGCTGCATATCGATACCGGCCACAATTTTGCCGAGGTGGTCGAGTTTCGCGATGCGCGCGCGGCCGAGCTGGGCGAGCGGCTGCTGGTGCGCAGCGTGGAAGACTCGATGCGCCGCGGCACGGTGCGCTTGCGTTCGCCGCTGGAAAGCCGCAACGCCGCGCAGTCGGTGACGCTGCTCGAAGCGGTAGCCGAATTCGGTTTTGATGCCTGCATCGGCGGCGCGCGCCGCGATGAGGAAAAGGCGCGCGCCAAGGAACGCGTGTTTTCGTTTCGCGATGAGTTCGGCCAGTGGGATCCGAAGAACCAGCGCCCCGAGCTGTGGAGTCTGTACAACGCGCGCGTGCATCGCGGCGAGCACGTGCGTGTGTTTCCGATCAGCAACTGGACCGAACTCGACGTCTGGCAATACATCGCTCGCGAGCGATTGGCCGTACCGTCGATCTACTACGCGCATGCGCGCCAGGTGGTGCGCCGCAACGGCTTGCTGATGCCGGTGACCGAGCTGACGCCGCCGGCCGATGACGATGTGGTGGAAACGCTGTCGGTGCGCTTTCGCACGGTCGGCGACGTCACCTGCACCAGCCCGGTCGAATCGGCCGCGGCCACGGTGGCCGAGATCATCGAAGAGACCGCACAGACCACGGTGACCGAGCGCGGCGCCACGCGGCGCGACGACCAGACCTCGGATGCGTCGATGGAACGGCGCAAGAAGGAAGGGTATTTCTGATGTCGATACTCGGAGAGATCGAACGGCATGCCGCCGCCGACCTGGGCGTGTTGCGCTTCATCACGGCCGGCAGCGTCGATGACGGCAAGAGCACGCTGATCGGCCGACTGTTGCACGATTCGCGCGCCATCTTGTCCGACCAGTTGGCGGCGGTGGCGCGTGCCTCGCAGCGGCGCGGCCAGCAGGTGCCCGATCTGTCGCTGCTGACCGACGGCCTGGAGGCCGAACGCGAGCAGGGCATCACGATCGACGTGGCCTATCGTTATTTTTCAACCGGTCGACGCAAGTTCATCATCGCCGATACGCCGGGCCACGAGCAATACACGCGCAACATGGCCACCGGTGCCTCGACCGCCGACGCGGCGGTGGTGCTGATCGATGCGCGCAAGGGAGTGCTGGCGCAGACGCGCCGCCACGCGACGATCGCGCATCTGCTTGGCGTACGGCATCTGGTGTTCGCGATCAACAAGATGGATCTGGTCGGCGACGACCGTGCCGTGTTCGAGCGCATTCGCGGTGACGTACAGGCGTTTCTGCCGCGCTTGGGCGTGGCTGCTGCGCACTTCGTGCCGATGTCGGCTTTGCGCGGCGACATGGTGGTCGAGCGTGGTGATGCGCTGGGCTGGTATGAGGGGCCGACGCTGCTGGAACTGCTCGAAGCCTTGCCGGCCGCGAGCCAGCTCGATCGCCTGCCGCTGCGCTTTCCGGTGCAATGGGTGATTCGCGACGGAGCGGGCGCCGATTTTCGCGGCTATGCCGGTCGCATCGAGGCCGGCACGCTGGCCGTGGGCGATGAGGTGCTGGTACTTCCCGCGGGCCGGCGCACGCGGGTGCGTGAGATCGTTCGGTTCGATGAGCGCTTGCAGCGGGCGCTGGCCGGTGATTCGGTGATCGTGACGCTGGTCGACGAGATCGACATCTCGCGCGGCGATCAACTGGCGTCGCCGGCCGATCCGCCGAAGCAGGCGCAGCGGCTGCGGGCCACGCTATGCTGGC
>JAFKGG010000475.1 GCA_017307915.1 Burkholderiales bacterium | reverse complement strand
ATTCGGGAACGGAGCGGTCCGACAGCAGCCGCATATAGCCGGCGAGCGCGATATGCTCGGCGCCGGCAGCGCGCAGCGCGGCGTCGAGCGCGGTCTCATACGCGGCCTTGCCGATCCCCTTGGGGGAGAGCGCGAAGGTCGGGATGCCATGTTCGCGTGCCCAGGCCAGCCCGGCGGCGTCGGGGCGATCGGAGGCGACCACCACCACCTGATAGCCATCGCCCGCCGCATTCACCAGCGATTGCATGTTCGATCCGCGCCCGGAGACGAGGATCGCGACCTTGGGGATGCCGCTCATGCCGTCGCTCATCCGTGGTGCGTCGCGGTCCAGTCGCCGCGCGCGCTCCAGGTTTCGGCCGAGCCGCGCACGGTGCAGCCGCGATCGCCCGCCTCGACCGTGCCGATGCGGAAGATCGTTTCGCCCGCGGCTTCGAGCGCGGCGGTCACCGCGTCCGCTGCGTCCGCCTTGACGATCACCGCCATGCCGATGCCGCAGTTGAAGGTGCGCGCCATTTCCGCCGGCTCGATCGCGCCCTGCGCCTGCAGGAAGGCCATCAGCCGCGGCTGCGGCCACGCATCGGCATCGACCATCGCATGACAGCCGGCCGGCAGCACGCGCGGCAGGCCGCAGCGGATGTCCATCCAGCGCCACGCCTCGCTGTCGACGGGCGCCAACCGCCCGGCCAGCTCGGACCAGAGGGCGGGTAGCCGTTCGATGGGTGCAATCAGCCACCAGCGCGGCAGGGCGGCTGCCTGCGCGGGCGTTTGCGCGAGCCCTGTCGGCGCTTGCGCCGCAGAGCCTGCCGCTTCGCTCGCCGCGCTGACCGGGCACGGCGGCAAGCCGATCACCGTCAACTCACCGGCCACCGCTACTTGCATCGGCCCCGGCACTGCCAGCCCCAGCGTGGCTAGTGCCGCGGGCGCAGCCGCGCCGGACAAGCCGAGCACCGCGCTGCCATCGGAATCGTCGGTCAGCGCCACCTTGGCGCGCAGCACGAACATCGACAGCCGCTTGCGCATCGGCGCTGCCAGCGGGCGCGGCAGCAGCAAGCGAATCGCGGTTTCGTCGCGCCAGCCCAGCATGCTTGCCAGCAGCCGGCCCTTGGCCGTGCAGTAGCCGTGCCAGCGGGCTTCGCCTGGCGGCTGCTTGGCGACGTCGTTGGTGGTCTGCGAGTGCAGGAACTTGACGGCATCGATGCCTTCCAGCCGCAGCAGGCCCCAATCCGGTAGCGGCGCGACAGCACCGGCCTGCAGCTCAGCCAGCGAAGCGCGGCGCACGAACACGACCTGCGGCCCATAGGCGTCGACGACGAGACTCGCACCGCAGACCTCGGCCATCGCGGTGGCGGCTGACAGGTCGGCAGGCGGCGCGCCGGCCGTGGACGTCGGGGAGGCGGGCGCCGGCGATGCAGACGAGGGCGGCATCCGCTCTGAAGAGGCAGCTTGAGTCATGGGCTTATTATAGGCACCCCTCTTTGTCCCCGATTCGATGTCCGTTGCTCCGAAAGGCCGACTGCGCAGGCTGTTGCCGCGCTCGTCGGCCGCCCTCATCATCGTGGCGCTGCTGGCCGGCGGCTGGTTCTGGTATCGCTCGGCGGTGGCGCCGGTGGCGATGCAGGTTTCGCCGATGCGCTTCGTCGTGCCCAAGGGCGCCGGCGTGCGCACGGTCGCGGCCGCGCTGCGCCGCCAGGGGGTCGGCGTGACCCCCACCGGCTTGTGGCTTTGGTACAAATGGCGCGGCCTGGATGGGCAGCTGAAGGCCGGTACCTACGAATTCACGGCGCCGATCACCGTCGACGCGCTGTTGGGCAAGATGGCGCGCGGCGAGGTGCTGATCGTCGATATCCGCTTCATCGAGGGCTGGACCTTCAAGCAGATGCGCGCCGCCGTCGATGCGCACCCCGATCTGCTGCATGAAACGCGCGGGCTCGACGATGCCGCGCTGCTGCAGAAGATCGGCGCCAGCTACGCACGGCCCGAGGGGCTGTTCTTTCCCGACACCTATACCTTTTCGCCGGGCTTTTCCGATCTGGAGCTGTACAAGCTGGCCCACCGCAATCTGCAGCAGGCACTGGATACCGCCTGGCAGGCACGCGCCGATGCGCTGCCTTACCGCTCGCCGTATGAAGCGTTGATCATGGCTTCGATCATCGAGAAGGAAACCGGCCGCGCCGACGAGCGCGACAAGGTCGCCGCCGTGTTCGTCAACCGCCTGAAACGCGGCATGCTGCTGCAAAGCGATCCGACCACGATCTATGGGCTGGGTGCCGCGTTCGACGGCAACCTGCGCAAACGCGATCTGCAGGCCGACACCGCCTTCAACACCTATACGCGCGCCGGCCTGCCGCCCACGCCGATCGCGCTGGCCGGGCGTGCATCGCTGCAAGCAGCCCTGCGCCCGGCCGACAGCACGGCGCTGTATTTCGTGGCGCGCGGCGACGGCAGCAGCGAGTTTTCCGACGACCTGGCCAGCCACAACCGCGCCGTCTGGCGCTACCAGAAAGGCGGCCGATGAACGCGCGCTTCATCACTTTCGAGGGCATCGACGGCGCCGGCAAGAGCACGCACGTCGGCTGGTACGTCGAACGCCTGCGTCAGCGCGGCCTGCCGGTGCTGCTCACGCGCGAGCCGGGCGGCTCGGCGCTGGCCGAATCGCTGCGCGAGCTGCTGCTGCACCAACCGATGAGCCTCGACACCGAGCTGCTGCTGGTGTTCGCAGCGCGGCGCGACCATCTGGAACGCACGGTGCGCCCGGCGCTGGCGGCCGGGCAATGGGTGGTCTGCGATCGTTTCACCGATTCCACCTACGCCTACCAGGGCGGCGGGCGCGGCGCGCCGCTCGAACGTATCGCGCAGCTCGAGAGCTGGGTGCATGGTGATCTGCAGCCGCAGCGCACCTATCTGTTCGACCTGGCGCCGGACGAGGCCGCACAGCGGCGCAGCGCGGTGCGAGCGGCCGACCGTTTCGAGGCCGAAGACCTGGCGTTTTTCGAGCGGGTACGCCGCGGCTATCTCGATCGCGTCGCGCAGGCGCCGCGGCGCTTCATGCTGATCGACGGCAAACAGAGCATCGCCGATATTCGTAAATTACTTGAAGAAGATATCGTAAGTATCTGTTCAATATGATCTATCCCTGGCTGACTCAAGTCTGGCAGCAGACCTTGCAGCAGCGCAATCGGCTGCACCATGCGCTGCTGGTGGCTGGCCCCGCCGGCATCGGCAAATCGGCATTCGCGCAGTCGCTGGCGATGGCGCTGCTGTGCGAATCGCCGGCGCCCGACGGCTCGGCCTGCGGCCGCTGCGCCGCCTGCGGCTGGTTCACGCAGGGCAACCACCCCGACTTCCGGCTGCTCGCGCCGGCCGCCGCCGATGAGGCTGCCGACGAAGCCGAAGGGCGCAGCAGCACCGCACGCAGCCGCAGCGCCAAGCCGTCGCGCGAGATCAAGATCGACCAGGTGCGTGCGCTGGAACGCTTCGTCGAGGTCGGCGGACACCGCGGCGGCAGCAAGCTGATCCTGATCGATCCGGCCGAGGCGCTGAACACGGCGTCGGCCAACGCGCTGCTGAAAACGCTGGAGGAGCCCGCCGGCAGCACGCGTTTCCTGCTGGTTGCCAGCCGGCCCGATGCGCTGCCGGCAACGATCCGCTCGCGCTGCGCGATGCTGCCGCTGGCCGCGCCGCCGATCGACGCGGCGGTTGGCTGGCTGGCTGCCGACGCCGGCGTATCCGCCGAACAGGCGGCGCAGTGGCTGGCGGCGGCAGGCGGGTCGCCGTTGCGCGCCAAGCGCTTCGCCGATCCCACCGAAGCCACCGCCCATCGGCTGATCGTGGAGACCTTGGCCGGGCTTCCCGAGACTGACGTCATTCAGGCTGCCGATGCCTTGTCCGGGGTCGAACCGGCGCAGTGGCTCGGCGTGCTGCAGACCTGGGTCGCCGACCTGGGCCGCGTGCACGCCGGCGCGGAACCGCGTTTTCATCCGGATCGGGCAGCGCGGCTGCGCAGCTTGGCGCAGCGCGGCGGCCTGGACGGATTGACGCGGCTCAACGCCAGTCTCGGCAAGCTGGCGCGCGCCGTCGATCATCCGCTGAATCCTCGCTTGATGGCCGAAGACGCGCTGATCCAGTTACGTGACGCGTTGGCCGCTTGATTGCCGCGACAAACCGCCAGGAAACGAACCATGTCAGCCGCACCCGCTTCGACGAAAGCCGCCGGCAGCGCGACCGAGCCCGATGCCGGCACGCTGAACCCGAGCACGATCGGCGTGCCTGCCATCGCCGCACCCAAGGCCGGGCCTCGGCCCGGCGTGGTGCAGCTGGCGATTCGCGAAAAGGCGGCGCTGTATGCGGCCTACATGCCCTTCATCGACGGCGGCGGCCTGTTCGTGCCGACCACGCGCAGCGCGCACCTGGGCGATGAGCTGTACCTGATCCTGTCGCTGATGGACGAGCCGAACAAGGTGCCGGTGACCGGCAAGGTGGTGTGGATCACGCCGGCCGGCACGCCGGGGCGCCAGCAGGGACTGGGCATCCGTTTCGCCAAGGATGAAGCCGGCGAGCAGGCGCGCAACCGCATCGAGACGCTGCTGGGCGGCGCGCTGAAGGCCAATCGGCAGACGCATACGCTGTAGCGCGCCAGTGGCGCACCCATCACGAGCAGGGCCGGCGTCCGTGCCGCCCAGACCCGTCGATACAATGACGAGTTGCCCCCTGGTACTGCAATGCTCGTCGATTCCCACTGCCATCTCGATTTTCCCGACCTCGTCGAACGCTTCGACGAGGTGCTGGCCAATATGGCCGCCAACGACGTCGGCCACGCGCTATGCGTATGCGTCACGCTCGAAGATTTCGAGAACGTGCTGGCGCTGGCCTGCCGCGATGCGCGTCTGTCGGCCTCCGTCGGCGTGCATCCCGACTACACCGACCGGCGTGAGCCCGACGTCGATACGCTGCTGAAGCTGGCCGAACACCCCAAGGTGGTGGCGATCGGCGAAACCGGCCTGGATTATTTCCGCGTGCAGGGCGACACCGAATGGCAGCGCGAACGCTTCCGCGTGCATATCCGCGCCGCCCGGCGCTGCGGCAGGCCGCTGATCATCCATACGCGCGCGGCGGCCGCCGATACCTTGCGGCTGATGCGCGAAGAAGGCGCTGATGCGGCCGGCGGCGTCATGCATTGCTTCACCGAAGACTGGGCCACCGCGCGTGCCGCGCTCGACCTGGGCTTTCATCTGTCGTTCTCGGGCATCGTCACCTTCAAGAATGCCGCGGCGCTGCGCGAAGTTGCCGCCAAGGTGCCCGACGACCGGCTGCTGGTGGAAACCGATTCGCCCTATCTGGCGCCGGTGCCGTATCGCGGCAAGACCAACGAACCGGCTTTCGTGCGCCATGTGGCAGCGTGCGTCGCCGCTGTGCGTCAGCAGCAAGCAGCTTTGATCGAAGAAATTACTACCGAAAATTATTTCAATCTATTCAAATGCTCCGAACGTATTTCGGAGAAATGACATGAAGTTTAAGCGGCGCTTATTTGCTCTCATTTCGCTCACATTCCTGATGCTGGCGCCGCTGGCTGCGCGTGCGCAGCCGGTGCCTGAAGATTTCTGGCTCGAACTGCGGCGCGACAATGAAGGCGCCGTGCAGACCTGGCTGCTGCGCGGCGTCGATTCGAATGCCGCGCATCCGCAATACGGGCCCGCGATCGTCTATGCGGCGCGCGAGCGCTCGTGGAAATCGCTGCGCATGCTGGCGCAGCTCACCGGCACACGCGTGGATGCGCCCAATCCGCTGGGCGAAACCGCCTTGATGCTGGCAGCGCTGCACGGTGAACTCAACGCCGTGAAGCTGCTGATCGCGCGTGGCGCCGAGGTCAACCGCGAGGGCTGGACGCCGCTGCACTACGCTGCTTCGGGCGGGCACGTCGAAATCGTGCGCTACCTGCTCGAACAATCGGCCTACATCGATGCGCAGTCGCCGAACCGCACCACGCCGCTGATGATGGCCGCGCGCCAGCAGCATACGTCCACCGTCAAGCTGCTGGTCGAGGAAGGCGCAGATCCCACGCCGCGCAACGATGCCGGGTTGGATGCCGCCGCCTACATGCAACGGCTGGGCGAAACCGACACCGCCGCCTGGTTGCGCGACCGAGCCACCGAATATGCGCGCCGTTATGGCACATTGGAGAGGCCGCGCACGATCGAATCGATCGAGGCGGAAAAACAGCGCTCCGCGCGGCCGCCGCAACCGATCTTGCCGGGCGTGCGCAACTGACATTGGCCAACGGTGAACGCCAGAACGACCATCGCAGTGTGGGCAGGGCTGCTTGCCGCCGCCGCGGCGACGGCATGGTGGTTTGCCGCGCAGCCCGAACCGGCGCTGCAATTCCGCACCGCGCGGCTCGAACGCGGCGACATCACCGCCACCGTGTCGGCTTCGGGCACCATCACGCCGGTGGCCACCGTGCAGGTCGGCTCGCAGGTGTCGGGGCAGATCCGCGAGGTGCTGGCCGATTTCAACAGCCCGGTGAAGGCCGGGCAGGTGATCGCGCGCATCGATCCCGAGACCTTCGAATACCGCGTCAGCCAGGCGCAGGCTGATCTGGAGGCGGCGCGCGCGCAGGTATTCGTGCAGCGCAGCCAGGTGTCGGCGCGGCGCGCCGAGGGCAGCCGCGCCCAGGTCAATCTCGACGAATCGCGCCGCGACGCGCAGCGCAAGGAAGAATTGCTGGCGCGCAGTTTCATCGCGCAGGCCGAGCGCGATCGCGCCGTGGCGCTGGTGCGCGTACAGGAAGAAGAACTGAAGACTGCCCAGGCCGCGCTCGAGGTCGCGCAGGCGCAGGTCAGCAACAGCGAGGCGGTGGTGCGGCAGCGCGAAGCGGCCTTGTCGGCAGCCAAGGTCGACGTGGCGCGCTCGCTGATCCGCAGCCCGGTCGACGGCGTCGTCATCAAGCGCTCGGTGGAGGCCGGCCAGACAGTGGCGGCCAGCCTGACCGCACCGGAACTGTTCATCATCGCGCGCAACCTGCGCGACATGCAGGTCGATACCAGTGTCGACGAAACCGACATCGGCCGCATTCGCGTCGGCCAGCCGGCCAGCTTTGCCGTCGATGCGTATCCGGGGCGCAGTTTCGAAGGGCGCGTCGCGCAACTGCGGATGGCAGCGCTGAACGTGCAGAACGTGATCACTTATACGGTGGTGGTGCGCTTCTCGAACGCCGACGGCAAGCTGCTGCCGGGCATGACGGCCAACGTGCGCATCGTCAGCGAAACGCGCAAGGGCGTGCTGAAGGCGCCCAATGCCGCGCTGCGGGCGAGGGTGCCGGCACATGCGTTGCAGGCCGCGGCCGCGACGGCGGGCGCAGTGTCGACGTCCGGTTCGGCAGCAGGGACTGCTGCCGCGCCGGGTTCGGCCCCGAACAGCGCTTCGCCGGCACCCAATCCGATGGATGACCCGGCCCCGCCGGTAGCAGCCGGCAGCGGCCTGGGCCGTGTGTACGTGCTCCAGGACGGCAAGCCGCGCGCCGTCGACGTGCGCACCGGCATCAGCGATGGCGCCTGGACCGAAGTCAGCGCCGGGGAGCTGGCTGAAGGCAACGAACTGGTCATCGGCACCATCACGCCAGCCGACGGGCGCAGCGGCGCGCTGCGCTTGCTCTAGGCATCCCGCCGCGCACCGCGCCCACGCACGACATCGCAAGGCCACGACATGGCGCTGATCGAAGTCGAGGATCTGAGCAAGGTCTACCGCGTCGGCGACGTCGACGTGACGGCGCTGGCCGGCGTCAGCCTGGCCATCGAGCGCGGCGACTGCGTGGCCATCATGGGCCCGTCGGGTTCGGGCAAATCCACGTTCATGAACCTGATCGGCTGTCTGGATACGCCCACTCGCGGCCGCTACCGGCTCGACGGCCGCGACGTGGCCATGCAAAGCGGCGACCGGCTGGCCGCGATCCGCAATCGTTACATCGGCTTCGTGTTCCAGCAGTTCAACTTGCTGGCGCGCACCAGCGCGCTGGAAAACGTCATGCTGCCCTTGCTGTACGCGGGCGTGAGCCGCGCCGAACGTGAACGCCGCGCTCACCAGCGGCTGGCGCAGGTCGGGCTGAGCGACCGGCTGCATCACACACCGGCGCAGTTGTCGGGCGGCCAGCAGCAGCGTGTGGCGATCGCCCGCGCGCTGGTCAACGACCCGGCCTTGCTGCTGGCCGACGAGCCTACCGGCGCGCTCGATTCACGCACTTCGCTGGAAGTGATGGCGCTGCTGCAGGCATTGAACCGCGACGGCCAGACGATCGTGTTCGTGACCCACGAAGCCGAGGTGGCGCGCTTTGCACGCCGCATCGTCACGTTCCGCGACGGCCGCGTGATCCGCGATGAACTGCGCCAGGCCGACGACGCCACCGCGCAGTCGGCCGGCGCCGGCGATCGCTGAGGGAGCCGCGCCGATGCACCCGTTCAGCACGCTGGCGATCGCGCTGCACGCACTGTCGATCAACAAGCTGCGCTCGGCGCTGACGATGCTGGGCATCATCATCGGCGTGGCCGCAGTGATCGCGATGATCGCGATCGGGCAGGGCGCGCAGCGGCGCGTCGCCGAACACATCCAGAAACTGGGCGCCAACGTGATCGTGGTCTGGCCCGGCTCGCGCACGGCACAGGGCCTGCGGCTGGGCGCCACCACGGCGGCCACGCTGACTGAAGACGACGCGCTGGCGATCGCGCGCGAAGTACCCGGGATCATGCACGCCGCGCCGTCGATTCGCGGCAATGCGCAGGTAGTGGCCGGCAACACCAATTGGGCCACCGTGGTCTACGGCATCAACCCCGACTATCTGGAGGCGCGCGGCTGGAGCGTCGCCGACGGCCGCGGCTTCGAGCCCGCCGAATCGGCCAGCGCGGCCAAGGTGGCCTTGATCGGCCGCACCATCGTGCACGAGCTGTTCGGCGATGCCGACCCGATCGGGCGCACGATGCGCATCGGCCTGCTGCCGGTGACCATCGTCGGCACGCTTGCCCCCAAGGGCCAGAACGCCTGGGGCACCGACCAGGACGACGTGGTCTTCGTGCCGCTGGCCACGATGCGCAACCGCGTGCAGGGGCAGCCCACCGGGCGTCTGAAGCGCGTCAGCGCGATCAACATCCGCGTCGCCGACGACATGTCGATGAGCGAGGCCGAAGAGGGCATACGCGCGCTGCTGCGCCAGCGCCACCGCTTGCAGCCGGGGCAGGACGATGACTTCGGTTTGCGTAATCTGTCAGAGCTGCTGCTGACGCAGCAGGCCTCCAGCCAGGTGCTGACGCGCCTGCTGGCGGCCGTCTCGGGCATCAGCCTGCTGGTGGGCGGAATCGGCATCATGAACATCATGCTGGTCAGCGTCACCGAGCGCACGCGCGAGATCGGGCTGCGGCTGGCGGTCGGCGCGCGCGGCCGCGACATCCTGCTGCAATTCATGGTCGAGGCCACCACGCTGGCGCTGATCGGCGGCCTGGTCGGCATCGGCTGCGGCGTGGCGGTGGCGCTGCTGCTGGGGCATTTTGCCGATTGGCCGACGGTGCTGGTGCCCGAGGCGATCGTGCTGGCGGTGGGCTTCGCCGCGGCGATCGGCATCTTCTTCGGCTTCTATCCGGCGCGGCGTGCAGCGCGCTTGCAGCCGATCGAGGCGCTACGGCACGAATAAGCGGGCACGCTGCGCCGCATGGCGTGAAGCCGGCGCGAGGCGCAGCCGCCGAGCGTTCAGATCAGCGCCACGTCGAGAAAGAACATCAGCGCAAAACCGATGAACAGCGCCGCCGTGGCCGAGTCGCCGAAGCCCGCGCGGTGCGTTTCGGGGATCACCTCGTCGCTGATCACGAACAGCATCGTTCCGGCGGCGAAGGCCAGCGCCGCCGGCAGCAGGGTCTGCGAGATCGCCAACAAACCGGCGCCGAGCAGCCCGCCGAACAACTCGACCAGGCCGGTCAAGGCCGCGATGCCCAGCGCTTCGAGGCGACTGTAGCCCAGCGCCGCCAAGGCCATCGCCACCGCCAGCCCCTCGGGCATGTTCTGCAGGCCGATGCCCAGCGTCACGCCGATGCCGATGCTGGCATCGCCGCTGGCCGCGCCGACGCCGATCGACAGGCCTTCAGGCAGGTTGTGCACGGCAATCGCCAGCACGAACAGCCAGACTCGCGCCACCCGTTCGCTGCCTACGCCTTCGGGCCCTTTCTGGAAATGCTCATGCGGCAGGAAGCGATGGATCAGCGCCATCGACAGGCCGCCGAGCATCATCGCCGCGATGACGCCGACGGCAGCGATGCGCGAACCGCCCAGCATCGCCTCGGCCTGCTCATAGCCCGGCAGCAGCAGCGAGAAGACTGTGGCGGCCAGCATCACGCCGGCGGCGAAGGCCAGCATCGAGTTGTTCAGGCGCGGAGACATCCGGTGCATGACCAGCACCGGCAGGGCACCGAGCGTGGTGGCGGCAAAGCCGCCGACCAGGCTGGCCAGCAGGGCGGCCAGCAGTGGCGATTTGAGGGTCAGGTCGATCAGGGTCTGCACGGTGCGAGGGTTGTCGAGCGAAGTGGGCCGAAACAGGTTGTGCCGCCTGCATGGTAGTGCAGTTGAGGAGACACGATTCTCTAAAATAGGTCTAGATTTCTCTAAAATAGATCCCAGAGTCGACAGGAAAGGGGACTCATGCGACCGTCCATTGCACTCGACATGAAGCGAAGCGCAATACGTGAAGCGACAAATCGCTTTCGCACGACCAATCCACGCGTTTTCGGCTCGGTAGCACACGGCACTGATCGGGATGGCAGCGATCTCGATCTGCTGGTCGATGCGCTGCCCGGTGCGACCTTGTTTGACTTGGGAGGCTTACAGGACGAACTGGAATCACTGCTCGGCGTCCGCGTTGACGTACTGACCCCGGCCGATCTGCCTGCGAAATTCCGAGCCAAGGTTTTGGCTGAAGCGCAATCGGTATGAGTGAGGACCGCCTTAACGACTATCTTTGCCACATGCAGAGGGCCTCGGCCGATGCGTGTGGTTTTGTGGCGGGAATGACCAAGGGTGAATTTCTTGTCGACAAGCGCACTCAGCAAGCCGTCATCATGAGTCTCGTCATCGTCGGAGAGGCCGCGACGAAAACGATGGATCGTTACGCAGCATTCACCCAAAGCCACCCCGAAGTGCCCTGGCGCAGCATGCGCGGCATGCGCAATCGCATCGCCCATGGCTATTTCGAGATCAACCTCGACGTCGTATGGGAAACGGTTCAAACGGCGTTACCAGAGCTGCTTAAGCAACTATCCGTCATATGTACGAGAGACCAAGATCACAATGAATGAAACGGCAGGGTAGGAGAAATGCCATACTGAGCGACAAAGCGGCGGGAATCTGGCGTTAATCATTCACCCGTTCGATGAGTAACCGTCGTTGGGCCAGGCGCCCAGCCCGGCAGTTCCAGCACTGCTCGCAAGCCCCCCAACGGCGAATCAGCCAGCCAGACGTCGCCGCGATACAAGCGCGCCAGGTCGCGCACGATATCGAGCCCCAGGCCACTGCCGGCCACGCGCTCGTCGACGCGGGCACCGCGCGCGAATACCGCCTCGCGCCGCTGCGGTTCGATGCCCGGGCCATCATCGTCGATGATGATTCCCAGGCGCGGGCCGTCGCGGCGCAGCCCCACCTCGACGCGGCGGTCGGCCCACTTGCAGGCGTTGTCCAGCAGATTGCCGAGCATCTCCTGCAGATCCTGCTCTTCGCCGTGGAAGGCGAGGCTGGCGTGCTCCCGTTCGCCATCCGGCCCAGTGATTGCGATCGACAAATCGCGCTGGGCATGAATGCGCGTCATCGCGCGGACCAGGCCTTCGACGATCGGCCGCACCGGCGTCTTCAGGCCCGGCATCTGCGCCGCCGCCGCGGCACGCGCGCGGGCCAGGTAATAGTCGACCTGCCGTTGCGCGATCTCGACCTGCTCGATCACCGTGTCCGCCAGATCGGGCTGCTGCCGCGACGCTGCGTTGGCCAGCACCGCCAGCGGCGTTTTCAATGCATGGGCCAGGTTGCCGGTCTGCGTGCGCGCGCGTTCGACCACCTCGGTATCGTGTTGCAACACCGCGTTCAGCTCGTCGACCAGCGGTTGCACCTCGTTCGGAAAGCGCTCGCCGATGTGCCGCGAACGGCCGTCCCGGATAGCCGCCAGCGCCCGCTGCAACCGGCGCAGCGGTGCCAGCCCGATCGACACCTGCAGCGCAGCGGCCAGCACCAGACCTGCGCCAAGCAAAGCCAGTGATATCGACAGCGGCCAGATGAATTCACGCACCGGCTCGGTCATGCCGCGTTCATCGGCGGCCACCATCAGGTACAGCAGCCGGTCGCCGGCCACTGCCGGCTCGATGGCACGGTCGAGCACGATCAGCCGCGTGCCGTTTGGCCCATCGGCGCGGCGCTGCGTGACTTCGCCAATCACCGCCGCCTGATCCGTGGCGAGTGCCGGCGGCAAACGGTAATCCCATAACGAACGCGAACGCAGCACGGTGTCGGGCGAATCGAGCGCTGGACGGCCGTACTCGGCCTGCCAGTACAGGCCAGAGAAGGGCTTTTGCAAACGGGGATCGCTGAGCTCGCGCGAGATTTGCAAGGTGCCCGACTCGTTGACGTCGACCAGTGCCGCCAACTGATCGAGCTGCACGCGCAGCTCGGCCACGAAGCGGCGTTCGATGTGCGCCTCGAACAGATCTGTGAGCACCACGCCGGTGACCAGCACCGCCACCAGGCACCAGGCCAGCGTGCCGGCGATCAGCCGCCAGCGCAGCGAACCAGCCCCGTTGCCGCGCGCGCTCATGCCGGCGCCGTCAGGCGATAGCCCAATCCGCGCACTGTCTCGATCATGCCCGGCGGAAGCTTCTTTCTGAGGCGGCCGATGAAGACTTCGACCGTGTTCGAATCGCGATCGAAATCCTGCGCATAGATGTGCTCGGTCAGCTCGGTGCGCGACACCACGCTGCGCTGATGGTGCATCAGGTAGGCCAGCACCTTGAACTCGTGCGCGGTCAGGCTCACCGCCTGGCCGGCCACTGTGACGCGACCATTGCGCGTGTCAAGCATCACGTCGCCGCAGCGGATCTCCGCGCTGGCCAGCCCGCTGGCCCGGCGCAGCAGCGCGCGCAGACGCGCCAGCAATTCCTCCATGCGAAACGGCTTGGCCAGATAGTCGTCGGCACCGGCGTCGATGCCTTCCACCTTCTCATGCCAGTTGCTGCGTGCGGTCAGGATCAGCACCGGCATGTTGCGCGACGCCGCTCGCCAGCGCTTGAGCACCGTGATGCCGTCGATCTCGGGCAGGCCCAGGTCGAGCACCACCGCATCGTAGGGTTCGTTATCGCCGAGGTGATGGGCATCGCGGCCATTGCCGGCGACGTCGACCGCATAACCGTTTTCCTCGAGCGCCGCGCTGAGCTGGCTCGCCAGCGTCGGCTCGTCTTCGACCACCAGGATTCGCACGTTCGTCGTTCCGTCTTGCCTTGCTCAACGCCGTTTGGTGCGCAACACCGAGCCATCGCGCCCGTCGACGTCCAGCTTGATCGTAGCGCCGTCGCGCGACAGCAGCTTCAGTTCATAGATCCAGCGGCCGTCCTCGCGTTCGAGTTCGACTTCCAGCACCTCGCCGGGTTGTGCCTTGCGCACCCGCTTGAGGATCTCGTCCAAGGGCAGCAGCTCGCCGGCTTGCAGGGCACGCCGCGCGCGTTCGTGGTCGTGATCGTCGCGCGCCTGCGCGGGCAGGGCGGCCAGACCGGTGCTCAAGCCCAGTATGGCAGCCAGCAGGACAGGGCGGATCGCGGCGAATGGTCTCGTGTTCATCGCAGGTACCGATTCAGCAGTGTGGTGCCGCATGAAAGCGCATCCGGCCTGAACCGGAAATGAACGAGCACTTCAGACGCGATTCAGAGGCGCACCCGCAGGATACGCAACAACGGCAGCCGAACGATACCGGCCGCCCTTGCCGGTCGCCCTTGCCGGTGTCCTCGGTCACCAGCCTTTGCTTCATTCAGTACGGAGCCTGATCATGTACCTGTTCAACTTCCTGCATCAGCGGCTAGCCGCTCCCATGCTCCTCATTGCGCTTGCCATGGCAGCCGCGGTCACGCCGGCCGCTGCTTACAGCCAGAATACGAGCGCGCTGGGCGCCGCCGGAACAGCCACGCAAGCGGCCTGGCTGCCGCTGGCCGAAGTCTATCGGCGCCTCATCGACCAAGGCTACCCCGAGGTACTGGGCATCGAACGACGTGCGCTGGGCTACGAAGCGATCGTGCTGACCGAAGCCGGGCGGACGTCGATGCGGCTGTTCGTCGATCCGCGCACGGGGCGCGTCGTGGGACAGCAGGCGGCGCAGCGGAGCGAGGCGTTGGCGTACTAGTTGTGGGTTTTCATGGGTTGGCCTTGGGTTTCTTGAGGATCTTAATTACGCATAATGTATATTATGTCAAATCATATGCAGGATTGTGGCGTCAATACGTGCTCCTCAACCTAGTGCGGCTGCGCACTAAGCGCCCGCAGCACTTGCACCGCTCACCACTCAAGGCGGCCCGCACCATCCGCTGCGCCTCATCATACTCGGCCGTTCCGGCCAGCCACCGCAGCCGCCACCGTATCTGCATTGCAAGGGATCGACGATCCCTTGTGAAGCGCGCCTGCCGCCACATCCAAACCAAGTAACGCAGCTCGGCCATTTATCCCCGCTAACATGGATTTGTAGTAGCGAAAAACATAAGCTCGCGCCGCCGGCAATACCACGCCACCAACGGCAGCGCCGGATCAACGAGACTCATCATCTGATCGACGGCCGCTGGCCACGACTCAAACCGGCCACCGTAGACCTCGCGATCCGGCCTATTGATGCCCTTCGAGCACCAGACGCGACGCTCGCCCGACTCACCGTCAACCGCGTTCTTGGCTATGTATTTGCTCATGTACGCAGCCAATTTGTGCCGCAGGCCGCGCTGTTTAAACGGGTTGCGAACATCGATATTGCCGCCATCCGCACCGACTATCGATCGCCACACCGAACGCAGCAACCGATAGTTCTGCCGGCCGTGAACACCGACGTGCATGTGCCACGCACCGCGTTTTTGCCGTTCGTAGGTGGCCACATAGTCAAAGCCCATCACCCGGCGCACGCGCCGCACGAATTCCTTCCAATCCCTGGCCAGCCGATCACGATCGGTCATATTCTCCCGATACGTCAGCGTGATCATCCGATCCGCCCGAATCGCTTTTAGACGCGCGCAACACTCAGAGCGCGCCCGACGCGCCGCACGCTCACGGTTCGCCGCATCCTTGGCCGCCCTTTCCCGGCACGCATCGCGCCACGCATAGAACGCTTCCAGATCGAACGCCTCATCAAACGGCCCGGGATCTTCACGCTTGGACGAGAAAACACCGCCAGAGCCCGAAAAACGCCTTTTCCGGGCATCCATGTCGAACTCGGCCGGCAACATGCACCGACGGTCATAGCGCTGGAGCATGACCTCACGCTCACCATCACCATAATCCTTAATCGATAGCCAATAACTATTGACAAATGGATCGTGATCAGTTGGAATAAATCCGTCGTTCGTTTGCATATCCACTCCAAGGTGCGGGCGACTTCACCCCGAGGGCCGGTCTGAACCACCGGCCCTTTTCTTTTGCAGCGCCGGCCAGCGCTTGCCACATGCCCAGGAATTCACGCCCCAGGCATGTCCGTGTTCTTTTGTGTCCCTCTTTCAAGTCTAGGCGGCGGCCTGCGGCCGCCGCCCGGCGCGGTGGCTGCGCCATCCGGCCGGGCGGCGAGCCGCTGACCATTCGATCCGTCGTCCAATCACCGCTATGAGACTCACTGCCACCGCCCTCGCGGCCCTCATCATTGGCGGCGCTGCCAACGCACAGATCCCGCAAGACACCGAGGTGCACCGCTGCCCCGGCAACGTCTATCAAGCCGAGCCGTGCAAACACGGCCGCCAGCTCGAGAT
>JAFKGG010000124.1 GCA_017307915.1 Burkholderiales bacterium | reverse complement strand
TCAACCTGATCAATCGTCATGAGGATGCCGGCTGGTCCTTGCTGACGCCGCCGCTGTATGTGCTGAGCCTGGTTTACGTGCTGACGCCGGCGGTGGCCTGGCGGCTGGTGCGGGCGAGGGGCGATGCGGGGTCGGCGGCGGGCGCGCCGGCAGAGGCAGGAGGCACGGGCACGGGCACGGGCACGGGCAGCGCGGCGGCCGCCGCCGACCTGCGCGTGCTGCGCTGGCTGGCCGTTGTGCCGTTCCTGGTGTTCGCCGCGCTGTCGGTGGTCAAGACGATCGGTCTGCACTGGCTGGCGAGCTTCGTGCTGCCGGCGGTGGCTGCGTTCATGCTGACGGCGTCGCGCCCCGCGCAGGCGCGCGCGCTGGCCGTCGCCGGCCTGATTGCCGCCGCCCAGTGGCTGCTGACCGGCGCTGCCGTCTTGCTGCCCACCGAAACCTTCAAGCCATGGCGCGGCTATCCGAGCCTGGTGATGACGATGCATGGCGATGAACTGGCCGCCGCGCTGACACCCTATCGCGGCCGCTTTGCGATTGCGGCCGACGGCTATTCGCCGGCGGTCACGATCGGCTACAACCTGGGCGAATACGTATTCGTGTTCGGTCCGGGGTCGAGCCATGCGCGGCACGACGACATCCTCACCGATTTCCGCAAGCTCGACGGCCGTGACATTCTGGTCGTGCTGCGCGACTCATCCAATCTCGACCAGGCCTATCGGCCGTATTTCGAGTCGCTGCAAACCCACACGATCGAGGTGCGCGGCGCGGTGTTCCATCTGGTCGAGGGCCGCGGTTTTCGCTATGAGGCCTATCGCGACAACGTGCTCGACGAGGTGCGCCGGCGCTACTATGCAGTGCCGTCGTGGCTGCCGGCGGGGGCATGTTATTTCTGTGACCGCTATTTCCCCGAGCGTGCCTGCCATCGCTGAACCGCGTTACGCTGGCACACGGCACCCGTCGATTCGCGATTTCGGATACCGCCGATGAACCTGCAGCAACTTCGCTTCGTGCGCGAAACCGCGCGCCACAATTTCAGCCTGACGCAGGCCGCGCATGCGATCGGCACCTCGCAGCCGGCCTTGTCGCGCGGCATTCTCGAACTGGAAGCCGAGCTGGGCGTCGATGTGTTCTTACGCCATGGCAAGCGCATCCTGGGCCTGACCGAACCGGGCAAGACGATCCTGGAGCGCGCCGAGCGCGTGCTGTCCGAGATCGCCGGCATCGAACAGGTGACGGCCGACTTCCGCGCCCGCGATGTCGGCGAACTGCGGCTGGCCACTACGCACACGCAGGCGCGCTACGTACTGCCGACTGTGGTGCAGGAGTTCCGTAAGCGCTATCCGGCTGTGCGTCTGACGCTGCTGCAGGGCAGCCCCAAGCAGATCACCCAGTCGGTGATGACCCGTGAAGTCGATTTCGCGATCGCCACCGAAGTGCCTGAAGACCAGACCGAGCTGGTGGCCATACCGGCTTTCGAGTGGGAGCACGTGGTGCTGCTGCCGTCCAAGCACCCGCTGGTCGGGCAGCCTTTGTCCTTGCATGCGCTGGTCAAGTATCCGATCGTCACCTACGTCGAAGAGTTCGCCGGCCGCCGGCGTATCGACCACGCGTTCGCGCAGGCCGGCCTGCGGCCCGACATCGTGCTGGCGGCGATCGACGCCGACGTGATCAAGACTTACGTCGGTGTCGGGCTGGGTATCGGCATCATGGCCGAGATCGCCTTCGATGCGTCGCGCGATCGCGGGCTGGCGGCGATCCCGGCCGGCAGCCTGTTCGGTATGAACGGCGTCAAGCTGGCGGTGCGCCGTGATGCCTTCCTGCGCGGCTTCGCGTTGAGCTTTATCGAGCTGTTCGCGCCGAACGTCGATCGGCGCACGCTCGAACGGTTGATGCAGAAGAAATAGGGCATCCGGCCTACGACTTCGTAGGTACGCCGTTCGGCTTCATCCTTCGGGTCAGGCTTGGCAGGATGAAGCTTCGCCGGGTGCTCGCGCGCCGCGTCGCGGTGAGCGCCGGGTACGACCGGTCTATCGCCACCGATCGGTGGCGGCTGGCGCGTTTCACCTCGATGGCGCTGACCGTTCGTCGAGACAGCATGCCGCTTCCGCCTTCACGCCGTTGACCCCAGCGGCCGCGCGCTCGCAATCTGGTCTGACCACAGCAGACGAGAGGGCGATTCATGAAATCCATTCTGGGCGCGGCGGGCATTGCCATCGCCGCTTTGCTGGCTGCCGGCGCCAGCCAGGCGCAAGTGTCGGGCACGATGCAGGTGCAATTGAATCTGGTCGATGGCTGCATCGTTTCGGGCTCGACCGATCCGCTGAACGCGGTGAACTTCGGCACCATGGACTTCGGCAGCGCGCCGACCATCTTTGTCGCTGACCTGAATGCCCAGGCGATGCTCGCGGGGGTGCCGACGCGGCTGGTGTGCTCGGCCGGCGCGTCACTGAACGTCCGCGTCGGCGACGGCAGCCATGCAGGGGCCGGCGTGCGGCGCATGAACAGCGGCAGCAACTACGTGCAATACCGGCTGTTCACGCAT
>JAFKGG010000474.1 GCA_017307915.1 Burkholderiales bacterium | reverse complement strand
ATAATCGAGCAATTTGCGGCGGCGGCTGACCATTTTCAGCAGGCCGCGGCGCGAATGGTGATCTTTAGCATGGGCTTTGAAGTGGTCGGTGAGTTCGACGATGCGTGCGGTGAGCAGAGCCACTTGCACTTCCGGCGAGCCGGTGTCGTTCTGGGCGCGTTGATAGTCGGCGACGATCTTCGCCTTGTCGATATTGGCGACAGCCATGGGATTCCCCTGTAAATACACGTTGACTTGCGGCATTGCCGGGATGCGATGCCGTGCCTGGTTCGTCTCTCCGATGGGAAGCCCGTGCCGGCGGCGTGCCGGTGCAGCATGTTCGGGGCCCATCGGAATAGGTGGTGAGCGGATACCGTGAACGAGCCGGCAAGGCCAGATGCGTTCGCGGTGCGCACCACCGAAGGCGAAACCGTTGAATTATAACCAAAAGTTGGAGTCAACTACAGCCGGGCCGTGATCGGATGAGCTGCGCAACTACCGAGCACGTCTCCCGCGGCGCCCTCAACCAGCCGGCCGCTGCATCTTGCAGCTATGCGGCAGCGCCGAACCCTGCAGCTCGACAAAGCGCTCGGTGCGAAAACCGAAGCCGCTGCCCTCCAGGTCGTGCTTCAGGTCGTTGCCCGCGCCGGGGCCTGCGCGTTGCATCACCGATACATACATCGGCGTCAGCAACTGGTGATCTTCGGCACGCATCGTCGCCGTATACGGCGAATCGCGCTGCGTGCGGCCTTCGAGGGCGCGTGCCACGGCCACCGCATCGCTGCCGCCGGCCGCTTCGATGGCGCTGGCCAGCATCTCCAGCATCAGCACGTGCCGCATGTTGAAGTAATCGTCGCGCGGATCCTTGAGCTGGGCGCGGAACTCGGCGTAGATGCGTTCGCCGGCCGGCAGCCCGGCGTTCGGGTGCCACTCGGCCACCGCGCGCACGCGGTCGACGCCGGCTTCGCCGATTGCCGCCGGCGCGCCCAGGCCGTTGGCGTAGAAGGTATAGAAGTCGGCCGCCAGCCCCACTTCGCGCGCAGCGCGCACCAGCAGCGTCAGGTCATTGCCCCAGTTGGCGGTAACTACCGTATCGGCGCCGGCAGCCTTGATCTTGGCCGCGTAGGGCACGAAATCCTTGATCCGGCCCAGCGGGTGCAGTTCGTCGCCAACGATCTGGATGTCGGGGCGCTTGTCGCCGATCATGCGGCGTGCCAGCGCCGACACCTGCCGGCCGAAGCTGTAATCCTGGTTCAGCAGATAAGCGCGGCGCAGGTTGCGGTTGGCGGACAGCGCGTCGGTGAGCGCGCTCATGCGCATTTCGGCGTGCGCGTCGAAGCGGAAATGCCAGAAGCTGCAGCGCTCGTTGGTCAACGCCGGGTCGCCGGCCGAGTAGTTCAGGAACAGCAGCCGGTTGCCGGGCTCGCGCTCGTTGTGCCGGTTGATGGCTTCCAGCAGCGGTGCCGCCACCGCCGAGCTGTTGCCCTGCAAGACGAACCCGATGCGCTGGTCGGTGACCCGGCGCAGCATCACCAGCGCTTCTTCGGCCTGGCCCTTGCTGTCGAAGCGTTCGAGTTGCAAAGGCCGCATGCGGCCGCCCACACGCACGCCGCCGCGGCGGTTGATGCGCTCGACGGCGAACAGCACGTTGCGCCAGACGGAGTCGCCGGCGTTGGCGAAGGCGCCGGAAAAACCTTCGATCATGGCCAACCGGATCGGCTCGCCGGCAGGCGGCAAGGCCCGAGTCTGGGCATGCGCCCCGACCCCTGCCAGCCCAGCCCCCGCCACCCCGGCCAATGCCGCGCCGGCCCCTTTCAGCGCCTGGCGCCGCTTGCGATCCACACTCATATGCCGCCAGCCTGCGGATTGACCCGATCGGCCTTCGAGTGCAGCTTGTTCACGGCACTCAGATAGGCCTTGGCCGAAGCCACCACGATGTCGGGATCGGCGCCCACGCCATTGACGATGCGCCCCGACTTGGCCAGCCGCACGGTGACCTCGCCTTGCGACTCGGTGCCGGTGGTGATGGCATTGACCGAATACAGCATCAGCTCGGCGCCGCTGGCCAGGCGCGACTCGATCGCCTTGAAGGTAGCATCGACCGGGCCGTTGCCGTCGGCTTCGCTGGTCGTTTCCTTGCCGTCGACGATCATCGTGACGCGGGCGTGCGGCCGCTCGCCGGTTTCAGAAGCCTGTGCCATCGACACCAGTTGGCAGTGCTCGTCGGCTTCATGGCGCACGGCCTGGTCGGACACCAGCGCGTGGATGTCTTCATCGAAGATCTCGGCCTTGCGGTCGGCCAGATCCTTGAAGCGCTGGAATGCGGCGTTGACGTCCTGCTCGGATTCGAGCTGGATGCCCAGTTCCTGCAAGCGCTGCTTGAACGCGTTGCGGCCCGACAGCTTGCCCAGCACGATCTTGTTCGCCGCCCAGCCCACGTCTTCGGCGCGCATGATCTCATAAGTGTCGCGCTGCTTGAGCACGCCGTCTTGGTGGATGCCCGAGGCATGCGCGAACGCATTGGCGCCGACCACCGCCTTGTTCGGTTGCACCGGAAAGCCGGTGATGCCTGATACCAGCTTGGAAGCCGGCACGATCTGCGTGGTGTCGATGCCGACGTCGAGCTTGAAGAAGTCGCGCCGCGTCTTCACGGCCATCACCACTTCTTCGAGCGAAGTGTTGCCGGCGCGCTCGCCCAGTCCGTTGATCGTGCATTCGATCTGCCGCGCGCCGGCCATCACGCCGGCCAGCGAATTGGCCACCGCCATGCCCAGGTCGTTATGGCAATGCACCGACCACACCGCTTTATCGGAATTTGGCACGCGCGAGCGCAGCGTGCGGATCAGATTGCCGTACAGCTCGGGCACGGCATAGCCCACCGTGTCGGCGAAGTTGATCGTGGTGGCCCCTTCGGCGATCGCCGTTTCCAGCACGCGACACAGAAAGTCCAGATCGGAGCGGCTGCCGTCTTCGGGCGAGAACTCGACGTTGTCGGTGAACTGCCGCGCATAGCGCACCGCCAGCTTGATCTGCTCATGCACCTGTTCAGGCATCATGCGCAGCTTCTTTTCCATGTGCAGCGCTGACGTGGCCATGAAGGTGTGGATGCGCATGGACTTGGCGTTCTTCAATGCCTCGGCGGCGCGCGCGATGTCGCGGTCGTTGGCGCGCGCCAACGAACAGACGGTGGAATCCTTGATCACGTCGGCCACCGCTCGCACGGCTTCGAAGTCGCCATTCGATGACGCGGCAAAGCCCGCCTCGATGACGTCGACACGCAGCTTCTCGAGTTGTTTGGCGATGCGCAGCTTCTCTTCCTTGGTCATCGACGCGCCGGGGCTTTGTTCGCCGTCACGCAAAGTGGTGTCGAAGATGATCAGTTTGTCGCTCATGGTGCTCTCCGCAATCGCTTATTCGTTCGCTGTTCTGCGTGCCCGCTACGCGCGCGAGCGCAGCCGGCCGCGGCAGGCTGCGCGCCGTATCAGGTACGTGGCAGGGTCACGCCGCGCTGGCCCTGGTATTTGCCGCCGCGGTCGCGATACGAGGTTTCGCAGACTTCGTCGGATTCCAGGAACAGCACCTGCGCGCAGCCCTCGCCGGCATAGATCTTGGCCGGTAGCGGCGTGGTGTTCGAAAATTCGAGCGTCACGTGGCCTTCCCACTCGGGCTCCAGCGGCGTGACGTTGACGATGATGCCGCAGCGCGCGTAGGTGGATTTGCCCAGGCAGATCGTCAGCACGCTGCGCGGAATGCGAAAGTATTCGACGGTGCGGGCCAGCGCGAACGAGTTCGGCGGAATGATGCAGACCGGGCCCTTGAAATCGACGAAGGATTTCTGGTCGAAGGCTTTGGGGTCGACGATCGTCGAATTGATGTTGGTGAAGATCTTGAATTCGTCGGCGCAACGCAGGTCGTAGCCGTAGCTGGAAGTGCCGTACGAGACGATGCGCTGGCCGTTGACCTCGCGCACCTGACCGGGCTCGAACGGCTCGATCATGCCTTGCGCCGCCATCCGGCGAATCCATTTGTCGGACTTGATGCTCATGGGGTGGGCGCGCTTCGGAATCAGGTTTTCTGGACGACGATGCTGGGCATCTTCAGGCTCATGTCGCGCGCGCGATCGGCGATGCGCACAGCGACGCGGCGCGCGATCTGCTTGTAGATCGCCGCGATCGGGCCGTCAGGCTCGGCGACCACGGTGGGCTTGCCCGAGTCGGTCTGCTCGCGGATCTTGATGTCGAGCGGCAGGCCGCCGAGATATTCGACGTCGTATTCCTTGGCCATGCGTTCACCGCCGCCGGCGCCGAAGATATGCTCGGTATGGCCGCAGTTGGAACAGACGTGCATGGCCATGTTCTCGACGATGCCCAGGATCGGGATACCGACCTTCTCGAACATCTTCAAACCCTTGCGGGCGTCAAGCAATGCGATGTCTTGCGGCGTGGTGACGATGATGGCGCCGGTGACCGGGATTTTCTGCGCCAGCGTCAGATGGATGTCGCCAGTGCCGGGCGGCATGTCGATGACGAGATAATCCAGGTCGCGCCAGTTGGTCTGGTGCAAGAGCTGTTCGAGCGCCTGCGTGACCATCGGGCCGCGCCAGACCATCGGCGTGTCGACGTCGATCATGAAGCCGATCGAACTGACCTGAACGCCATGGTTGGACATCGGCTCGATCGTCTTGCCATCGGGCGATTCGGGGCGCCCGCTGATGCCCAGCATCATCGGCTGCGACGGGCCATAGATGTCGGCGTCGAGCACGCCGACGCTGGCGCCCTCGGCCGACAGCGCCAGTGCCAGGTTCACCGCGGTGGTGCTCTTGCCCACCCCGCCCTTGCCGGAGGCCACGGCAATGATGTTGCGCACGTTGGGCAAGGTTTTCACGCCGCGCTGCACGGCATGCGCGACGATCTTCTGGAACACGTTGGCCGACACCTGGGTGACGCCCGGCAACGCGCTCAGCGCATCGACCACCTGGCGGCGGATGAGGTCGACCTGGCTGACGGCGGGATAGCCCAGTTCGACGTCGACCGAGACGTGGCCGCCGTCGACGCGCACGTTACGGGCCGAACGCCCGCTGACCAGATCCTTGCGGGTGTTCGGATCGATGATGGTTTTCAGGGCCTCGGTGGCCTGCTCGACCGTGATGCTCATGGCTGCGCTCTGCGGCGACCGGCGCACTGGGCGCCGGCCGCGGATTCCAGTGAAACGACTAGTCTAATCGATCGCTGGGGAGCGGCGCTCGGGGCGGTACGCAGCGCGCGCAAAAGCCGCTGATAAACTGTCGCTCCCGGCGATTCCGGTGATTTTCGGACGTTCTTCTCCCATGACCGCTGCCCCTCGCACGCTTTTCGTGACCACCGCGCTGCCGTACGCCAACGGCGCCTTCCATATCGGCCACATCATGGAATACATCCAGGCCGACATCTGGGTGCGGTTCCAGCGCATGCGGGGCCATACGGTGCATTTCGTCTGTGCCGACGACGCGCACGGCGCGCCGATCATGATCGCCGCCGAGAAGGCCGGCAAGACGCCCCAGCAGTTCGTGGCCGACATCGCCGCCGGGCGGAAGCAGTACCTGGACGGCTTCCACATCGCCTTCGACAACTGGAGCAACACCGACAGCCCGGAGAACCACGAGCTGTCGCAACAGATCTACCTCGACCTGAAGCAGGCCGGCTTCATCGAAACGCGCACCATCGAGCAGTTCTTCGACCCGGTCAAGGGCATGTTCCTGCCCGATCGCTACATCAAGGGCACCTGCCCGAAGTGCGGCGCCAAAGACCAGTACGGCGACTCCTGCGAGGTGTGCGGCGCCGTCTATGCGCCCACCGATCTGGTCGAGCCGTATTCGGCGCTGTCGGGCGCGCAGCCCGAGCTGCGCAGCTCGGAACATTATTTCTTCAGCCTGTCGGACCCGCGCTGCGTGGCCTTTTTGCGCGAGTGGACGCGCGGCCTCGACCGGCACGGCGAGCCGCGCCTGCAGGCCGAAGTGCTGGCCAAGGCGCGCGAGTGGCTGGGCGATGAGTCGGACGCTGCCGATGCGGCCGGCGATGCCGGCGCCGGCGGCAAGCTGGCCGACTGGGACATCTCGCGTGATGCACCGTATTTCGGCATCGAGATTCCCGATGCGCCAGGCAAGTATTTCTACGTCTGGCTCGATGCGCCGATTGGCTACCTGGCTTCGCTGAAAGCCCATTGCGCCGCCCGCGGCCTCGATTTCGACGCGTTGCTGGCCGATCCGCGCACCGAGCAGGTGCACTTCATCGGCAAGGACATCATCTACTTCCACGTGCTGTTCTGGCCGGCGATGCTGAAGTTTGCCGGCCGCAAGGTGCCCGATCGCGTCAACGTGCACGGCTTCATCACCGTCAGCGGCGAGAAGATGAGCAAGAGCCGCGGCACCGGCATTTCGCCGCTGCGCTATCTGGAACTGGGCATGAACGCCGAATGGCTGCGCTATTACATCGCGGCCAAGCTGAACGGGCGCGTCGAAGACGTCGATTTCAATCCCGACGACTTCATCGCGCGCGTCAACAGCGATCTGATCGGCAAGTACGTGAACATTGCCAGCCGGGCGTCAAGCTTCATCAATCGGCTGTTCGGCGGCAAGCTCACGCAGGCCGCGAGCGGCAACGATCAACGCCTGGCCGAGCTGGAAAGCGAAGTGGCGCGCGCCTATGAAGGCCGCGAATACGGCAAGGCGATCCGCGCGATCATGGCCTATGCCGACGAGGTGAACCAGTATTTCGACGCGCACAAGCCCTGGGAGCTGGCCAAGGACAGCGCACGCCACGCCGAGCTGCATGAGGTGTGCTCGCGCTGCCTGCACGCGTTCTACCGGATGACGATCCTGCTCAAACCGATCCTGCCGGCCACCGCCGAGCGCGTCGAGGCCTGGTTCGGCACCCCCGACCTGCGCTGGGGCGAACTGCATGACGGCGACGCGGCGCTGCGCGCGCGCGCGGTCGGTCGCTACGAGCACCTGATGACGCGGGTCGAGGCCAAGCAGCTCGATGCCTTGTTCGACCTGCCGGCTGCCGGCGTTGACGCGGGTGCGGCCGCGGGCACGGCGGGTGGCGCGGCGGCGGGCGGTACGGCAAAGAGCGGCACGGCAAAGGGCGCCGGCAAGAGTGCGGCAGGCGCCACGACAGCCGATGGCGGCAAGGCAGCCGGCGTGGCCGGCGGCAGCGGCGCGGCATCGAACAGCCCAGCCACCATCTCGATCGACGAGTTCGGCAAGGTCGATCTGCGCATCGCCCTGATCACCGCCGCCGAGCTGGTCGAAGGCTCGGACAAGCTGCTGCGCTTGACGCTGGACGTCGGCGAAGACAAGCCGCGCACCGTGTTCTCGGGCATCCGCTCGGCCTATTCGCCGCAGCAGCTGGTCGGCCGGCACACGGTGGTGGTGGCCAACCTCGCGCCGCGCAAGATGAAATTCGGCGTCTCCGAAGGCATGGTGCTGTCCGCTGCCGGAGACGATCTCGCCGGCGGCCTGTATCTGCTCGACGTGCACGAGGGCGCCCGGCCGGGCATGAAAGTGAAGTGAAAATTGGCTGCCGGCTCGCCGCCCCTGCCGACGCCGCGCTGATGCGCGACTTGACGCTGGCGGCCTGGCGCGGCACAGTGCCTGACAATTCGACGGCGTTAGGGGAGACCGTCGAATACGTCCGCGAACTGCTCGGCCGCGGCGGCGGCTTGATCGTCACCGTCGATGGCGAGCCCGCGGGCAGTGTGCGCTGGTTTCCGGTGCCTCATCCGAAACCCAGCTGGGAGATCAAGCGCCTCGGGGTGGTGCCCCGCTGGCGCGGGCACGATCTGGGACGATTGATGATGATGCGGATCGACGAGCACGGGCGCGCCGCGGGCATCGAGCGGTTGCAGCTCGGCATCCGTAGCGACCAGCCGGCGCTGGCGCGCTTCTACGAAACCTTGGGTTTTACGCACGACGCCAACGTGCGCTTGTCGGCCACCAACCCGAACACGGCCCCGCCGATCGCCTTGTCGAAGTTGCTGCCCGGGTCGCCGGCGTGATCCGCTTCAATCTACGCTTCTCCCCTACCCTGGCGCGCACGCTGCGCGGGTACACCGGTGAAGACCTGCGCGCCGACGTCGCCGCCGGCATCACGGTCGGCGTGGTTGCGCTGCCGCTGGCCATGGCCTTCGGCATTGCCAGCGGTGTCAAGCCCGAACAAGGCATCTTCACGGCGATCATCGCCGGCTTCCTGATCTCGGCGCTGGGCGGCTCGCGCGTGCAGATCGGCGGGCCGGCCGGCGCCTTCGTCGTGCTGCTGTATGCGATCGTCGAGCGCTACGGCGTGGCCAGCCTGCTGATTTCGACCTTCATGGCCGGCATCCTGCTGTTCGTGATGGGCGCGCTGCGGCTGGGCAACCTGATCCGCTTCATTCCGGTGTCGATCGTGATCGGTTTCACCAGCGGCATCGCCGTGATCATCGCGCTGCAGCAGGTCAAGGATTTCTTCGGCCTGTCGATCGAGAAGATGCCGGGCAATTTCTTCTCGCAGATCGCGGCCTTGTGGGGCGCCATCCACACCATCAACTGGCAGGCGGTGGCGCTGGGCGGCGTGTCGCTGCTGATTCTGGCGCTGTGGCCGACCAACGTTTCACCCGGCGCCCCCAACTGGCGGCGCGTGCTCGTGCGCGTGCCCAGCACCATCGTCGCGCTGGCCTTGGGCACGCTCGCGGTGGCCGTGGCCGGGCTGCCGGTGGAAACGATCGGCTCGCGCTTCGGCGGCATTCCGCAGGGGCTGCCGAGCCTGGCGATACCGGAATTCAACTGGGCCACGGCGCAGAACCTGGTGATGCCGACGATCTCGATCGCGCTGCTGGGTGCGATCGAGTCGCTGCTGTGCGCGCGCGTGGCCGACAGCCTGATCGGCGATCGGCACGACCCGAACCAGGAACTGATGGCGCAGGGCATCGCCAACTTCGTGGCGCCGTTCTTCGGCGGCATTGCAGCCACCGGCACGGTGGCGCGCACGGTGACCAACATCCGCGTCGGCGCGCGCACACCGATTGCCGGCATCATCCATGCGAGCACGCTGCTGCTGGTGATCCTGGCGCTGGCGCCGCTGGCCAAGAACATTCCGATGGCGACGCTGGCGGCGATCCTGCTGTTCGTCGCCTGGAACATGGGCGACTGGCGCGAGTTCCTGCGGCTGCGGCAGTTCAGCGTCAACTACCGTTCGATCCTGCTCACCACCTTCCTGTTGACGGTGGTGTTCGACATCACGGTAGCGGTGGAAGTCGGCCTGGGGATGGCGGCATTGTTCTTCATCTACCGCATCTCATCGCTGACGCGCATCGAGCAGATCACCTTGCCGCAGGATTATTCGCATACGCCGACCGGCCATCGCGTGGCCGCCTATCGCGTGTTCGGCTCGCTGTTCTTCGGTTCAGTGACCAAACTCGAACAGTTGCTCGATCCGGCGCAGGCGCAGGCCGACGTCGTGGTGCTGGAAATGCACCAGGTGATCAACCTGGACACCACCGGGCTCGATGCACTGGAAGAGCTGAACCGGCAGCTTGGGCGCCGCGGTGGGCGCCTGGTGATCGCCGAGCCGAACGAGCAGCCGCTGTCGCTGATGCGGCGCTCCGGCTTCTTCGAGACGCTGGGGGCCGATTCGGTGTTCGACGAGCTGGAAGAGGCGCTGAAGGCGGTGGCCAGCGTGCAGGCGGGACACACGCCGGCGGCATAGCGGCCGGCAGCGGCCATCGTTTGGCGACCGCCGCGCCGCCCGCCGCCCGCCGCCAGGGCAGCGGCAAGCGACGGCGTCAGCCTCTCGGCTAGGCAAGGCGGCCGTATCGCCGGCCAACCCGGTTACTGCGTATTGATCGTGCGCGGATCCGGCGTGCGGCTGGTGCTGGCCACCCGGCCGTCGTCGCCGAAGTGCACGTTGAACATCTCGGTGCGGCCCGGGGCGGCCTGCACGCGCCAGGTCCAGACCAGTTCATTTTTCAGCGGCAGCGTCTCGACCGAGCCGGGCTTGCCGAGCAGCCGGCGCAGATCGTCGCGGCTCATGCCGGGGCGCACCTGGCGCAGATTGGCGTCGACCAGCGTGTTCTTCATGCCCTGGTAGCGGCCGTTGGCGTCGATCTCGACCATCCAGGTTTCAGCGCCTTCGGGGCTGCGCGGGTATTCGAGCACCTGCCGCCCGTCGCCCTCTTCCCAGACCATTTCGGGCTTGCCCATCAGCTTGCGAACGTCTTCGAGCGTGGACTGGCCCGGCTTGAGTTCCTGCTGGGCCACCCAGTCGCAGGCGCCGACCATCGCCAGCAATGACATCAGCCATCCCATCAGCAGCCACCGTTTCATGCGTTCTCCAAAGGCTTGCCGGCGCCATAGCGCCGGTGCGTTCAGTATCCGCGAAATCGGCCAGCCGGCCAGCCCGGGCGAATCGATTAAAATGGAATGTTGCAGATTTCCCCATTTTCGACGCGTGCCGGCCATGTACGAATCCGATATCACCCGTTTCCTGCGCGAACTGAAGCAGCGTGACCCGCGGCTCGAAGAGGAGCAACGCAAGGGCCGCGCGATCTGGTGGGACCGCGCCCAGGATCTCGACACGCAGCAGCGCAACCGCGCCTCGCGCGTGCCGCAGCAGCCCTACGTCTATCAGACGAAAGACTTGGCTTGAACGCCGAATGGTCGGCCGACGAGTCGGCCGGATTCGAGGCGACCGCGCAGCCGTTGGCCGAGGGGCTGCCGGCCGAAGCCGGGTCGGTCGAGACCGGCGTGACGCCTGCCGTCCAGGATGCGCACGCTGAGGGTGTGGCGACGCCTCGCAACGCCGACGACGATGGCGAGGGTGGCGTGACGCCCGGCGACGCGGCCGGCTATGCCGACGATGCTGCGGCAGCCGATGCTGCGGCAGCCGACGCTGCGGCAGCCGATGCCGCAGCGGCCGAGCCGACCGCCAAACAGCCCCCGATCCCCGAACAACTCGAACTGAAGGTGTTCGCGCGGCTGTACGGCGAGCCGCTGATCCAGCTGCCGCAGGATCTGTACATTCCGCCCGATGCGCTCGAGGTGTTCCTCGACGCCTTCGAGGGCCCGCTCGACTTGCTGCTGTACCTGATCCGCAAGCAGAACTTCAACATCCTCGACATTCCGATGGCCGATGTCACGCGCCAGTATCTGGGCTACATCGACGAGATCCGCAACCACAACCTGGAACTGGCCGCCGAATACCTGCTGATGGCGGCGATGCTGATCGACATCAAGTCGCGCATGCTGCTGCCGGTGAAAAAAGCCGATAGCGGCGAGGAAGTGGAAGATCCGCGCGCCGAGCTGGCGCGCCGGTTGATCGAATACGAACGCATCAAATACGGCGCACAGCAGCTCGACTACATCCCGCAGCTCGGGCGCGACTTCCACAAGACGCAAGTACCCATCGAGCAGGCGCACGCGCTGCGGCTGCCCGAGGTGAACCTGGCCGATCTGCAAAGCGCCTGGGCCGATATCCTGCGCCGCGCACGGCTCACGCAGCATCACCGCATCAGCCGCGAAGAACTGTCGGTGCGCGAGTACATGACGGTGGTGCTGCGCCGGCTGCAGGATCGCCGCTTCCTCGAATTCGAGGATCTGTTCGACGTCGAGCGCGGGCATCAGGTGGTGGTCGTCACCTTCATCGCGCTGCTGGAACTGGCGCGCGAATCGCTGATCGAGATCACGCAGGCCGAGGCCTTCGCGCCGATCTACGTGCGGCTGGCCTATCAGCCGAGCTGAGCCTCGCCGCCCCCTCCCTCGCCGAACCGGGCGCCGCACATGCCGATCCGTGAACAGGTCTCGCTGAAGGCGTTCAACACCTTCGGCATCGATGCGCGCGCGCAGCGCTTGTTCGAGCTGGCCACGCTCGACGAACTGCCGCAGGCGCTAGCCGCGCTGCGCCAGGCACCGCCGGCGCTGGTGCTGGGCGGCGGCAGCAACCTGCTGTTCACCGGCGACCCCGCGGGCACCGTGCTGCGCGTGGCGCTGCGCGGCCTGCGCGTGGTGCAGGCCGACGCCGACGAAGCGCTGGTCGAGGCGGCCGCCGGCGAAGCCTGGGATCCGTTCGTGGCCTGGACGCTGGCGCAAGGGCTGTCAGGGCTGGAGAACCTGGCGCTGATACCGGGCAGCGTCGGCGCCAGTCCGATCCAGAACATCGGCGCCTATGGCGTGGAAATGGCCGAGCGCTTCGAATCGCTGCAGGCGGTATCGCTGGCCGATGGCCGGCCGCACCGGTTCGATGCCGCCGACTGCGGCTTCGCCTATCGCGACAGCACGTTCAAGCGTGCCGGCCGCGGCGCATGGCTGGTGCTGTCGGTGCGCTTCCGCCTGAGCACGCGCTGGCAGCCGCGGCTGGATTACGGCGACATCCGCGCCGAGCTGCGCGCGGCAGGCGTCACGGCGCCGACGCCTGTCGACGTGGCGCGCGCAGTGTCGGCGATCCGCCGGCGCCGCTTGCCGGATCCGGCGCGGCTGGGCAATGCGGGCAGCTTTTTCAAGAACCCGCTGGTGCCGGCGGCGCTGGCGGCGCGCTTGAAGGAAAGCGAGCCGGATCTGCCGCTGTACCCGCTGGCGGCGGCCGACGGCGCCGTGAAGCTGTCGGCGGCATGGCTGATCGATCGCTGCGGCTGGAAGGGGCATCGCGACGGCGACGCCGGCGTGTCCGACGCGCATGCGCTGGTGCTGGTCAACCACGGCAGCGCCAGCGGCGCGCAGGTATTGGCGCTCGCGCAGCGCATCCAGGACTCGGTGCAGCAGCGTTTCGGCGTACGGCTCGAGCCTGAGCCTGTCATCGTCTGAACGGCACGGCTATAATCGCGCGTTTTCCGCAGGAACCGCCATGGACGACGATCAGCAAAACGAGCAGAACACCCTTCTCGCCTGGATCCTGGGCATCGCCGTCGCAATTGCGATCGCCGTGTCGCTGATCATCGGCGTAGTCGCCGGCATCGGCGGCTCCGACCAGGCCAACGGCACCACGACGGCAGCCGGCGCCGGCAACGCGACGGGCGCGGCCACCATGGTTGCCGTGGAGGTGGTCGAAGTCGAGGTCGCCCCCGCGCTGGCCACCGGCAGCGGCATCCCCGAGCTGGTGCGCTTCTACTTCGAAACCGGCCAAGCCGCGCTGCCGGCCGACGCCGGCGCGCAACTGGCCACCGTCATCGCCTGGGCGCGTGACAACGCCGGGGCCAAGGTCGGCATCTCGGGCTTTCACGACAAGCAAGGCGACGCGGCGATCAACGCCGAGTTGGCCAAGAACCGTGCGCGCGCCGCGCGTCAGGCTCTGCTGAGCGCCGGCGTGCCGGCCGAGCGCATCGTGCTGGTCAAACCGCAGGAAACCACCGGCGGCGGCGATGACCGCGAGGCGCGCCGCGTCGAGGTCTATCCGGCGCAGTAAGCGCGGCGGGCATCCGGAGCCGAGCGGTGCAGATCTTGCCGCCGCTCGGCCAGGAGAGCCCCTGCCGACCTGCGGCTGGCGCGCTGTTCACCCATCACCGGCGCGCCGGGCTACTCGACGCGCGCGCGTCGATTCAATCGCGGCGAAACACCCAATGCGTGTCGTCCGACACGGCGGGTTCGTAGCGGTAACCATCCCAATCGAATTGTTGCAGCCGCAACGGGTCGGCGATGCGGCCTTCGATCGCGAAGCGCGCCATACGCCCGCGCGCCCGTTTGGCGGCGAAGCTGATCACCTTGTAGCCGCCGGGGCGCTGCTCCTGGAACACCGGTTGGATGATGCGATGGCGCAGGCTGGCGGGCGGCACCGACTTGAAGTATTCCTCCGAAGCCAGGTTCACCAGCACCGGCGTGCGCTGCGCATCGAGCTCGGCAGCCAGCGCCTGGGCCAGCCGTTCACCCCAGAATTCGTACAGATTGCGGCCGCGCTTGTTGGCCAGCCGGGTGCCCATTTCCAGCCGATACGCCTGCATCAGGTCGAGCGGCCGCAGGATGCCGTACAAGCCCGACAAGATGCGCAGATGATCCTGCGCCCAGGCCAGTTGGCGATCGCTGAGGCTGCGAGCCTCGAGTCCGTCATAGACGTCGCCGTTGAAGGCCAGCACGGCCTGTTTGGCGTTGGCCGGCGAAAATGGCGGTTGCCATTGCGCATAGCGCGCCGCGTTCAGCGCCGCGAGCGGATCGCTGATCGACATCAGCGAGGCCAGTTGCGCCGGCGACATCGTGCGCAGACGGGCCACCAGCTGCGATGCCTGATCGAGAAAGGCGGGCTGGCTGTGGCTGCGCGTGTGGGGCGGCGTCTCGAAATCGAGCGATTTGGCGGGAGACAGTACGATCAGCATCGGCTCGGCAATGATTGTGAAAGCGAAAGAAAAAAACGGCGCCAGGTATGCAGCGGCAGCCACGCGCGGCGCATCACGCCGGCCGGCAGTGCCGCGCCGCGCAGCCCGCTCGCCCATGACGCACAACCGGCCGCGATGATGTCATGAAAGCGGTGCTCGATACCAATATCTGGCTCGACTGGCTGGTGTTCGACGACCCGGGCGTGGCGCCGCTGGTGCGCCGGGCGCAGGCGGGCCGACTGCTGCTCGTGGGTACGGCGCGCATGCGCGATGAATGGCAGGATGTGATCGCGCGTGAACGCTTCGGCCTGAACGCCGCGGCACGCGCGCTGGCGCTCGAACGCTACGATGCGCATCTGCGGCTGTGCCCGGCCGCCCCCCTCTGCACACTGAGCTGCCGCGACCCCGACGACCAGATGTTCATCGATCTGGCGGTGGCCGAAAGCGCGCAGTGGCTGGTCACCAAGGACAAGGCGCTGCTGGCGCTGGCACGGCACGCGGCGCGCCGCCACGGCCTGATGATCGCGCGGCCCGACGCGCCGGCACTGCGCGCCGCGTTGAACGACGATATCGGCGAGCCCCTATAATCGAGCGATTGTCGCCCGCAGGCCGATCGATGAACGCTCCGCAGACCTTCTTCACCCCCCCTCCCATCGATACCAAGCTGCCCAAGGTCGGCACCACGATCTTCACCGTGATGTCGGCGCTGGCGCTGGAACGGAACGCCGTCAATCTCGGCCAGGGTTTTCCGGATTTCGACTGCGATCCGAAACTGGTCGACGCGGTAACAGCCGCGATGAAGAGCGGCCTGAACCAGTACCCGCCGATGCCCGGCGTGCCGAAACTGCGCCAACTGATCGCCGACAAGATCGCGACGCTGTACGGCGCACGCTACGACTGGGGCGACGAGATCACGATCGCTGCCGGCGCCACGCAGGCGATCCTGACCGCGGTGCTGGCGATCGTGCGGCCCGGCGACGAGGTGATCGTCATCGAGCCGGTGTATGACAGCTACATTCCGAACATCGAGCTGGCCGGCGGCAAGGTGGTGTCGGTGCCGATGACGGCCGAGTTCCGCGTGCCGTGGGCCGCGGTGCGCGCCGCAGTCACGCCGCGCACGCGCGCGATCATGGTCAATTCGCCGCACAACCCCAGCGGCATGATCCTGCGCGACGCCGACATGCGCGAGCTGGAATCGATCGCGGTCACGAATGGCCTGTTCGTGATTTCCGACGAGGTCTATGAACACATGGTGTTCGACGGCGAGCCGCACCAATCGGCCAGCCGCTATCCGCAACTGGCTTCGCGCAGTTTCGTCATCTCGTCATTCGGCAAGACATTCCACGTCACCGGCTGGAAACTGGCCTACTGCGCCGCGCCGGCGCCGCTGACGGCCGAGTTTCGCAAGGTGCATCAGTTCAACGTGTTCACCGTGAACACGCCGATGCAGCACGGCCTGGCCGATTACATGCAAGACCCGGCGCCCTATCTCGGGCTGGCCGCGTTCTATCAGCGCAAGCGCGACCTGTTCCGCGCCGGCCTGGCCGGCACGCGCTTTCGGCTGCTGCCTTGCGAAGGCACGTATTTCCAGCTTGCCGACTACAGCGCGATCTCGGACAAGGGTGAAGCCGATTTCGCACGCTGGCTGACCAGCGAAATCGGCGTGGCGGCGATTCCAGTCTCGGCGTTCTACGAGCAGCCGGTGGAACGACGCATCGTGCGCTTCTGCTTTGCGAAGAAGGATGAAACG
>JAFKGG010000123.1 GCA_017307915.1 Burkholderiales bacterium | reverse complement strand
TCAAGGCCGGCGAGCTCGACATGGGCTTTGCACAGTCTGACGTGCAATACAACGGCCTGAAAGGCGTCGGCCAGTTCAAGGAACCCTACGGCGATCTGCGCGCCGTGTTCTCGGTGCATCCCGAGCCTTTCACCGTGGTGGCCCGCAAGGAAGCCAACATCCAGTCGTTCACCGACTTCAAGGGCAAGCGCTTCAACGTCGGCAATCCGGGCTCGGGTACCCGCTCGTCGATGGAAGAGCTGCTCGGCGCCATGGGCTGGAAGATGAGCGACTTCGGCCTGGCGGCCGAGCTCAAGGCCGATGAGCACGGTCCGGCGCTGTGCGACGGCAAGATCGACGGCTTCTTCTACGCCGTGGGCCACCCGTCGGCCAACATTCAGGACCCGACCACCTCGTGCGGCGCCAAGCTGGTGTCGCTGACCGGGCCGGCGGTCGACAAACTGCTTGCCGACAAACCCTATTATGCCAAGGCCACCATCCCGGCCGGCCTGTATCCGAACAACCCGCAGGCCACGCAGACCTACGGCGTGCTGGCCACGGTGGTGGCTTCCAGCAAGGTGCCGGCCGATACGGTCTACCAGACCGTGAAGGCGGTGTTCGACAACTTCGACGAGTTCAAGAAGCTGCATCCGGCGCTGGCCAGCCTGACGCCGCAGAGCATGGTCAAGGACGGCCTGTCGGCGCCGCTGCACGAAGGCGCGCTGCGCTATTACCGCGAAAAGGGCTGGGTCAAGTAAACATGGTCTAAGCACGAGCAAAGCGGGCCTTGTGCCCGCTTTTGCTTTGAGCGCCCGTCGGCAGGTGGTCACCGCAAAGCCGCCAGCCATCGGCTCTCTCGCCGCGGGTGTCGCCTGCCGCAGTACCCGATTCTTGCTTCGTTGCCGTGGAGTTCCTGAATGAGCGAAATCAGCAAAGCCTCCGTCGATTTGCAGGAACTGGTCGCCGAAGCCGATACCGGTGCGCGGCAGGCCAAAGGCGTGGCCGGTACGATTCTGTTCCTGGTGGCGATCGCCTGGGCCCTGTTCCAGCTCTGGTATGCCTCACCGCTGCCGTTCTCGCTGGGCATCGGCCTGCTCAACGACACCGAGGCGCGTGCGCTGCATCTGGGCCTGGCGCTGTTCCTGGCCTTTCTGGCTTATCCGGCCACCAAGCGCAGCGCGCGTGACCGGGTACCGCTGATCGATTGGGTGCTGGCGCTGGTGGCCGCGTTCGCCGGCGCCTATCTGCTGCTGTTCTATGCCGAGTTGGCGACGCGGCCCGGCGTGCCTACGCAGATGGACATCATCGTGTCGCTGGCCGGCATGGTGCTGCTGCTGGAAGCCACGCGGCGCGCCGTCGGCTTGCCGATGACCATCCTGGCCCTGGTGTTCCTGGCCTACATCTTTCTCGGCCCCTATCTGCCCGACGTGATCGCGCACAAGGGCGCTTCGCTGCAGCGCATGCTGTCGCACATGTGGCTGACCACTGAAGGCGTCTACGGCGTGGCGTTGGGCGTGTCGGTGGCCTTCATCTTCATCTACGTGCTGTTCGGCAGCCTGCTCGATCGCGCCGGCGCCGGCAACTACATGATGCAGGTGTCGTTCGCGCTGTTGGGCCATCTGCGCGGCGGGCCCGCCAAGGTCGCCGTTGTGTCGTCGGCGCTGAACGGGCTGATCTCGGGTTCGTCGGTCTCGAACGTGGTGTCAGGCGGCATCTTCACGATTCCGCTGATGAAGAAGGCCGGCTACGGCGGTGTGAAGGCCGGCGCGATCGAAACCGCATCGTCGGTCAATGGCCAGATCATGCCGCCGGTGATGGGGGCGGCGGCGTTCCTGATGGTCGAATACGTCGGCATCCCGTATTCAGACATCGTGCGCCACGCCTTTTTGCCGGCAGTGATTTCCTATATCGCGCTGTTCTACATCGTGCATTTGGAGGCATTGAAACTCGGCATGATGCCTAGCGCGGCGCAGCGCCCGCGCGGCATCGGCGAAAGGTTCATCGGATGGGGCATGGGTCTGGCCGGCACGATCATCGTCTGCGGCTTGATCTACTGGATCGCGCTGGGCGCGCAAAGCCTGTTCGGCACGGCCGCGCCCTGGGTGCTCGGCGGTTTGCTGCTGGTGCTGCACGTGGTGCTGCTGAAATACGCCAGCCGCTATCCCGACCTGCCGCAGGACATCGACATCACCAACCCGGTGCTGCCCGACACCTGGCCGACGGTGCGTGCCGGCCTGCATTTCCTGATTCCGATCGGCATCCTGATCTGGTGCCTGATGATCGAGGAACTGTCGCCGGCGCTGAGCGCCTTCTGGGCCACCGCCACGCTGATCGCGCTGATGCTGACGCAGCGGCCGCTGATCGCGCTGTTCCGCGGCAGCGGCGGATTGGCCGCTGCCTGGCGCGCCGGCTGGGCCGACGTCATCGAGGGCCTGCACGACGGCTCGCGCAACATGATCGGCATCGGTATCGCCACAGCGACAGCCGGCATCATCGTTGGCGGCATCACGCTGACCGGCCTGGGTCTGCGCATGACCGACTTCGTCGAAGTCGTCTCGCAGGGCAACGT
>JAFKGG010000122.1 GCA_017307915.1 Burkholderiales bacterium | reverse complement strand
TGAACGCCTGAAGGGTCGGGTTGCCGAACTGAGGAGGCAGGCTGCGGACGCCGAAGCCAAGCTGACCCGGCTGTACGAGGCCATTGAGAATGGTCTCGCCGAAATGGACGATTCCAACCTGAAGGGACGGATTGTCGAGTTGAAGCGTATTCGAGACGCAGCGCGGGCCGATGCGGATCGGGCCGAAACCCGTGGCGAGGGCGACGACAATCGAGTGACGCCGGAGCTGCTGCGTCGGTTTGGTGTTGAGGCCCGTAAAAAGATCAGGGATCGGGAGGGCAGTTTCCGGCGCCATCACCTTCAGGCGCTAGTCCAGCGGGTAGAGGTCGGCGCCGAGGAAATTCGGATCAGGGGATCGAAGCCAAGGCTCCTCCAGACGCTCGTTGCGTCTGGAGGAAACTGTGGAGTGGAAACGGCGACGCACGGCGTTCGCAGTTTCGTTCCGAATTGGCTCCCCGACCTGGGCTCGAACCAGGGACCTACGGATTAACAGTCCGGCGCTCTACCGACTGAGCTATCGAGGAACAGAGCCAAAGATTATAGCGAACGACCCCAGATCATGCAACTCAAGAGCCGCCGCGCCATACCCTCAGCCCAATAAGCTCACCCCTTCAACACCTTGGCAATCGCATCCGCCACGTAATCGATATTGCGCGAATTCAGCGCCGCCAGGCAAATGCGCCCGGTGCTGACGGCATAGATCCCGAACTCATCGCGCAAGCGATCCACCTGCGCCGAATTCAAGCCCGAATACGAGAACATCCCGCGTTGGCGCGTCACGAACGAGAAATCGCGTTCGACGCCGCGCTCGCGCAGCTTGCGCACCAGGTCTTCGCGCATCGCACGAATGCGGTCGCGCATCGTGGCCAGCTCTTTTTCCCACAGCGCGCGCAGGGCGGGGGTCGACAGCACCGAAGCGACCACGGCGGCGCCATGCGTCGGCGGGTTCGAATAGTTGGTGCGGATCACGCGCTTGATCTGGCTGGTGACGCGCGCGGCTTCGTCCTTGCTGGCGGTGACCACCGACAGGGCGCCGACGCGCTCGCCGTACAGCGAGAACGATTTCGAGAACGAGCTGGACACGAAAAAGCTCAGGCCCGAGGCGGCGAACTTGCGCAGCGCGGTGGCGTCGGCGTCGATGCCGTCACCGAAGCCCTGGTAGGCCATGTCGAGGAACGCGGCCAGGTTGCGGGCGCGCACGGCCTCGATGATCTTGTCCCACTGCTCGGGCTGCAAGTCGACGCCGGTGGGGTTGTGGCAGCATGCATGCAGCACGACCACCGAATTCGCCGGCAGAGAATTCAGCGCCGACAGCATGGCGTCGAACTTCACGCCGTGCGTGGCCGCGTCGTAGTAGGGGTAATTGTTGACCTTGAAACCGGCGTTCTCGAACAGCGCGCGGTGGTTTTCCCAGCTCGGATCGCTGATCCAGACTTCGGCCTGCGGATACAGCCGGCGCAGGAAGTCGGCGCCGATCTTCAGACCGCCGGTGCCGCCCAGTGCCTCGAAGGTGGCGACGCGGCCGGCCGCCAGCAGCGGCGAATCCTGCCCGAACAGCAGCCCCTGCACGGCCTGGTTGTAGGCGCCGAAGCCCTCGATCGGCAGGTAGCCGCGGGGCAGGGCGCTGGCCACACGCGTTTTTTCGGATTCGCGCACGGCTTCCAGCAGCGGAATCTTGCCGTTGTCGTCGTAATAGACGCCGACGCCGAGGTTCACCTTGTTGGGGCGTGTGTCAGCGTTGAAGGCTTCGGTCAGGCCGAGGATCGGGTCGCGTGGGGCCATTTCCACGGCGGCAAACATCGACTGGCTCATGGCGGTCGGACAAATCCTTGATTTGGCGGCAGTTTGCGCCCCGTTGTCGAGCTGCGCTGCACAAAATTTGTGCAGAACACTAGCTTTTTGGGGGCGGGAAGACGATAATTACACCTTGGCAGAGATGCTCTGGCGGGCTTTTCGGCCTGTATTCACAACGAGTTGGCGCTTTTTCGCGCTGTGCGACTGAGAAACCTGCATGTCAGGCCGTTTTATGTCGCAATGCAGCAAGATGGGGCGTTACTCTTTTAAATGAGTTTAGCACGCTGCACTATTTCGCCCGGCCGTCGAACCACCGTTCTTGCCCTCTCCATCCGCGATGACCAACCCCGTGAGCGAACGTCCGTCGTTCGTGAGCTTTCCAGGCAGCCCGTTCCAGCTGCACCAGCCGTTTCCGCCGGCGGGTGATCAGCCGGAGGCCATCGCGCGCCTGGTCGAAGGCATCGAAGATGGCCTGAGCTTCCAGACGCTGCTGGGCGTCACCGGCTCGGGCAAAACCTACACGATGGCCAACGTGATCGCGCGGCTGGGCCGTCCGGCGCTGGTGCTGGCGCCCAACAAGACGCTGGCGGCGCAGCTCTATTCCGAGATGCGCGAGTTCTTCCCGAACAACGCGGTCGAATACTTCGTCTCGTACTACGACTACTACCAGCCCGAGGCCTACGTCCCGCAGCGCGACCTGTACATCGAGAAAGACTCGTCGATCAACGAGCACATCGAGCAGATGCGGCTGTCGGCGACCA
>JAFKGG010000121.1 GCA_017307915.1 Burkholderiales bacterium | reverse complement strand
CATGCGTCTGGTCGTCGTAAGCGAAGACTTCGGCATAGCGGCCGAGGTCGATGACGGCGCGCAAGCTCCGCTCGGCGGTAGCCGGCGACATGTGATCCTCCAGTTCGTCGGCGAACCGGCTCCAGGGGGCGCGATGTTCCGGCCGCTCGTCGAGCACGTGCCGGATGTGGCCGGCCAGCGCAACGTAGGTCAGCAGATGCCGGGCGAACAGGCGCTTGCGCTGGTCGGTATCGAGGCTTGCGAACTGCTGCCCCTCTGCGGTGAGCCTGATGTCGCCGCCTGCCACCTCGGCAAATCTCAGCATCTGCAAGGTCTCCGCCACCGGGAAGAGATCGTCGATTTCCATGTGCAGCGAGGCAGCGATGACCGGCAGGTCGGCTTTGCCCTGATAGGGCGCCGCCGCCACGGCCTCGAGCAGGCCGGCCAGCAGGTTGCTGGAAACCAGCGGCAGGATGGTGCCGATGCCCGCGCCCGGAAATCGTTCCGCCCGCCTGCCGGCAGGCGCGGCGGCGGCCTGGTTCGTCATCTCCACGTAGATGCGCTCGACCAGATCGCGGAAGGCCGGGTCGAGACGGGCGCGCGGGTGCGGCAGCTCGACCTGGATCTGGTTGAGGATCCGGCCCGGATTGCTGCCGAAGACGAGGATGCGGTCACACATCAGCACCGCTTCCTCGATGTTGTGGGTGACCAGTATCACGCCCTTGATCGGCAACTGTCCTTCGGCCCATAGATCGAGAAAATCGGTGCGCAGCGTCTCGGCCGTCAGCACATCGAGCGCCGAAAAGGGCTCGTCCATGAGCAGGATGTTGGGATGGACGACGAGTGCCCTGGCGAAGCCGACGCGCTGGCGCATGCCGCCGGACAATTCGCGCGGGTAGGCGGATTCGAAGCCGTCCAGGCCGATCAGGTCGATCGCCTCGATCGCGCGGCGGCGAATCTCATCGGACGGCAGCCCCAGCGCTTCCAGGCCGAGCTGCACGTTCTCCAGCACGGTGAGCCAGGGAAACAGCGCAAAGCCCTGAAACACCATGGCGATGCCCGGCGGCGGCCCGGCGACTTCGCGCCCGAGATAGGTGATGGAACCGGCCGCCGGTGCCGAGAGCCCCGCGATCAGCCGCAACAGCGTCGACTTGCCCGAACCCGAACGTCCGAGCAGCCCAACGATCTCGCCTTCCTTCAACGTGAGGTCGATACCGTCGAGCACCAGCAGTTCGCCGCCGTCCGGCCTGGGAAATGATTTGCGGATGCCCTGGATCGCCAGCAAGGGAGCGCTTGCCATGTCAGACCGCCTTCAGCCCAGGCCGAACTTGCGCTCGGCCAGCGCATAGAGCGGTCGCCAGAAAACGCGGTTGATAGCGACGATGAAGGCGCTCATCACGGCGATCCCCAGCACGATGCGATGAAAATCGCCGGCCTGCGTGGCTTCGGCAATGAAGGCGCCGAGGCCATGAGCCTTGAGCGTGGTGTCGCCCCAGCTCGCGATCTCGGCGACGATGCTGGCGTTCCACGATCCTCCGGAGGCGGTGATGGCGCCGGTCATGTAGAAGGGAAATACCGCCGGCAGCGCGATCCGCCGCCACCACAGCCAGCCGCGAACGCGCAGATTGGTGCCGATGTCGCGCAGCTCATTCGGGATGGTCGAAGCGCCGGCGATGACGTTGAAGAGAATGTACCACTGGGTCCCAAGAATCATCAGCGGACTTAGCCAGATGTCGGGGTCGAGTCGCAATGCAAGGATCGCCGATACGGCGAGGGGAAACAGAAGGTTGGCCGGGAAGGCCGCCATGAACTGCGCGATCGGCTGGGCGATGCGCGCGGCCGCCGGGCGCAGGCCGAGCCAGACGCCGATCGGTACCCAGACGAGGCTGGCGAGCGCGACCAGCACGAATACGCGCACCATGGTCGCCAGGCCGAGCAGGACGGCCGTTCCCACTTCGGCTGGCGTCACGCCTGCCAGCACGAAGGCAGCGATCTTCCACAAGGCGAGCAGGCAGATCGCAGCGACCGCGCCATACCAGAGCCGATCGAGCCATGCTGCCGTGCCGGCGCTGATTTGCCTTCGGGCAGCCGGCTGCGGCCGGCGCGATCTGGAAGACGGCAGATAGGTCCAGCGCCATGCCCTCGCTAGCGGCGCGACGGCGCTTGAGACGAGCTGCGAGCGGCGCAGCGCGGTCAGCACCCACGAGCGCGGTGCGGGCGCACCTGCCTGCTGTTCGAAGCGGAAGTGATCCGCCCAGGCTACCAGGGGCCGGAACAGAAGCTGGTCGTAGATCAGGATGACGATGAGCATCGTCGCGATCGCCCAGAAGATGGCGGCGAGATCGCGCCCGGTCCGCAGGTGGTGAGGGAGTCGTTCTTCACGATCGTCGGCGAGCCCGGAAGGGGGAGCGAGGCCGGGTTCGGAAGCTGGCTGTCCTTGGTGTAGTCGCCGGTGCCGAACGCACTTGCGCTCATCACGGGCTTGAACGTCGACCCCGGCGGGTTCAGGTCGCCGCCGATCGTCCGGTTGATGAGCGGGTCGCCCTTGGCGTCGAGCAGTTGCTGGACCTGCCGGTTGATGACGG
>JAFKGG010000120.1 GCA_017307915.1 Burkholderiales bacterium | reverse complement strand
CAGCAGATACGGCAGCGCCATGCCGACGCCGACCGCGGTGAACACCAGCAGCGATTCGAGCGCGCTGCCGGCCAGCGTATAGCCGAGCGCCGAGCCCATGAACGGCGCCGTGCACGGCGTGGCCACCAGCACGGCCAGCACGCCGGCACCGAACGAGCCGGCCAGCGGGTGGCGCGGCGGCGCGACGGCCGCGCTCGGCGATGGTCCGAGCCGGGTCAGCGCAGTGCCAACTTCATAGACGCCGGAAAAATTCAAGGCAATGGCCACGAACAGCAAGGCCATCGCCGCCACGAAGGGCGGCGACTGCAACTGAAAGCCCCAGCCGGCGGCCTCGCCGGCGGCACGCAGCGCCAGCAGCAGCGCCGCCAGCACCCAGAACGACACGACGACACCGGCTGCAAACGCCAGCGCGCCGTGACGCGAGGCGCTGCGCGCCTCGGCGCCGGCCGCGCCATGGCTGGCAAAACCAAGCACTTTCAGCCCGATGACCGGAAACACGCAGGGCATCAGATTCAGGATCAAGCCGCCGAGCACGCCGAACAGCACGGCCAGCCACAGGCCCGGCGCGGCCAATGCGGCGCTGCCCAGCAAGCCGCCGGCACCTGGCGCGGAGCCCGGCGTACCGTCGCGGCCAGACGCCAACCCCGCGCCCGCTGCTCCCGCGCCCGTCGCTCCGGCACCTGCCGGGGCCCCGCCCGCCGGCACGCCCGCGACGCGCGAAATCTCGGCGCCGCCCGCGAATGCCGCCGACGCAGGCGTCACCGCCAGTTCATGGATCTTGCCGTCGACGATGACGATACCGGCAGCGGCTGCACGCAGCCCGTCCGCATCGCGTGCGGCGCGCTGCGCGCCGTCGGCGCTCAGCTTCAATTCGAGCCGCGCGCGTTGCGGCGCAGCGCCATCGATCGCATACAGCACCTGCCGCTCGGCGTAGCGCAGCAGGCCTTCCTCATAAGGAAAGAATTCGGCGGCCCGCGCCGGCCCCGGCAAGGCGATCGACAGCGTCTCGCCGTCAGCGAAGGCCTGCACGGCCAATTCGCCGGCCGGCTGCCGGGCTGCGGCACGCTCGAACAGCGGCGCAAAAGCCGACGCCGCCGCCGCACCATCGCGGTTGATCGGCAAGCGCAGCGCCAGTTCGGCCTCGCCGGGAATGCACACCTCGCGGCACATCAGCCATTGCGCCTTGGCACTGATGAGCATTTCCTCGCCGGCCAGCACCGCCGCCGCCTGCGCGGGCACCGGCAGCACGATTTCGCCTTCGTAGCCATAGTTGGCCAGCGGCGGGATGAACAGGCGCTGCGGCGCGGGCCAGGCGATCGTGCCGGCACGCAGGCCCTCGGGCAGTTTCAGATCGAGCTGCGTCGGCAGCCCCGAATCGCCGGGATTGCGCCAATAGGTATGCCAATGCGGATCGTGCGCGATGCGCAGGCCCAGTTGCAGCGGCTGGCCCGGTACCACCGCCGTCTTGTCGGCGACCAGTTCGACCTGCACGGCTTCGACGCGCACCGGCCCGGTCGGCACCGCGACCGACATCGGCGCCGCCTTGCTCACCGAACCGATCGTTGCCGACAAGGTGTCCGCCACGCCCTGCGCCAGCAAGGGCGCAGCCGGCAGCAGCGTCAGCGACGACGCAAGCAGGCCCATTCGCCAGAGAGCGGGCCCGAAACAACGCCGCAGCGTTCGAAAAACGCGAAAAAAGCTCATTGCCAGCAAAGTTGAACCGCACCTGCCGGTGCAGGCACGGCAAAATATGCTACCGGAATGCCGGTAAACGGCCTGCAGCGCAGGGCTACCGCAGGTCGGTCGCGCGCCGTTGCAGGGGCTTTCAAGCGGTGGCGCCCCTCATGCCCCGTCTTCATATAACATCTCGCCATGGATCAGGAAGTTGAGCAGCTTGGCCAACACGTCGAGCGAATGCTGGAAGTCGTTCGCCGGCTGGCCGAAGAGAACGCATCCCTGCGCGGCCAGCTCGCCGAAAGCCGCAACGCCAACCAGCTCTTGCAGCAACGCATCAGCGAGGCGCGCGCACGCGTCGAGTCGGCGCTGTCGCGCCTGCCATTGACCGACGGCGCGCTGACCGTCGACGACGACGCACTTGCCGCCGACCGGGCGCAATAACCACGGCGCCCTGCCTGCCCCACGGATTGCCCCATGGAACAGATCGAAGTCAAGATCCTCGACCGCGACTATCGGCTCGCGGTCAGCGAAGACACCAAATCACGGTTGCTCGATGCCGTGCATCTGGTCGATGACAAGATGCGCGCGATCCGCGATGCCGGCCGCATCTCGGGCATCGATCGCATCGCCGTGATGGCCGCCTTGCAACTGGCGCACGAGCTGCTGGGCGCGCAGGATCCCGCCGCCGGCACGCCGTCGGCGCAGCTGCTGGGTCGCATCAAGAAAATGAGCGACGATCTCGAAGCCGAGCTCAAGCGCCAGGAAAGCCTGTTCTGAGCAGCGCCGCGCATGCTTGCGCGGCCGGCCTCGCGACCATTCGTCGCTTTCACGCCGCAGATTCGACCGCAACGCACGGCTCGCGTTAAAATGGCGTCGACCCTGCGGTGTT
>JAFKGG010000473.1 GCA_017307915.1 Burkholderiales bacterium | reverse complement strand
GCTATCTAGTCTCTCAACCGTTCGACCGCCTATCAGACTTGGTCAGGGAAGTCGCCTTCAAGCGTTCATGGTGCGCAGATGCTGCCGATTCCGGAGGACGATCTGGCGGGCTCCGGAAAAATCGAGGGTGCCTTGATCATGAAGTTCGGAGAGCGCCCGGGAAACCGTTTCCAATGTAAGCCCGAGGTAGTCTCCGATATCCCGTCGGCACATCGGCAACGCCATCAGCGCCGCGGCGGACAGGCGGCGATCCATTTCCAGCAGGAAGGCCGCGACTCGCTCCATGGCGGTCTTGCGGCCAAGCAACAGCATGTGATTTTCGGCATGCTGAAGATCGCTAGCCGTCATGCTCCACAGCTTGCGGGCGACATCGACATCGGTTGTCGCGGCCTGCTCCAGGCTGTGGCGCTTTATAAGACGGACACTCGTGTCGAGAATGGCTTCTGCGGTCAACCGGTGGTTCGGGCCAATTTCGAGGCCGAAGACGTCTCCCGGCAAGTGGAATGCGCCGATCTGGCGCCGGCGCTGCAGCACGTGCAAAGCGGCCGGCTGCGCGCGCTGGCCGTGACCTCGAAGAAGCGCCAACCGGCCGTGCCGACGGTACCGACGGTGGCCGAATCCGGTGCTCCGGGCACCTCGGGGTTCGAGGCCGTTGCCTGGCAGAGCATCGTCGCGCCGGCCGGCACGCCGGCACAGGTGGTCGATCGCTACAGCCGGGAGATCGGCCGCATCATGGCCGAACCCGCGCTGCGCGAGCGACTGGAACGCGACGGCTTCGAGCCCGGCGCAAGCACGCCGGCACAACTGGCCGAGTACATCCGCCGCGAGACCCAGCGCTGGGGCACCCTGGTGCGTGCCCTGCGGCTTTCCTTGGATTGAAAACGCGAAACGCGAGGCGGCGCGGCACATGAAGCCGCGCCCCACGGCCCAGCCCGGTCAGGCCGTCAGAATCAGCTTGCCCTGCGCCGTCTCGCGCAGTTCATAGCGCCGGCCGCGATGCACGATGGCCAGCCGGCCGTCGGCGCCGAGCAGCGCCGCGCTATCGACGCAGCGCCCCTGCGGGCTGGCCAGCAAGGGCAGCGTCAGCGACGCCGCCTGCGTTGATGCGGCCGGCCAAGCGTGGACCGGCGAAGCATCGATATCGGCAGGCTGCTTCACTGCTCGCGCGGATCGGTCAGAAAGCCGATCTTTGAAAGGCCGTTGCGCGCCGCCAGCGACATCACCTGCGCCAGCTTCTCGTAATGCGTGAGCTTATCGGCCCGGATCAGCAGTTCGGGCTTGGTCGCGCGTTCGGCCGCGCCGGCGAAATTTTCGCCGAGCTGTTCCATGCTGACCTTGTGGCCGTTCCAGAACACGTCGCCGGCCACGTTGATGTCGACGCGCAGAGGTTCGTCCTTGACCACCGTGGGCTCGCTGGTGGCGCGCGGCAGATCGAGTTTCACCGCGTGCGTGAGCAGCGGCGCAGTCACCATGAAGATGATCAGCAGCACCAGCATCACGTCGATCAGCGGCACCATGTTGATCTCGGCGAGCGGCGCGTCGTCGCCGCCCGACTCCATCGAACCGAAGGCCATGCTTACTTCTCCCCTTCCTGCGTGATCTTCACCGCGTCCTGCACGCGGCGCAGCACGAGGTCGCTGGTGGCGCGCACGTCGGCCAGCATCGGCGACAGCTTGGTGCCGGTGCCGAACAGCGCGAACAGGTCGTAGGCAAACGATTCGAGTTCAGTACGCACATTGCGGTTCAGCCGCGCGAACGCGTTGTAGGCTACCGCCGCCGGAATTGCCACCGCCAGGCCGATACCGGTCATGATCAGCGCTTCGCCGACCGGGCCGGCCACCTTGTCGAGCCCGGCATCGCCAGCCATGCCGATCGCCATCAGCGCGTGGTAGATGCCCCAGACCGTGCCGAACAACCCGACGAACGGCGCGGTGGACGCCACCGTGGCCAGGAACGACTGGCCGCGCTCAAGCCGCGCCATGTCCTGCGCGATGGCGCGCTTCAAGGCGCGCGTCATGAAGTCTTCCGAGGTGCCGGCATCGACCAGGCGCGCCGCCTTCTGCGTGTTGCTGTGCTGCTCGATCGCCGTGAAGCCATGGTGCACCATGTGCGAGAACGGATCGGTGACGCCGCTGGAACGCAGCCGCTTGGCCACTGCTTCGAGGCTGGCCGCTTCCCAGAAATCCTTCAGGAACTCGGCGCTGCGCCGACGCGTGCTGAGCGCGCGGATCCCCTTGGTGACGATCAGGAACCAGCTTCCGACCGACATGAACACGAGCAGCGCGAGCACGAACCACGCGATCGCGTCGGCGCTGGAGACGAAGTGGGCGAAGCCCATGTTGTTGGCCATCGGAAGAGCCTTTCGAAAATCAGTAAGCGTTTTTCAGAGAAAAATTGATCGGTACGAGCACCCAGGCGGCGAGCGTTTCCTCGCCGCGCTTGGCCGGCACGAAGCGCCAGCCCCGCACCGCCGTCAAAGCCGAGTCATCGAGCCGCGGAAAACCCGATGATTCCCGCAGCACAACCTGCGAGGCGGTGCCGTCGCGCTCGACGTAGACGCGCAGCAGCACGCGGCCTTCCTCGCCCATGCGCTGCGACATCCGCGGGTACGTGGGCACCGGATTGCGCAGATAGTCGGCCTGCGAGTTCGGCGGCGTGATCGGGATCGGCTTGGGCGCAGGTGCGGGCGCCGGGGCCGGCGCTGCGGCCACCGGCGCCGGGGCGGCCACCGGCGCGGGCGCCGCCACCGGGGCAGGCTCGGGCGGGCGCGGCGGCGCCGGCACCGGCAGCGGTACCGTCATCACCTCGGCAGGCGCCGGCGTCGGCTCGGCCACGGCAAGAACCGGCTCCGGCGGCAAGGGTGTCGGGGCCGGCGGGGGCGGGCGTTCGACTTTCTTCGGCGGAGGCTTGGGCGGCGGCGGTTTCTTGGCCGGCGGCGGCGGCTCAGGCGGCTTCGGTGCCGGCGGCGGCGCCACCGGCTCGGGCTTGGGGGGCTCGATCTCGACGAAACGCACTTCCAACGGCTGTGGGGGCTGGTACACAGATACCGTCAACCCGACCCAAAGGGCTGAGGCCACGCCGGCGTGCAAAGCTAACGCCACGGCCAGACCAATCGGGGTCGTGCGGCGGTCGACGCTGGAGGGGTGCCAGGAATTCATCCCGACATGATATCGCAGATGCGAATCGTTATTGTTTGATCTAAGATCAGTGTTTGGATCAGCCCGCCGCCCTCGGCTGCGAAAAAAAAGGCCGGCGCCTTGCGACGCCAGCCTCCCCCCGATCCTTCCTTACTGTAACGACCGAATTCAGTCGGCGTAGACGCCGGCTTTCTTGATCACCGGGCCCCAGCGATTGATCTCGTCGGTCAGGAACTTCTGCAGTGCAGCCGGCGTGGCGCGGTCTTGCGTCACGGTTTCGGCGCCCAGATCGGCGAAGCGCTTGTTCAGCCCCGGATCCTTCAACGCCTGCTGCAGCGCCGCCACCAGCTTGTCGACCACCGGCTTGGGCGTGCCCTTGGGCGCGTAAAGGCCGTGCCAGATCGAGATGGAAAAACCGGGGAAGCCCGACTCGGCCATCGTCGGCAGCTCTTTGAGCGAATCGATACGCTTGGGCGAAGTGATCGCCAGCGCCTGCACGCGGCCGCCGCGGATCTGCTGCGTGGTATTGGTCGTCTGGTCGCATAGCAGGTCGACCTGCCCGCCCATCAGGTCGGCCATTGCCGGCGCGGTGCCTTTGTAGGGCACCGTGGTCAGTTCCTGGTCGATCGCCGACATGAACATCAGGCCGCACAGGTGCGAGGCCGAACCGATACCGGCATTGGCCAGCGTCACCTTCGAGGCATTGGCCTTCAGGTAGGCGACCAGCGACTTGACGTCTTTGGCGGGAAAGCCGTTGCGCGTGAGCAGCGTCATCGGCACGTCGTTGATCAGGCCGATGTATTCGAAATCTTTCAGCGCGTCGTACTGCATCTTGCGATACAGCGTCGGTGCGGTGGCCATGCCGATGTGATGCACCAGCAGCGTGTAGCCGTCGGGATTGGCCTTGGCTACCTTGGCCGCGCCGATCGTGCCGCCGGCGCCGCCCAGGTTCTCGACGACGATCGTCGCGCCGCTGCCGAGCGCCTTGGTCATCGCGTCGGCCACGGTACGCGCCACGGTATCGGTAGGGCCGCCCGCAGCGAAGGGCACCACGATCTGCACCGGCCGCGTCGGATACTGCTGGGCCGCCACGCCGGCCGCCGCGAAAGCGGCCACCGCGGCGGTGAACCCCGCCACGATTCGATGAAGCATTGGAAATCTCCTGAATGAGGCCGGCAGCGCGCGAGCGGTCGCCGGCCGTGGACGTTCATTGGTTTGGTAACAGCGCGAACTAATTTACCTCATCGAACGTGCCTCCGAGAGCCCCGGAAGGGGAAATCCCTAGGAGGAACGCCGCTTTTCTGTCCGCACGCAAACTTGCCGCTGCGCGGCGCGGCGCCGATCACACAAGCGCCGCCCTGCGCGCGGCGCCTGGCGCGGCGTCTCAGGTCTCACGCAGCGCTTCAGATCAGTTCCGCGATCGCCTTGCCCACATCGGCGGTGTTCGCGGTGCCGCCCATATCGCGCGTGCGTGGCCCTTCGGCGGTAACGTGCTCGATCGCCTTCACGATCGCATCGTGCGCCTGCGGGTGGCCCAAGTGGTCGAGCATCATCGCGCCGCACCAGATCTGCCCGATCGGATTGGCGATGCCCTGGCCTGCGATGTCGGGTGCCGAGCCGTGCACCGGCTCGAACAGCGACGGAAACTTGCGCTCGGGATTGATGTTGGCCGACGGCGCGATCCCGATCGTGCCGGTGCAGGCCGGCCCGAGATCGGACAGGATGTCGCCGAACAGATTGCTCGCCACCACCACGTCGAACCACTGCGGGTTGCGCACGAAATGCGCTGTCAGGATGTCGATGTGGTACTTGTCGACGCGCACGTCAGGGTACTGCGGCTGCATCGCGGCCAGCCGCTCATCCCAGTACGGCATCGAGATGAAGATGCCGTTCGATTTGGTTGCCGAGGTCAAGTGCTTGGCTTCGCGCCGGCGCGCCAGCTCGAACGCGTAGCGCAGCACGCGATCGACGCCATGCCGCGTGAAGATCGATTCCTGGATCACGATCTCGCGCTCGGTGCCTTCGAACATGCGCCCGCCGATCGACGAATATTCGCCCTCGGTGTTCTCGCGCACCACGTAGAAATCGATCTCGCCGGGCTCGCGGTCGGCCAGCGGGCACGGCACGCCGGGCATCAGCCGCACCGGCCGCAGGTTGATGTACTGGTCGAACTCACGCCGGAACAGCAGCAGCGATCCCCACAACGAAATGTGATCGGGCACCGTCGCCGGCCAGCCGACCGCGCCGAAGTAGATCGCGTCGTGGCCGCCGATCTGCTGCTTCCAGTCGGCGGGCATCATCTGGCCGTGGCGGGCGTAGTAGTCGCAGCTCGCAAAATCGAAATGATCGAACTGCAGCGAGATGCCGAAGCGACGTGCTGCGGCGTCGAGCACGCGCACCCCTTCGCTGACCACCTCCTTGCCGATTCCATCGCCGGGGATCACCGCGATCCGGTGTGTCGTCATCGATATCTCCATGTTCGTTGTCAGGTTGTTGGTTCGCCGGGCTTGGCGCACAGACGCGATTATGATGGCTGTGCAGGGCGCGGTCGCGCCGGTCAACCAGCCCGCCATCCGAAGCGTTTTTTTCCTATGAGCACCATCCGCCCGAATCGCCTGCCGTGGCTCGCCGCCATGGCGCTGCTGTCGCTGGCCGCCGTCGGCTGCGCGCAAACCTCGGCAGTGCAATACGGTGACGCCTATTCGGCCATGCCCGCCTATGGCAGCGTGGCCGAGCGGCCGCTGTCGATCGGCGAAATCAGCAGCCTCATGCAGGCCGGCCACCCACCCGAGGCAATCGTTGCCGAGATCGAGCGACGAGGCCTGCTGGCACCGGCCACCGAGGCCGATCTCGATCTGCTGCTGCGCCAGGGTGCCAGCCAGGAGATCATCGACGTCGTGCAGGCGGTCTCGCAACAACCGCCGCCGGCAATGGCCGCCACTCCGCCCGCCACCGTCTACGTGCCACCGACGGTCGTGCCCGACTATACGTATCCCTATCCGTATGGGTATGGGTGGGGCTGGGGGCCACCGGTCGGGCTCGGCCTTGGCCTTTGGTACGGGCAGACGTATCGGCCCGCGCCGCCGGTGTACCGCCCACCGGTATACCGCCCGCCCGTATACCGCCCGCCGGGCGTCGGCCCCGGGCCACGTCCCGGCCCAGGCGTCGGGCCGCATCCCGGCCCGGGCCCGCGGCCGCCCGGCGTCGGGCCTCGCCCCGGCGTGCCGCCCGGCGGCATAGGCAGCGACAACGGCCCACCGCTGCCGGGCCTGGGTGGTCCGCGCCGCGGCCCCGACATCGGCAGTGACAATGCGCGGCCCGCAGCCCCCACGCCGCCGCGCTCGGCACCGGGCGTCGCGCCGCGCTCCTTCGCCAATCCTGGTGCCGGGCCAGCCGTAGGCGGCAGCTTCCGGCCCGGTCTGTCGCGGCCCGGAAGCTCATTCGGCGCGCCGTCATCGGGGGGCTTTCGTTCCGGCTTCCGGGGACCCGGGCGGCACTGAGCCTTACACCGCAGCGGCCGGCTGAGCTCCAGTTTCACCGGCCTCGTCGGCCTGCTGCATCGCCCATAGCCGCGCATACTCGCCGCCGCGTCGCAACAGTGTTTCATGATCGCCGCGCTCGACGATGCGGCCGGCTGCCATCACCAGGATCTGATTGGCATCGACGATCGTCGACAGCCGATGCGCGATCACCAGCGTGGTGCGATCGGCCGCCACGCGATGCAGCGCCTCCTGGATCGCTTGCTCGTTACGGCTGTCCAGCGCCGAGGTAGCCTCGTCCAGGATCAGCACCGGCGGATCCTTCAGCAGCGTGCGCGCGATCGCCACGCGCTGCTTTTCGCCGCCCGACAGTTTCAGCCCGCGCTCGCCGACGTTGGTTTCATAACCGGCCGGCAAGGACACGATGAAGTCGTGCAACTGCGCTGCGCGCGCCGCCGCCTCGATCTCGTGCTGGCCGGCCTCGGGGCGGCCATAGCCGATGTTGAAGCGGATCGTGTCGTTGAACAGCACCGTGTCCTGCGGCACGATGCCGATCGCCGCGCGCAAGCTGGCCTGCGTCACCGCACGCAGATCCTGCCCGTCGATCAGGATGCGCCCGCCCGATACGTCGTAAAAGCGGAACAAAAGCCGCGCCAGCGTCGACTTGCCGGCGCCGCTGGCGCCGACCACCGCCGTGGTGGTGCCGGCCGGCATCGCGAAATCGACCTCGTGCAGGATCGTGCGCTGCGGTTCATAGCCGAAGCTGACGCGCTCGAAGCGGATCTCGGGCGCGTTGCGCCCGGCGGCACGCGCCAATTGCAGCGGCCGCGCGTCAGGCGCGTCGGCTACCTCGCGCTGCTCGCTCATCAGCCGGAACATGCGCTCCAGGTCGGTCAGCGCCTGCTTGATCTCGCGATACAGCACGCCGAGAAAGTTCAGCGGCACGTAGAGCTGGATCATGAACGCGTTGACCAGCACCAGGTCGCCCAGCGACATCGTGCCCGCCACCACGCCGGCAGTGGCGCGCCAGACCAGCAGCGTCACCGCCACCGCGATGATGATGCTCTGGCCGACGTTGAGCACCGATAGCGAGGTCTGCGAGCGGATCGCCGCGCGCATCCGCGCATACAGATTGTCGTTGTAGCGGCGCGCCTCGAACTCTTCGTTGCCGAAATACTTGACCGTCTCATAGTTGATCAGCGCATCGATCGCCTTGGTATTGGCGCGCGAATCCTGCTCGTTGACCTCACGGCGAAACTTGGTGCGCCATTCAGTGACGTGCACCGTATAGACGCCATACAGCAGCACCGCGCCCAGCGCGATCACCGCGAACGACACGTCGTAGTGCAGCACCAGGTAGCCGATCACCAGCGTGATCTCGACCAGCGTCGGCAGCACGCTGTACAGCGTGTACGAGATCAGGCTGCTGATTCCTTGCGCGCCGCGCTCGATGTCGCGCGACATGCCGCCCATCTGCCGCTCCAGGTGAAAGCGCAGCGACAGCGTGAACAGATGGCGAAACGCCTGCAGCGTGATCGTGCGCGAGGCGTCTTGCGTGACGCGCGCGAACACCACTTCGCGCAACTCGGTGAACAGCGTCACGCCGACGCGCAGCAAGCCGTAAGCCACCAGCAGCGCCACCGGCACCACCAGCACCGCGTGCGCATCGCCGGGCTTCAGATCGAGCGCATCGACGATGTCCTTGAGCACCAGCGGCACGCCCAGGTTGGCCACCTTGGCCAGCAGCAGGCACGACAGCGCCAGCGCCACGCGCCATTTGTAGGTCCACAGATAAGGCAGCAGCCGGCGGATCGCCTGCCAGTCGCCGGCACCTTCGGCCGGGCGTGGCGGCGCATCCGCAGCAGAGAGACGGCGCATCAGCGAATCCGGTTCAAAACCGTTATTCTGAGGGCACCCGCCCGTTCTTCAAGTCGACCCCCATGGATAACCACACTCCCGGGCTGCCCGCCGGCCGCATGCCGGTGCTGCGCGTCGTGCCGATGCCGGCCGACGCCAACGTGCACGGCGACGTCTTCGGCGGCTGGATCATGGCGCAGGTCGACATCGCCGGTTCGCTGCCGGCCGTGCGGCGCGCCAACGGCCGCGTCGCCACCATCGCAGTCAACTCGTTCGTCTTCAAACAGCCGGTGTTCGTCGGCGATCTACTCAGCTTCTATGCCGACATCATCAAGGTCGGGCGCACTTCGATCACCGTCTACGTCGACGTCTATGCGCAGCGCAACCGGCTGATCGACGAAGTGGTGCACGTCACCGAGGCGACGCTGACCTACGTCGCCACCGACGATCAGCGCCAGCCGCGCATGCTGCCGCCGGCGGCGTAAGACAGGGCCCTCAAGCAATCTTGGAGAAATCCGGCGGCCGTTTTTCCAGGAACGCCGCGAACGCCTCGCGCGCCGCCGGTTCGCGCAGCATGCGACCGAAATGGACCACCTCCTTGTCCATCTGCTCGCGCACCGCCTGCGCGCTGCCTTCCTTCATCAACGCCTTGGTGGTGATGAGCGACGACATCGGCTTGGCCGCCAGCCGGGCCGCCTGCGACAGCACGAACCCTTCCACCTGCGCGGCCGGCAGCACGCGATTGACCAGCCCCAGCTCGCGCGCCTCATCGGCGTCGAACGGTTCGCCAAGCATCAGCAGCTCAGCCGCGCGCGGATGGCCGACCAGCCGGGGCAGCAGCAGGCTTGAAGCGGCCTCGGGGCACAGGCCCAGATTGACGAAGGGCAGACTCAAGCGCGCGTTTTCGCCGGCATAGACCAGGTCGCAATGCAGCAGCATGGTCGTGCCCACGCCCACTGCCACGCCGCATACGCCGGCCAACAGCGGCTTGGGGAAGCCGCTGAGCGCATGCAGGAAGCGGAACACCGGCGCATCGTCGCTGTTCGGCGGATGGTGCAGGAAATCGGCCAGATCGTTGCCGGCCGTGAACACCGTCTCGTGGCCGAGCAGCACCGCCACGCGCACCGCGGCATCGCGCTGCGCCTGCGCCAGCCCGTCGGCGAGCTGCGCATACATGTCGGCCGTGATCGCGTTCTTGCGATCCAGGCGCGCGAAGCGCAGCACGGCAATGCCGTCGCTGCTGTGGATCTCGATGCTCATCGTGTGTTCCCCGTTTGCTGCGTATGTTCCGTGCACTTCGCCCGCCGCGACCGCGACGCCGGCCCGCCCCTTCAGGCCCGCCCTTTCAGACCCGCTCGAAAATGCCGGCCGCGCCCATGCCGGTGCCGACGCACATCGTCACCATGCCGTATTTCAGCTGCCGGCGGCGCAGCGCGTGCACCACGGTGGCTGAACGGATGGCGCCGGTGGCGCCCAGCGGATGGCCCAGCGCGATCGCGCCGCCCATCGGATTGACCACCGCCGGGTTCAGCCCCAGATCCTGGATCACCGCCAGCGATTGCGCGGCGAACGCTTCGTTCAGCTCGATCCAGCCGATGTCGTCGAGCGCGAGCCCGGCCTTGGCCAGCGCCAGCGGAATCGCTTCCTTCGGGCCGATGCCCATGATCTGCGGCGGAACGCCGCGGATGGCAAACGACACGAAGCGCGCCAGCGGCGTCAGCCCGAACTGCTTCAGCGCGCGCTCCGAAACAATGATCAGCGCACCGGCACCATCCGAGGTCTGCGAGCTGTTGCCGGCAGTGACGCTGCCCATGCCGGTGGCCTTGCCGCCCGGATCGCGCGGACTGGCAAAGGCCGGCCGCAGCCGCGCCAGCACTTCCGCCGAGGTATCGGCGCGCGGACCTTCGTCCAGATCGACGCGGCGACTGCGCACGTCGATGCGGCCGCCGGCCAGATCGGGAAACTTCTCGACCACTTCGATCGGCGCGATCTCGTCGGCGAACTCGCCGGCCTGCTGCGCCGCGATCGCGCGGCGGTGCGATTCGAGCGCGAACGCATCCTGCGCCTCGCGCGACACCTTCCACTGCTGCGCCACCTTCTCGGCGGTGAGCCCCATGCCGTAGGCGATGCCGATGTTCTCGTCTTCGAACACGCGCGGATTGATCGACGGCCGGTTGCCCATCATCGGCACCATGCTCATCGATTCGGTGCCGGCGGCGATCATCACGTCGGCTTCGCCGACGCGGATGCGGTCGGCCGCCATCGCCACCGCGGTGAGCCCGGAAGCGCAGAAGCGATTGACGGTGACGCCACCCACCGTATTCGGCAGGCCGGCCAGCAAGGCGCCGATGCGCGCCACGTTCAAGCCCTGCTCGGCTTCGGGAATCGCGCAGCCGACGATCGCATCTTCGATCGCTGCCGGATCCAGCCCCGGCGCTTGCGCCAGCGCGGCGCGCAGCGCGTGCACCAGCAGGTCGTCGGGCCGCACGTGACGCAACACGCCTTTCGGCGCCTTGCCGATCGGCGTGCGCGCCGCGGCGACGATGTAGGCGTCCTGAACTTGTCTGCTCATCATTCGTCTCCGCTTCAGTTGCGCACCGGCTTGCCGGTCTGCATCATGCCCATGATCCGTTCCTGCGTTTTCGGGTGCGTGAGCAACCCGATGAACGCCTCGCGTTCCAGCCGCATGATCCATTCTTCGTCGACCACCGAGCCGGGTTCGACATCGCCGCCGCAAAGGATGCCGGCGATGGTGCGGCCCAGGTGATAGTCGTGCGCGCTGATCAGCCCACCGTCGCGCATGTTGACCAGTTGCGCGCCGATCGTCGCGGCGCCGTCGCGGCCCGCCACCTTGAACGTGGCACGACGCGGCGGCCGGTAGCCGGCCTCGCTCATCGCCAGCGCGGCGCGCAACGCGCAATACAGCAGCTCATAGCGATTGAAGACGATGCTGTCGCTTTCCTGCAGCCAGCCGGTCGCTCGCGCTTCGAGCGCCGAACGCGACACTTGCGCCATGCCGGCGGCCATGAAGTATTTCTTCAGGAAGTCGAGCAGATACGCATCGGGCGCTGCCGCCTGTTCTTCGGCCGCGCGCCGCGCACCATAGGTCAGGCCGCCCGCACCCGGGATCAGGCCCACGCCGACCTCGACCAGGCCGATGTAGCTCTCCAGGCTGGCCACGCGTCGCGCGCAATACAGCGCCAGCTCGCAGCCACCGCCCAGCGCCATGCCTGACACCGCCGCCACCGTCGGCACCTGCGCATAGCGCAGCCGCAGCATCGCCTCTTGCAGCTTGCGCTCTTCGGGCTCGATCGCCTTCACGCCGCCGCTCATGAACACCGGCAGCATCGCCTGCAGATCGGCGCCGGCCGAGAACGGATCGTCGGGCGACCAGACGACCAATCCGCGATAGTCGGCCTCGGCCAGCTCGATACCCTTCAGCAGCCCGGCGATCACGCCCGGGCCGATCGCATGCACCTTCGATTTGATCGACGCGATCAGCACTTGCGACAACTCGCCGGCCGCATCGTCGAGCCGCCACAGGCGGATCGATTCGTCTTCGAACAGCGCCACGCCCGCGTCGCGGCCGTCGGAAGCGCCGCTGCCGAATACGTTGGCCGGGAACAACTGGCGGCGATACACCGGATGCGCGGTGCGCGGCACGAACGCATCGCGCACCGGCGAATAAGAGCCTTCGGGCTGATGCACACCGCCACGCTCGGCCACTTTGCCTTCGAACACCCAATCGGGCAGCGGCACCGGCGCCAGCGCCTGACCGGCATCGATGTCGGCCTTGATCCATTGGGCCACCTGCGCCCAGCCGGCCTGCTGCCAGATCTCGAACGGGCCTTGCTCGGCGCCAAAGCCAAAGCGCATCGCCAAGTCGACGTCGCGCGCGTTGTCGGCAATCTCGGCCAACTTCACAGCCGCATAGTGGAAGTTGTCGCGCATCAGTGCCCAGACGAACTGCGCCTGCGGATTCTTCGATTCGCGCAGCAGCGCCAAACGCTCAGCCCAAGTCTTCTTCTTGAGGATGCGTGCCACCGTTTCGTCGGCCTTGGCGCCGGAAGGAACGTAGTCGCCCTTGGCAGGATCCAGGCGCAGGATGTTCTTGCCGTCTTTGCGATAGAAGCCGGCACCGCTCTTCTGCCCCAGCGCGCCCTTGTCGATCAAAGCGCGGAACACGGCCGGCGTCTCGTACAGCGGATGGAACGGATCGTCGCGCAGGTTGTCCTGCATCGTCTTCATCACGTGGCCGATCGTGTCCAGCCCGACGATGTCGGCGGTGCGGAAGGTGCCCGACTTGGCGCGCCCGATCTTGGCACCGGTCAGGTCATCGACGACGTCGAAAGACAGGCCGAATTTCTCGGCTTCACGCACCGTGGCCAGCATGCCGAAGGTACCGATGCGATTGGCGATGAAGTTCGGCGTATCTTTGGCGCGGATGCAACCCTTGCCCAGCGTGGTGGTCAGAAAGCCTTCCAGCTCGTCGATCACCTCGGGCGCGGTGGCCGGCGCGGCGATCAGCTCGACCAGATGCATGTAGCGCGGCGGATTGAAGAAGTGCACGCCGCAGAAGCGCGGCCGCATTGCTTCATCGAACCCCTCTGACAGCGCAGTGATCGACAGGCCCGAAGTATTGGTCGCAAAGATGGCATGCGGCGCCAGATGCGGCGCCACCTTGCGGTACAGATCGAGCTTCCAGTCGAGCCGTTCGGCGATCGCCTCGATCACCAGATCGCACTGACGCAGTCGTTCCAGATCGTCATCGTAGTTGGCCGCGCCGATCTGCGATGCCAGCGCAGCATCGCCCAGCGGCGCCGGGTTCAGCTTGCGCAGCCCGTCGATCGCCTTCAGCACGATACCGTTTTTAGGGCCTTCCTTGGCCGGCAGATCGAACAAGACGACGTCGACGCGTGCGTTGACCAGATGCGCGGCGATCTGCGCGCCCATCACGCCGGCGCCGAGCACCGCGACCTTTCTCACCAGATAGTTGCTCATTTCATTCCTCGCGAATCCAGGTCTGCGTGCGGCCGAACAGCGGCACGCCGATGTAGCCGCGCACCTCGAGCTTGCGGCCATCGTCGACCAGTTTCATCTGGCCGCGATAGACCTTGCCGTTGTTCGGATCAAGGATGTTGCCGCCGTCATAGAGATTGGCCTGATCGGCGTTGCGGCGCATGCCTTCGACGATGGTCATGCCCTGCACCGGCTTGCCCTTGCGCGCGTCGGTGCATTGGTCGCAGACGGCGTCGGTCTTGTCGGTCAGGATCTTTTCGATACGGCCGCTGAACACGCCACTGCTCTCGGATACGCGCACCAGCGCCTTGGCCTGCTTGGTTTCATCGTCGATCGTCTTCCACAGGCCGGCCGGCAAGGCCGACGGGGCGTTCTGCGCCCAGGCAGCGCTGCCGGCCAGCAGGCCGGCGCTCAGCACGGCCGCCGACACGACGGCGGCAAGGGCAGCGGCGGATCCGCGGCGCAGCGGTACGGCGTGCGCCGCGCCGCGCTCACGTAGCGCGGCACTCCGAGAGAATTCGGGCATCTCGATCACCTCCAGTTGCGGGCCAAGCTTCAGAACAGCTCGACGTCGACGTCCATCAGCGGCGCCGCACCGGCGCGCGCGCTGCGGATCAGCGCCGCCGTCTCGGGCATCAGCTTGGCGAAATAGAAGCGCGCCGTCGCCAGCTTGGAGCGATACAGCGGATCGCTCGAATCCTGCTTGCTCAACGCGATCTTCGCCATGCGCGCCCAGAAATAGCCCAGCACCAGATGGCCGATGATGCGCAGATAATCGACCGCCGCAGCGCCGGCCTCGTCCTGGTTCTGGAACGCCTTCATGCCGATCTCCATGGTCAGCTTCTCGACCTTCTGGCCCAGGTCGGCCAGCGGGTTGATGAACTCGGCCATGTCTTCGTTGGTACCCTCGGCCTCGACCAGCTCGGCCACCAGCTTGCCGAACTTGCGCAGCTTGGCGCCGCTGTCCTGCAATACCTTGCGGCCCAGCAGGTCGAGCGACTGGATGGTGTTCGTGCCCTCGTAGATCATGTTGATGCGGGCATCGCGCACGTACTGTTCCATGCCCCATTCACGGATGTAGCCGTGGCCGCCGTAGATCTGCATGGCCAGGTTGGCGCTGGTGAATCCGTTGTCGGTGAGGAAGGCCTTGACCACCGGCGTGAGCAGCGCCAGCACGTCGTCGGCGTCGCGGCGCGTGTCCTCGTCAGGGCTGTTCTGCAGGATATCGGCCTGCAATGCCATCCAGTAAGCGAAGGCGCGCGAGCCTTCGGTATAGGCCTTCTGCGTCAGCAGCATGCGGCGCACGTCGGGATGCACGATGATCGGATCGGCCGGCTTGTCGGGCGCCTTCGGGCCGGTCAGCGAACGCATCTGCAGGCGTTCCTTCGCATAGACCAGCGAGTTCTGATAGGCCGCTTCCATCAGTCCCAGCGACTGCACGCCGACGCCCAGGCGCGCCACGTTCATCATCACGAACATGGCTTGCAGCCCCTTGTTCGGCTCGCCGACCAGCCAGCCGCTGGCACCGTCGAAATCCATCACGCAGGTGGCGTTCGCGTGGATGCCCATCTTTTCTTCGATGCGCGCGCACTTGACGCCGTTGCGCTCGCCCAGGCTGCCGTCGGCCTTGGGCACGAACTTGGGCACGATGAACAGCGAGATGCCGCGCGTGCCGGCCGGCGCGTCGGGCAGTCGCGCCAGCGTCAGGTGCACGATGTTCTCGGCCAGGTCGTGCTCACCCGACGAAATGAAGATCTTGGTGCCGCTGATGCGGTAGCTGCCGTCGGGCTGCGGCTCGGCGCGCGTGCGCAGCAAGCCCAGATCGGTGCCGCAGTGCGGCTCGGTCAGGCACATGGTGCCGGTCCATTGACCCGACACCAGCTTGTCCATGTACAGCGCCTTCTGCTCGGCGGTGCCGTGCGCGTGCAGGCAGTCGTAGGCGCCATGCGTCAAGCCCGGATACATCGTCCAGGCCTGGTTGGCCGAGTTCATCATCTCCTGGAACGCCAGCCCGACCGCGTTCGGCAAACCCTGCCCGCCATAGACCGGGTCGCAGGTCAGCGTCGGCCAGCCGCCGGCCTTGAACTGTTCCCAGGCGTCCTTGAAGCCGGCCGGCGTGCGCACCACGCCGTCACCGAGGTAGGTGCAGCCTTCCTCGTCGCCGCTGCGATTGATCGGAAACAGCACCTCGGCGCAGAACTTGCCGCCTTCCTCCAGCACCTGGTCGATCAGCTCGCGACCGGTGTCGGCATGCGGCGGCAGCGATTTCAGCGCGCCTTCGATGTCGATCAGCTCATGCAGCACGAAGTGCATGTCGCGCAGCGGGGGAACGTATTGGGGCATGGAGGCTCCTCGGAAAATCGGCTAGGGGTTCGGTAACGGGGCGGATACGAAATGATGGACGCGGAATAGTGAAACGGCGTGCAAGCCCCCGGTCAGGCAGCGGACGGCACTTGCGCCAGGGCGAGCCGGGGCGCATGCTGGGCCGCGCCCACCCCGCCTCGATACGATTCGAGCAGCCGCTCGAAGCTGCGCCGCGCGCGCGGCACCGCATCGGGATTGCACAGCAGCCGGCCGTCATCGCCGTCGGGTTCATCGCCGAGCGTCCAAGCCGCGCCGGCCCGCTGCGCCGCCTGCCGCATCCGGTGACGTCAT
>JAFKGG010000119.1 GCA_017307915.1 Burkholderiales bacterium | reverse complement strand
GTTGAAAAAAGGAAGTTCCCCGCGAAGGAGCGCATGCTCATCATCAGGTATTCCATGCGCGTTTCGTGATGAAGCACATCATCCCAGCGAGCATTGGGATGAAGGCCGAACCCTTCATGGGACACGGCATAGGGATCCAGGTCGTCGCTCGATCTCTTGTTGCTTTCGAGCCAGTCACTGAAGGCCTTGGCGTCCATGTCGCCTTTCACGTCGCGTATGTAGCCGTCACGGACATCGAGGCGAATCTCGCCCTGGACCAATCTGCCGTACGGAAGAATCCATACGTCGCCGGGTTTGACCACCACGATGCCGTTGGCGCTTCCCTCGTCGGGAAAGTCCCGCACCATGCCCATGCCCCATTGATCGAACCGGCCGCGCTCTTCGGCAAAGCCGTAGTAGCCCCTGAGTTCGCTCCATGCGGGATCGCCGCGAGTGAACGTGAAGTCCGTGCCTTCCTCGGTGCAAACGCGCACCGTGCGGGCTTGGCCATAGCGATGAATCGCGTGCTGTACCGCTTCCTTCAAACCGGGCGGTGATTGCAGTCGCCTCAGTTGCGAAACGTGGTTGGTGACGGACAGTACGCGGCAACCCGCCTTCAAACATTCCGTGAGCCATGGCGAGAGATTCGGCGGCGTGAATGTGCACAGCAGATCGGCCGACTTCAGTGCCGACATCAATCCCGGTGCACTGCCCGGCGCTGCATGATTGACCACCTGCCGATCCAAGGGCCTGGGCATCCCGACTTCGAAGGCATCCGCGCCGATTGCTTCGGCGGCGGCAAACGCTGCCTGCACGCGCCCCGGTCGGTGTACGCGTCACTCAGAAGCACCAAGACTTCGCCCGCTTGGAGATTGCACATCTCCCATTGGCGGCGGAACAGGCCTACCAATTCGGCGCTCACCAAGGCTTCTGAACTCATGAACACTCACTCCGGAAAATGGAGTGGGCACGGTATCGAAGCGTCAGATCAGCGACAAGCGAGATTTCGAGAAGCTAAGATTCACGTACGGCGAATCGCGGACCGTGGAGCGCGATGAACTAAGCGTCGCTTTGCGTCGCCAATTCCACGAACACTCGATGGGCCAATGAGCTGGTGGGCTGGGACGCCTTGATTCCGACCAGCAGCTTGGTCCGGCTCCATTCAGGATTCAGGGGCGTGATGGTAAGGCCCTGAAAAGGCCCCAGCGACTCCCAGCTACTGCGAGGGACGATGGCAAGGCCGTGCCCCGCACGCGTCATCGCCACGGCGGCGTCCAGGCTGCCGACTCGATACGACTTGTGAAGCCTGACCCCATGGCGCCTGCCTTGTTCTTCCATGATCTGCTGAATATAGGTGCCCGAGGGCAGTTGCAGCAGATCTTCTTCGGACAGATCCTGGATGTCGACGCTTTCCCGGCCGGATAGGCGGTGTCCCTTGGGGATCATCAGCACCACGTTCTCCGAACAGTAAGTTCGGGTGATGAGGCCTTCCGGAGGTGCGGAGGCCGCGAACACGCCAATGTCGATTTCACCTCGCTGCGTGGCGGAAATGATGTCGAGGCTTGGCCACGTATCGAAAACGAGTTCCACGCCGGGGTAGCGGTTCTTGAGGCTGGCCAGGTCATTGGGCAGCGCTCCATGCAGTGCGAACATCGAGGTCGCGATGCGCAAGACCCCGTTCAGCCCCTGTCCGATCTGGTCCAGGTCGGCAATCGCCGCATTTATTTCGTCCAGGATGCGCCGGACGCGCACCAGCAGCCGTTCGCCTGCCGCGGTGAACTTGACTCATCTCGAGCTTCGCTTGACCAATTCCAGGCCGACCGCGGATTCCAGCTCGTGAATCCGTCGGCTTACGGCGGAAGGAACCAGATTGACCGCCGCCGCGGCAGCCGAAAAGCTGCTGTAGTCCTCGATGGCCACCAGGATCCGCAGCGTCTGTGGGTCGAGGTGAAGAGCAATCTGCGAGGGGGAACGGGATCTCATCTTTGTCCGACGCGGGGTGTGTCGAGCAGTGTCAAACTCGTGTGGTGCAGAAAATGAGGCCGCATGGCCCGAGGGTAGCAAAGTTGCCGCGCCTGAGGGCTGCTAAACCCGTTATCGAGCTAGCATTGCGCCATGACCAGAACCTTATGGATCGACGCGGCCGGCTGGCCGGCGACGATCGATCAAACCCGTCTGCCGTTTGAACGCATCACGCTGCGCCTGTCGTCGGCGCAAGCCTGCTTCGACGCGATCCGCAGCATGCAGGTGCGCGGCGCGCCGCTGATCGGGGCGGTCGGCGCCTATGGGCTGGCGCTGGCCTTGCGCGACGGTGCGTCCGACGCGGCGCTGGCCCAGGCCGTCGACTGGCTGGCGTCGGCGCGGCCCACGGCCGTCAACCTGCGCTGGGCGCTCGAACGCGTGCGGCAGCGGGTGCAGGATGCCGCGCCGGGCCGGCGCGCCGAGCTGGCCTGGCACGAAGCCGGCGTGCTGTGCGATGAAGACGTCGACTGCAATGCGCGCATCGGCGAATACGGCGCCGAGCTGCTGCTGGCGCTGCCGCGTGCCGCGGCCGCCGCGCCGCGGCCGGCCAGTGCCGAGCGGCCCTTGCAG
>JAFKGG010000472.1 GCA_017307915.1 Burkholderiales bacterium | reverse complement strand
CTCCCCACGCCAACTCAAGGTAGTATCCACGGGGCGCTCTTCGAGAGCGCCCCGTGTCGTTTGTGAGGCCGATTGAAGCGATCTGATGGAGCCGACGAATCCGAGCGCCCCGCAGGCATTTCGCAGTACGCCCGCCGAGTCGGCCGAGCGTGAGCCGCTTTTGCGCACGTGGCCGCAGCAGCTCGACCCGCGCACCGTGCCGATCATCGGCGTCGATGATTCGTTGCCGGCCGTCGCACCCGATCGGCTCGAACCGTCGGCGCTGCGCGCCCGTTTTGCCAATCCGCCGATCTGGCAACCCGAACAGCTCTCCGACCGCTTCCGTACTCATGCCGATGCGCCGCGTGCGGCCGCCGTGCTGGTGCCGATCATCGCGCACCCGACGCCGACGGTGCTGCTGACGCAGCGCGCCGCGCAGTTGCGCTCGCATGCCGGGCAAGTGGCGTTTCCCGGTGGGCGCATCGAGGAATCCGATCACGGGCCGGCGGCGGCGGCGCTGCGCGAAGCTTATGAAGAGGTCGGCTTGGAGCCGTCGCGCGTCGAACTCATTGGCCGCCTGCCTGAGTACCTGACCGGTACCGGCTATCGCGTCACGCCGGTGGTCGGGTTGATCGGCAGCGGATTCGTGCCGCGGCCCGACCCTTCCGAGGTCGCCGACGTGTTCGAAGTGCCGCTGGATTTCCTGATGAATCCACGCCACCACCAGCGGCGTTTCGTCCAGCTCGAAGATCGCGAGCGTCGCTTCTTCGCCATGCCCTATCGGCCGCCCGCGCTCGATACCGACTATTTCATCTGGGGAGCGACGGCGGCGATGCTGCGCAACCTGTATCGGCTGCTGAGCGCTTGAACGAATCGACATGGGCTTCATCGCACTGATCTTCGCGCTGCTGATCGAGCAGGGGCGGCCCCTGCCGGCCAACAACCGGGTGCACCGCGCCATGGTCGCGGCTGCCGACCTGGTACGCGGTGCCAGCGATGCCGGCGAGCGGCAGCACGGCCTGCTGGGCTGGCTGCTGGTGGCCGGGCTCACCGTGGCCGGTGTGGTGCTGATCGAATACCTGGCCGCGCTGGCGCATCCGCTGGCGCTGTTCGTGGTGCACGTGGTCGTGCTGTATCTGACGGTGGGGTTCCGGCAGTTCAGCCACGCTTTCACCGAGATCCAGGTGGCGCTGGCTCAGGACGATACCGATGGCGCGCGCCGCGTGCTCGAACGCTGGCTGAACCAGAGCGATCCGGATGAATGGAGCGACCGCCCGCGCCGCGAGGCGCCGGTCAACGAGGTCTGCCGGCAAGCCATCGCGCATGCGCTGGTGGCCGCGCATCGCCACGTATTCGGGCCCTTGTTCTGGTATCTGCTGCTGCCCGGTGCGATCGGGCCGGTGCTGTATCGCGTGGCCGAGCTGCTGGCGCGCCGCTGGGGCAGCAGCGTCGTCGAAGGCGCTTCGCGCGTCGACGAACCTTATGGCGTGTTCGCGGTCAAGATGTATCGGCTGATCGACTGGCTGCCGGTGCGCTTGTCGGCGGCGGGCTTCGCGATCGTTGGCAATTTCGAGGACGCGATCTATTGCTGGCGTGGCGCGGTGGCGGCCGGCACCGGTGATGACCAGCGGGCATTGCTGCTGGCCTCGGGCGGCGGTGCGCTCGGCCTGCGTATTGCCGAGCCGGCGCTGGAAGCCCGCTGGGCCGCCAGCGAACAGGGCTTCGAATGGCAGGGCGCCGAGCCCGATGCGAGCGGGCTGCGCAGCTCGGTTGGCCTGGTCTGGCGCTCGGTGGTGCTGTGGATCAGCCTGTTTGCGATGTTGACGATCGCCGCCTGGTTAGGGCGCTGATCGAACACCAAAACGGCGCGCGGTACGCATTCGGCTTTTGAACAGGCTTCAATCCCCATCCGCTTCGAGCCGCGTGAACAGCCGATAGCGCAGCTCATCGATTCTGCCTGCTTGCGCCGCCTCGCGAATCGCACAGCCCGGCTCATCGCGATGGCTGCAGTTGTAGAAGCGGCACTGCCCGAGCAGCGGCACGAACTCGCGCATCGCGTGCACGCGCTGCGAATCCGACAGATGTGCCAGGCCGAAGGTCTGGAAGCCCGGCGTGTCGATGATGCGTGCATCATCGGCCACCTCGGCCGGTACGTCGAACAGGCGGCTGAACGTGGTGGTGTGCTTGCCGCTGGAAAGCACCTGCGAGATCGCCTGCGTGCGCAGCTCGGCATCCGGCACCAGCGTATTGACCAGCGTCGATTTGCCCATGCCCGACTGGCCCAGCAGCAGCGTAGTGCGCGATGACAGCCAATCGTGCAGGGCCGCGCGTGTTTCCTGCGGTGCCGGGCCGGCCGAGATCTCGAGTACCGGATAGCCCAATGCGCGATAAGCGTCGATGCGCGGTCGGATCGCTGCGGTGGCTTCGCTGCGATCGCACTTGTTGACGATCAGCGCTACCGCAATGCCAGCCGCTTCAGCGGCGATCAGCACGCGCAGCAGCAGCGGTTCGGAAAACGGGGGTTCGCCGGCGATCACCACGCCGATCTGGTCGACGTTAGCCGCCAGCAGCTTGCTGCGCCAGCGGTCGCTACGCTGCAGCAAGGTGCGCCGCGGGCGCAGCGTTTCGATGACGGCCTGGTCTTCGCCGATCGGTGCGATTTCGACCTCGTCGCCCACGCACAGGTCGGTGCGCTTGCCGCGCGTGACGGCCACGCGATCGGGTGCGTTGCGTCCGGGTGTTCGAACGTAGAACAAGCGCCCGAACGAGGCCGCGACGATGGCGATGTCAAGTGCGCCTGCGGCAAGGGCATCACGCTGGCCGTTGCGGCGCGCGCGCGCGCCGCGCTCAGTTGCCGGCGCGGCCGAAGACGGCATCGGTTTTGGCTGCGCAGATGAAATCGTTCTCCGACATGCCAGCCACCGAATGCGTATTGAAACGCACGGTACAGCGGTTGTAGCTGACGATCAGCTCGGGGTGGTGGTCTTCGCCGTGCACCATCCAGGCCAGCGCATTGACGAAGGCGATCGTGTCGTAATAGTCGCGAAATGCGTAGCTGCGCTCGATGGCGCTGTCGCGCAGGCTCCAGCCCGGTAGCTCGAGCAACTGCACTTCGATTTCGGAATCGGTATAGGGGCGCTCGCCCGTGATCGGGCGGGATTTCTTGGCCAGCAACTGCTGGCGTGGGATCGCTGCTTTCATCGGCTGTCTCGTGCGTCGTGCGAAGCGAACGAAGAAGCGTTCGGAACCGGGGCGCTCAACGCGCGGCGGCGGCTAGCCGGCCGATGCGCTGCGCAGCCGGCGGATGCGAATCGTAGAACGCGGAATGCACCGGATCGGGTGTCAAAGTCGAGGCGTTGTCTTCATAGAGCTTGACCAGCGCATCGATCAGATGCTGCGCGCGCGTCTGGTCGGCGGCAAAAGCGTCGGCCTCGAATTCATGGCGGCGCGACAGCAGGCTGCCCAGCGGCTGCAGCAGTAGCGTGAAGCTGGGCAGCACCAGGAAGAACAGCACCAGCGCGGCGGCGCCTTGGCCCTGCGGATCGGGCGTGAGCCCCAGGCCCTGATAGAACCACGGCTGCTGCGACAGCCAGCCGAGCAGCGCCAGGCCGGCCAGGCTCAGCACGAACATCAGTGCAATGCGCTTGGGCACGTGGCGGCGGCGGAAGTGGCCCAGTTCGTGCGCCAGCACGGCTTCGATTTCGTCGACGTTGAGCCGCGACAGCAGCGTGTCGAAGAACACGATGCGCTTGGCGCGGCCCAGGCCGGTGAAGTAGGCGTTGCCGTGCGCCGAACGCTTGCTGCCGTCCATCACGTACAGCCCGCGGGCGGTGAAGCCGCAGCGCGCCAGCAGCGCCTCGACGCGCTCGCGCACCGCGGTATCGGCCAGCGGCTCGAATCGGTTGAACAGCGGCGCGATCACGGTCGGATACAGCACCAGCACCGTCAGGTTGAAGGCGACCCAGGCGGCCCAGGTCCACAGCCACCACCAGGCGCCGGCGCTTTGCATCAGCCACAGCACCAGCGCCAGCAGCGGCAGGCCGAGCACGGCGGTGAGCAGCAGGCCCTTGGCCAGATCGGCCAGGAACAAGGGCAGCGTCATCCGATTGAAGCCGAAGCGCTGTTCGAGGCGGAACTGGCGATACCAGTCGAGCGGCACTTCGACCAGCGCACCGATCAGCATGACGGCGGCCACGAGCAGCAGCTGGCGTGCGAACGGCATGTCGGGCAGCCACGAGGCGAGCGTGTCCTGGATGAGCTGAAGCCCGCCGAACAGCGTGAAGCCCAGCAGCAGCACGGCACTGATCAGCGTGTCGATCATGCCCAGCCGAGTGCGCGCCACCGTGTAATCGGCGGCGCGCTGATGCGCGGTCAGGCCGATGCGCGTCGCGAACTCAGCCGGCACCGCATCGCGATGGCGTGCCACGTGGTGGATCTGCCGCGTGGCCAGCCACAGCCGCAGCGCGACCGAAGCCAGCAGCGCAATGGCGAAGATGACGGTGAAGATGAAAGGGTTCAAGGTGAAGGGCTATGCGAGAATCGGGGCCGGAAAAAATTATGTCACAGCACCCGATGAAATCCGCGCTTGCCGCAGGGCCGCAGTCCAGTAGTCCCGAACCTCGCCGACCCGACGAGACCCTGCTGATCTGGGTCGACATGGAAATGACAGGCCTGAATCCGACCACCGATCGCATCATCGAGATCGCGGCTGTCATTACCGACAACGCCCTGAACGTGGTCGCGCAGAGCGAAGCGCTGGCAATCGCGCAGCCGGCGGCAGTGCTCGACGCGATGGATCAGTGGAATCGCTCGACGCATGGCCGCTCGGGCCTGACCGATCGCGTGCTGGCCTCGCCATACAGCGAGGCCGCGGCCGAGCAGGTCATGCTCGATTTTCTGGCGCAGTGGGTGCCGGCCGGCAAGTCGCCGATGTGCGGCAATTCGATCTGCCAGGATCGACGTTTCATGGCGCGTTACATGCCGCGGCTGGAAGCGTGGTTTCACTACCGCAATCTCGACGTCAGCACGCTGAAGGAGTTGTGCAAGCGCTGGCGGCCTGAGATCGCCAAGGGGTTTGCCAAGCGCAGCGCGCATACGGCGCTGGCCGACATTGCCGAGTCGATCGACGAGCTGCGCTACTACCGCGATGCGTTCCTGCTCGCCGGCCCGGCCGGGGTAGCGGGTGCGGACGGCGCTGCCGCGATGAGCCGTGCCGCTGAGCCGCCGGCCTGATCCGCGCGCTGCGGTTTCGCCGGGCGGTTGTAGACGCTGCGGTTTCCGGTTCGAGGGAACCATGGGATTCGGTGGCCGCTTCATATCGGAAAGCGCTTGCATGATTACTGAATGTTCACACAGTAATCAAGGTCGCGCCATCATCCAATCGTTCTATTGGTGACTGCGGGCTGATTCTGCAGAATGGGTCGCTGTCGAGACGAAAGGCCGGGCTTCTGGTCCTTCACGGCCGCGACTTCATTGCGTTCATCGATCAGGGCACATCAATGCGATTCAAGCTTCTCCTCACGCTGGCCATGGCTGCGGTCCTCGCCGGTTGCGCGGCGACGGTTTCTCGCGACACATCACCTTCTTCGCCGACGGGCATGTCCGCATCACCGGCAGCCACGAAAAGGGTCTACATGGAGATCAGCGCGGCCGGCAACCTGGGATCAGGGGAAAACTGGGATGCGTTCCTCGAGGAATGGCAAACCTCGATGGCTGCCGCGGCGTCTGAGAAAGGCCTTGGTTTCACCATGGCGAAACCCGGCCAGGCGCCTGTGAGTACGCCGGCCGTGCTGGTTCGAATGAAGGTCAATGACTTCAGGTATGTGTCGCAAGCGAAGCGCTACGGTCTTGGCGTCTTCTCAGGCAATGCACACATGGATGTCGAAGTGGAATTCATCGAGCTTCCGCAGGGTGTCTCTCGCGGCAAGCGGAAGTATCAGACTTCATCGAGCGCATGGCAGGGCGTCTTTTCCGCCATGACGCCCAAGCAGGTGGAAGCCGTATCGAAGGAAATACTCACTGAAGTCGCCGGCAGGTAGGTGCTCGATGTGTATGCTGTTCAGATGCCTTGGGATTGGCCCTCACTGCGTCGTTCTCCCCCGTGCGAGCTCATGAGCCCTGAATTGCGGCATCGGCGCACGTTCCGACGCTGCCGCTGCATCTAAGAACCCGCGGCGCCGCTCGCCTGCCTGCGCCATACCCGTACCAGAATCGCCGCCAGCCATACCGAAGCCAGCCCCAGGCTCAGCGTCGCCGCGATCCAGAAGCCCTTGGCGGCGGCCACGTAGGGCGCCCATGCGCTGCCGGAACGGCCGACCACGAACGACAGCCACCAGCCGCCGGCCAAGCCTACGCCCCACAGGCTGACCAGGTAGACGATCATCGGCAGCGTAGTGATCTTGTGCGCGCGCAGGATGAACGAGATCATCGCCTGCACTGCGTCGAACAGGTGGAACAGCGCGACGATCGCCACCAGCGAAACCGCCGTCGCGATCACCGCGGCATCGGTGCTGTACCAGCCGATCACGCGTTCGCGCGCGAGAAACAGCGTAGCGCCGACCACCAGGGCGCAACCGAGCGCCAGCCGCAGTCCGTGGATCGCGTATAGCCGCGCGCGATCGTGCTGTGCCGCGCCCAGCGATTGGGCGACCAGCACGCTGGTGGCATTGGCGAGCGCCAGCGGCAGCATGTAGCAGACGGCGGCCAGATTGGCGGCGATCTGGTGGCTGGCCGCCACGGTGGCGCCGAGCCGCGCCAGAAACACGGCCATGAATGTGAACGAGGTCACCTCGACCATGAAGCTGGCACCGATCGGCAGGCCCAGCCGCAATAGCTGGCGCAGCCGCGTCGGTTCGGGGCGGCCCAGCCCGCCGATGTGGAAGCGCCGGTAGAGCGGCCGCCGCCAGGCGATCAGGCCCGACAGCAGCGCCGACAGCCACATCACGATCGCGGTGGCCACGCCGCAGCCGGCGCCGCCCAGCGCCGGCAGCAGCGTGTGCTCGCCGAGCTGCCAGCCGTGCATGAACAGCAGGTTCAGCGGAATCTTCAGGGCCAGGCCGGCCAGGTTGATCACCATCACCGCCTTGGGTCGCGCGATGGCGTTCGACAGCGCGTAGAACACGCGAAACAGCAGCGCGGCCGGCAGGCCGACGGCGGCGGCCAGCAGATAGTGGCGTACGATCGTCGCTACCTCGGCGGGCGGCTGCGCGAAAGCCAGCCACAGGTCGGTGAAGCCCAGCGCGGTGCAGCCGGGAATCATCAGCAGCAGCGCCAGCCACAGCGCCTGGCGCACGTCGGCGCCGATTTCCTCGAAGCGCCCGGCGCCATAGTGCTGCGCCGCGACCGGGCTGAGCGCCAGCAGCACGCCCATCAAACCGATGTAGATGCTGACGTAGATGCTCGAGCCCAGGCCCACCGCCGCCACGTCGGCGGCCGACAAGCGGCCGGCCATCACCGTGTCGATCACGCCATTGGCCATCACGGCGAGCTGGCCGATCAGCACCGGCCAGGCGAGCTTCAGAATGTCCTTGTTCATCGATGCGAAAGTGGTTCGTCTGCGCGATTGACGCAGGCGGCTGATTCGGGGGTGAGCGGCTTGGTTGGCCGCCTGTTGCGACTCAGCCCGCGCTGCGGCGATACAAGCGGAAGCGCTCGTCGCGATTGCTGCGGCGCTGGCCCTCCCAGACCAACTGCCAATTCGGGTAGGAGCCTGAGGTACCGCGCACGATCGGGCCGTTTTCCTGCACCAGCAGCCAATCGCAGGCCTGACCGGGGCGGCTGAACGGCACGCGTCCGAAGTAATAAAAGCTGGCGCGCTGCGCCGGGCCGACATCGTCGGTCGCGACGCAGGCGCCGGGCCCGAGGGGCGCAGAGGGCACCGGGCCGCCGCGGCCGATGGGCTTGATCATTTCCGTCGATTCTGCCGATACGACCGGTTCGCTGGGCGTGGCTGGCTCGTTCTGCGTGGCCGATTCATTCGACCTGGCCGGTTCATCCAGGATGACCGAGTCGTTCGACATGGCCAGCTCCTTCGGCGCAACCGATTCACCTGACGTCACCGGCCCACTCGGCCCCATCGTGTCGCCTCTCTCGACCGGCCCGGCCATCTGGGCACTCGCTGAAGCCGCCAACGCGCGGCTCATGCCGATCGCCACGTCGCGATAGGTATTGCGTTCGTTGAACACCGGCAACCACAGCGTCATCGCCAGGAACCAGGCCAGCACCAGCCCGCCGCACGACAGCGCCATCGCGCGCCAGATCATCCGCGGCTGCCGTGAAGCCCGCCAGCGCACCAGCGCCAGCCAGGCCAGCGTCGCCAAGCTGCCGAGCGTGATCTCGACCGCGATCCATTCGGGCTCATAGCCGGGCGCGAGCTGGCTGGCGCGATACGCCATGCGCGGTGGAAAGCCGGTCATCAGGGCGATCCAGTAAGCCCAGATGGCGATGCCCAGCAGCGAGAACAGCGCCACCGCGAACCAATCGATCAGGCTGACGATGCCGCGCTTGAGCGTCGGCATGCCGACCGCGGCAAGCATCGCCAGCGGCACGGTGATCGGCAGCAGCATGCTCTCGGTGCCGTCGGGCGCAAGCAGCGCGCGCAGCAGCAGCGCCGCCGCGGTGATCAGCGGCAGGGCCACCGCCGGTTCGCCCCAGCGGCCGCGCCAGCGATGCACGGCCCACAGCGCGATCGGCCAGGCGGGCCAGAAGAACCACGGCATGGTGCGTGCGTAATAGACCAGCGAGTCGAGCGTCGGCCCGCTCGCCATGTCCAGATTCCACGACGACCAGTCGTATAGATGCGCGTGCGCCTGCGGGCCGCTGCCGGCCAGCCATAGCAGCCACGGCAAGCCCGCAGCGAAGGCGGCGGCGATCGCCGGCGGCAGCATGCGCCGCGCGACTAGCCGATAGGCGCTGCAACCAATAGGCAGCCAGATCAGCACCAGCAGCAAGGCGATCGCTAGCGGTGCACCACGCGTCAGCAGCGTGGCGGTGATCGCCAGCCCGGCCAGCGCGCCGCCGGCCAGCGGGCGTTCGAGCGCCAGCGCGCAGCCGTACAGGAAGGCCGCGATCCACACCATCTGTGCGGGCTCGGCCGTGGTTTCGTGCAGCCGCGCGATCAGGCCGATGCTGGCCATCAGCACCAGCAGGCCCGAATCGGCCAGCGCGCGGGCATAGTCGACGTGCGAGGCCGATGCGCCGAACGGATCGGTCGGCTGCATGCCCGGCCGGCGCGCCAGCGCGTAAATCGTGTACCAGACCAGCACCAGCAGCAGCGCGACGAACCCGGCGGTGGCCATGCGCACCGCGGCGTGCTCGCCGATGAACATCTCGAGCAGTCGTCCGGCCAGCGCGGCGATCCAGAACGGCAGCGGCCCTTCGCCTGGCATCGGCTGATTCGCGATGTTCGGCATCAGCCAGTCGCCGGCGTCGCCGCGGATCATCGACAGCGCGATGCCGAAGCCGGCTGCATCCTGGGTGCGCCATGGATCGCGGCCGATGAAGCCAGGCACCGTATACAACGCGCACAGCAGCAGCAGTGCCCAGCGCGGCAGTTTGCCGGCTTCCAGCGCGGTGATGATGAATGGCCTCATCGACGCACACCTCGTGCGTCGGGCATCGCGGGCAATCCGAAAGAGGGCGTGGGCGTGGGCACGTTAGCCGGCTCGGTCTCGCGCGCAACGATAAAGCAAAAAAGGCAGCAAGCGCTGCCTTCGGGGGAATCGGGGGCGGGATTCAGGTGGAGAACCAGGCTGCCGCTGCAGCGGCCTTTGCGCGCCCGGCCTTCATCCGGCCGGCCCGTGCGCAACCTGCCATGCGGCCGGCCGTTCGATGCGCAAGCGCCCGAACGGACCGCGCACGCGGCTTACTTGGCGCTGCTGCGCGCGAATTTCTGGCGGAACTTCTCGACGCGGCCGGTTTCGTTGATACGCTGCTGCGCGCCGGTGTAGAAGGGGTGCGATTCCGACGTGACGTCCAGCTTGAAGAGCGGATAGTCTTTGCCGTCGTCCATCTTCACCGTTTCGCGCGTCGACACGGTCGAACGGGTGATGAATTTGAAGCCGCTGGCCATGTCCATGAACACGACGTCGCGATAATCGGGATGAATGCCTGCTTTCATTTGTTTCTCCGTCACGGCTGCCCCGCCCACGCTACCAAATACCCTCAAGCGCAGCCGGCAAAGCCTTGTATTTTAGGCGATAAGGCATCAGCCATGCAAGCTGACGGAGCCGGCGCCCGCCCGGCGCTCAGTTAACATCGCAGCCATGCGTTCCGAGCCGGCAGATCCTCGTCCGAGCGCCCAGGCGGCGCTGTGCTGGGCGGGTGCGCTGCTGGTCGCGGGCCTGCTGGCGGCCTTGGTCGCCGGCCCGCTTGGCTGGCCGATCGCCGCCGACGGCGGACTCGACTGGGCGGTGCTGCTGCAATTGCGCGCCCCGCGTGCTGCCGCGGCCGTGCTGGTCGGCGCCGCACTGGCCGGCTCGGGTGCCGCGCTGCAGGCGGTGTTTCGCAATCCGCTGGCGGCGCCCGACATTCTCGGTGTTTCCAGTGGTGCCGCGCTCGGTGCCGGGCTGGCGATCTGGGCCGGCGCCGTCGGCTGGCCGGTACAGGCCTGCGCCTTTGCCGGCGCGCTGTCGGCGGTGGCGCTGGTGGCGCTGTTCGCGCGGCTGATGCGCTCGGCCGAGCCGACGCCGGCGCTGATCCTGTGCGGAATTGCGATCGCCGCGCTGTTCTCGTCGGCGCTGGCGCTGCTCACGTCGCTAGCCGACCCGACGCGCCAGTTACCGGCCATCACTTATTGGCTGCTGGGCAGTCTGGCCGGACAAGCACCCGGCGAGCTGGCGCTGGCCGGCGCGCTGATGTTGATCGGATTGGCGGTGCTATGGCTGTTGCGCTGGCGCATCGACGCCTTGCTGCTGCCCGATGATGAAGCGCTGGCGCTCGGCCACGATCCGCGCCGGCTGCGCGCGCTGGCGATCGGCGCCGCGGCGCTGGCGGCCTCGGCAGCCGTCGCATTGACCGGCCTGATCGGCTGGGTCGGCCTGCTGCTGCCGCATGCTGCCCGGCTGATCAGCGGCGCAGCGTTCGCACGAATGTTCCCGCTGGCTTGCGTCGGTGGCGGCTGCTTCCTGCTGCTGGTCGATACTGGCGCACGTTGGCTGGCGCCGGTGGATGTGCCCCCTGGCGTGGGTACGGCGCTGGTCGGCGTGCCCTTGCTGCTGTGGCTGCTGGCGCGACGCAGTGCGGGGGGCCTGCGATGAGCAGTCGGCACGGTGCCTTGCACGGTGGCGACGGGTCGTCGCACGCCGGTGCCGGTGCGCGGCACGATGCGCAGGAATCCCAAGACAAGGCGCCGCCAGCCGCGCCCTTGCTGCACGCCGACAGCCTCGCCTGGGGCTTGGCCGGCCATCGCCTCGGCCACGGCCTGAGCTTGCGGCTGGCGCCAGGCGACGTGCTCGCCGTGATGGGCCGCAATGGTTCCGGCAAGACGACACTGCTGCGCAGCCTGCTCGGCTTGCTGCCGCCGCTGGCCGGCCGCATCGAGCTCGACGGCCGGCCGCTGGCCGCCTGGCCGCGGCGCGAACTGGCCGCGCACATTGGCTACGTCGCGCAACACGCCAGCGCGCCGGCCGGCTACGCGGTACTCGACTGGGTGTTGCTGGCGCGCACCGCGCGCTTGCCGCTGGGCCGGGCGCCGTCGGCGGCCGATCGGCAGGCCGCGCAGGCGGCTTTGCACAGCGTCGGAATTGCCGACCGCGCCGGGCTGGCGCTCGACGCACTGAGCGGCGGCGAGCGCCAGCTTGCGGCGATGGCGCGCGCGCTGGCGCAGGGCAGCCGGCTGCTGCTGCTCGACGAGCCTTGCGCCAGCCTGGATTTCGGCAACCGCGCCCGCGTCGACGAGGTATTGCGCCGGCTTGCCGATGCCGGCCACGCGATCGTGCTGACCACGCACGATCCGGCGCAGGCTGCGGCATTGGCCCAGCGCGTGCTGCTGATCGAACCGGGCGCGCCGGCGATGCTCGGCCCGGCCGACGAGATGCTCGAGGCTTCCCGCCTGGCGCGGGCGTTCGATGTGCCGATGCAGGCGCTGCGCGGTTTGGCGCCCACCCGCATCGGCCGCGACGCAGGCGGGAGCACCCGCAGCAAAGCCCCGCCGCCGCGGCAGCATCTCCCCTGAACGCGGGGATAAGGCCGCGGTCATGGCGTTTTTCCGACGATCGGCTTGGACGCAGCTTGCCAGTTGAGCGACAATTGCCCGCTGCCTCCAGAGTCGCGGCGTGCTGTGTCTTCTCGATATGCTCTATCGACCGCAGGACGCCAGCTCTTCATTAATAAGCAATAACACCACTCTTTAGTTGGAGAAATCCATGCGATTCGCAAGTTGTTCCGTATCCGTGGCCGCATTGCTGCTGGCCGGCTGCGTGACCACCGGTACCGAGATGAAGATGGGCGATTCCTCGGCCAAGACCGTTGCCACCGGCTCGGCGGGCGGAGCAACCAGCACCAATGCCAATGCGCAGCTCGAGCGTTGCGACGCCACGCTGGGCACGCTGGCGGTCGTCGAAGACCAGACCGCGCCGTGGTTCTACCAACTCTCCAACTACAAGCTGACTTCGACGGTGCCGGTGATCCGGCTGCTGGTGCAGCAATCGAACTGCTTCGTCGTTGTCGAGCGCGGCCGCGCGATGAACAACATGATGCAGGAACGCGCACTGCAGCAAAGCGGCGAGCTGCGCTCCAACAGCAGCATGGGCCCCGGCCAGATGGTGGCGGCCGACTACACGATGAACCCGTCGATCACGTTCAGCCAGAACGATGCCGGCGGCGTGGGCGCCGCGCTTGGCGGCTTCGGCCGCGGCCTGGGTCTGCTCGGCGCGGTGGCTGGCAGCCTGAAGTTCAAGGAAGCTTCGACGATGTTGACGCTGGTCGACAATCGTTCTGGCGTGCAGCTCGCCGCGGCTGAAGGCAGCTCGTCGAAAACCGATTTCGGTGCCTGGGGCGGCGTGTTCGGCAGCGCTGCCGGCGGCGGCCTGGGCGGCTACACGAACACGGCCGAGGGCAAGGTCATCACCGCGGCGTTCGCCGATGCCTACAACCAGTTGGTCAAGTCGGTGAAGAACTACAAGGCGCAGGAAGTCAAAGGCGGCCTGGGCACCGGCGGCCGGCTCGGCGTGTCGGGCGGCTCGACGCCTGCCTCGCGTGAACTCGACGCCAAAGCGGCCCCGGCCGCAGCCCCGGCATCGAGCTCGACGCCGACCGCTGCACCGGTGTCGAACACGCCGGCCACCAAGTCGGCGCCGGCAAGCTCGACGTCGAAACCGGCCACCACGCAGCGCCGCACGACGCGCCCGAGCACTGCCAAGCCGGCTTCCACGGCCAAGTAATCGAACGCCGAGTCATCGGCGAATCAGGCGCAACGCAGGGCATCGCTCGTTCGTGTTGCGCAACCGAACCCGCGCCCCGTTTACACGGCGGGCCGCGGGTTCGTCTTATTCGCGATAGAGCAATTTGGTTCCACTCTGAACCCGCGGCCGCCGCGCAGGGCGAGCCGCGTAGTTCTTCATCAGCGCGCCAGGAACCCGCCGATTGTTTCGTCGGTATGGAACACCGGCTTCTCGTAGTAGTGCGGCCCGTCGTAGATCTCGATCAACAGGCTGCGCTCATGCGCCAGCGTCGGGCCATGCGGGTGGTCCTTCGGGTTCATGTAGAACGAACCCGGCGTCAGCCGCAGGCCGCTTTCGGTGTACTCATAGTCGCCCTCGATGCAGTACATGAACTGGTTCGAGGCATGGGTGTGCCGCACCGGAATGCAGCCGCCCTTGGCGAACTCCAGCACCGCGATGCTGGCACTGGTCTGCGGGTGTTTCCACAGGAAATACTGGCGCAAGCCATAGTCGGGAAACTCCAGCCATTGGGCCGGGTCGAGCTCGCGCGTCTGGATCAGCACCTCGAGGGTGCGCGCCAGCGTCTCGTTCGGATGTTTTGCGTCGGTCATGGCTGGATCCGATCCGATGTTTGCCGGCTTTATGCGCCGCTGCCGGCCTGCGCCTGGGCCGTGATTTCGAGCAGGATCTCGGGCGTGCCGAGCGCCGCCACCTGTACCAGCGTGGAGCACGGGAAATCGCCGCTGAAGAATTCCTGCCGCGCGCGCCAGATGGCCTTGTTGTCGGCCATGTTGGTGACGTAGATCGTCATCGTCACGACGTCCGACATGCGCGCGCCGGCCGCTTCCAGGCAATGGCGGATCTTGGCGAAGATGACCTTGGCCTGTTCGTAGGCGTCGCCCACGCCGTGGATCGTTTTCAGATCGTTGGCGCGTGCCGTGAAACCCGACAGGTAAACCGTGTCGCCGACGCGAATGCAGTTCGACCAGTGTCCCGGCGGATACTCGGCCACTTCGGGCGAGATGAAGCGTTGTTGCTTGGGCATGAATGGCTCCTTGATGATGAACTTACTCGGCCTGCAGGCCGGCGCTCTTGATGGCTTGAGCGTATTTGGCGGATTCGCGTTGCATGTGGGCGCTGAAATCGGCGGCGCTGCTGCCGATCACGTCCAGGCCGGCGGCGGCGAACTTCTGCCGTATCGCGGGGTCGCCGAGCGCGGCCACGAAGGCCGAGTTCAGCGCGGCGATACGTGCCGGCGAGGTGCCGCTGCGCACGACCAGCCCATACCACGAGCGCGATTCAAAGCCGGGCAAGCCGGCCTGCGCGAACGTAGCCACCTCGGGCAGCGAGGCAGCGCGTGCGTCGGCGGCGATGGCGATCGCCTTCATCTTGCCGGCCTTGATCGATTCGACCGCCTGCGGCAGATCGGTGAGCATCGCATCGACCTGGCCGCCCATCAGATCGGTCATCGCCGGCGCCACGCCTTTGTAGGGCACGTGCACCATGTCGAAGTTGCCGGCCTTCTTGAACAGCTCGAAGCCGAGATGCCCTGACGACCCATTGCCGAACGATGCGAAGGTGGCTGCGCCCTTGCGCGAGCGTGCCCAGGCGATGAAACCTTGCAGATCGTTGGCGGGTACCGCGTTGCTCACCACCAGCACGTGCGGGTTCGAGGCCAGCAGCGTGACCGGCGCAAAATCCTTCGCCACGTCGAACGGCAGCTTGCGAATCAGATGCGGATTGATGACGAAGCTGGCCGCGACCAGCAGCACGTGCTGGCCATCGGCCGGGGCAGCCGCTACCGACTGGCTGCCGATGACGGTGCCGCCACCCGGCTTGTTGTCGACCACTACCGGGCCCAGCGTCGTGGCGACGCGCTCACCCAGCGTGCGGGCGATCATGTCGCCCGAGCCGCCGGCGGCATAAGGCACGACGAGGCGCAGCGATTGGCTGGAGGGTTGCGCCGCGGCGTGCTGCAACGCCAGGCCGGGCAGTGCGAGGGCGCTGGCGCTGAGCGCGAAGGCGATCAGCGTTCTGCGGAATGTATTCATGCTTGCTCTTCTTATCCGTTGACGACGCGGTTCCAGCGATCGACGATCGACGTGCGCTGCTCGGCGAAATACGTCCAGTCGAGCTGGCGCAGCTTGTCGATGGTGGGCACGACTGCGGCCACCTCGGCGGGCACCTGCGCGCGCGCATTGACCGGGCGGGCGGAACCGATCCGCCCCCAGGCTTCTTGCGCCGGCACGCTCAGCATGTGATTGATGAATGCCTCGGGCGCATTACCGGCGCTGGGGTTGATCACGCGCGTCACGCTCATCGGCAGCGCATAGCCGCCTTCGCTGGGCACGCAAAAGCGCAGGTCGGCCAGATCGGGATCGCGCATCATCGCCAGCACGTTGCCACTGAAGTAAGGCGTGGCCCAGATCTCGCCGCTCTTCAACCAACCCACTGCGATGCTTTCCTGATCCCACAGGCCGGGGCCGGCCCGGCGGATCGCGCGCATCGCTTCCAGGCCCGCATCGGGCGCGCGCAGGCTGCCGCCCTTCAGGCTGGCCATTGCATCGAGCGTATAGATCGACGAGTTGTAGGTGACGTTGGGCGCCGACACGTGACCCTTCAAGTCGTCGCGCAGCAGATCGGCCCAGCCGGTGACCGGCTTCTTCACCAGTTTGGCGTTATAGGCGATACCCCAGGTGCCGTAGGTCACCGGCACCGCATGCGCGCCGACCGGGCGCGGAATGCGCGTGTCGAGTTCCTTGAGATTGGGAATCAGCGCGGCATCGAGCGGCGCGATCAAACCCGAGCGCGCGATCAGCGGCAACAGCACGTCGGTGAACACGCCGACGTGCAGCGTCGGTGCGTTGCGGTTGGCCTGC
>JAFKGG010000471.1 GCA_017307915.1 Burkholderiales bacterium | reverse complement strand
CCGCCGCCGACAGCTCACCCAGCCGGTCGCGCACCGGCGCCGGCAGATCGTGGCGCGCCACCACGTCGCGCCAGGCAGCATCGAGCGTGACGATCTCGCCGCGCACCGCGGCGTCACGCAGCAGGAAACGATGTACCGAATCGCTCATCGCGCGTCACCGGTTCGGCCGCGCGGCATCAGGCGCAATGCCATCACAGACGCACCAGTTGTTCCCGAAACAGGCGCGCGCGCTCGACGTAGCCCTGCACACCGGAGCGGATGCGCGCCACGTCTTCGTCGCTCAACTGCCGCACCACTTTGCCGGGTGCGCCCATCACCACGCTGCGATCGGGGATCTCTTTGTTCTCGGGGATCAGCGCGCCGGCGCCGATCAGGCATTCACGGCCGATGCGCGCGCCGTTGAGCACGATGGCCTGCATGCCGATCAGCGAGCCGTCGCCGATCGTACAGCCATGCAGCATCGCCTGATGGCCGACAGTGACCCAGGCGCCGACGTTGAGCCGCAGCCCCGGGTCGGTGTGCAGCACCGAACCTTCCTGCACGTTGCTGTTGGCACCGATCGTGATCAGGTCGTTGTCGCCACGCAGCGTGACGTTGAACCAGATGCTGGAATTTTCTTCCAGCTTCACTTTGCCGATGACCTGGGCCGATTCGGCGACCCAGGCGCTGGGGTGGACGTCGGGAACGCGCTCGCCAAGGCGATAGATGGCCATGCTGAAGGCTCCGCAAGAATGCGATGGAAAGCCCGCAGTTTAAGCGATCACCCTGCTACGGCGCGTCGTGGATCACCTGCCGCACCAGCGGATAGATCTGCCCGCTCCAGCGCTTGCCGCTGAACACGCCGTAATGGCCGACGCCGGTCTGCACGTAATGCGTGCGCAGATACGGCCGCACGCTGCGGCACAGGTCCTGTGCCGCCAGCGTCTGGCCGACCGAGCAGATGTCGTCCTTCTCGCCTTCGATCGTCAGCAGCGCGGCGCGGCGGATCGCCGCCGGATCGACCCGCCGCCCTCGCCATTGCAGTTGCCCGCGCGCCAGCTCGAAGCGCTGGAAGACGCGATCGACCGTCTCCAGATAGAACTCGGCCGGCAGATCGGCCACCGCGAAGTACTCTTCGTAGAACATGCGCGTGGCTTGCGCTCGCGCGTATTCGCCGCTGACCAATTGCTCGTACAGCAGCTTGAACGAATGCAGATGGCGTTCCATGTTCATGCTCATGAATGCAGCCAGTTGCAGATAGCCGGGGTATACGCGCCGGCCGCCGCCGCGCAGCCGCATCGGCACCGTGCCGATCATCCGCTGCTCGAACCATTCGATCGAATGGCCGGTGGCCAGCTCGTTGACGCGCGTCGGGTTGATGCTGGCATCGACCGGCCCGGCCATCAGGGTGATGCTGGCCGGCTGCGCCGGATCGTCGTCGTCGGCCATCAGCGCTGCCGCCGCCAGCGCCGCCACGCAGGGCTGGCAGACGGCAACCAGGTGCGCGCCCGGGCCGAGCTCGCGCATGAAACGCATCAAGTAGTCGACGTAATCATCGAAATCGAAGCGGCCGGCCGACAAGGGCACGTCGCGTGCGTTGTGCCAATCGGTGATGTAGACGTCGTGGTCGCGCAGCATCGTGCGCACCGTATCGCGCAGCAGCGTCGCGAAGTGGCCCGACATCGGCGCCACCAGCAGCACGCGCGGCTGCGGCATGGCACCGGCCTTGCGAAAGCGCAGCAGCGTGCCGAAGGGTTCGACCATGACGGCCTCTTCGCTCACTGGCACCGGCACGCCATCGATCTCGACCAGGTCGATGCCGTAGTCAGGACGCCGATGCGTCAGCTGCGCCAACGCGAACACCTGGCAGGCCGCCGACAGCCGTCGCGTGCTGGCCTCGTCATAGATCTGGTAGCGCGGTTCGTCGAGCCAGACGCAGGCGATGCGCGCCAGCGCCCGCAGCGGTTCCAGCAGATCGGTGTGTGCCTGATACGCCTGGTAATGCATGTCGATTGACCCATACGCCGCGTCGATCCGGTTCGTCGCAAGGGCTGTGCCAGCGTCGCCGCGGTGCCTGCGTGCGCCAGCACGGTGCGTATCGATGCGTGCCGGTGCCGCGCCGCTGGCATGGCCCTTGCACGACGTGCATCGGGCTGCACCGAGCGGGATCAGGGAGGAAACGGAATGAGCAAGGTCGCGACGAAACCCGCGCCGCGCACGGCCGGCAAGCCGGCGCGTGCGCCGCTGCACAAGACCGCGACGCGAGCGGCCAAGGCCAGCGAGGTCGCGGTATTGACCCTGAGCAGCAAGAACTATTCGTCGTGGTCGCTGCGCGGCTGGCTGCTGGCGCGCTTCGCCGGTCTGGAGTTTCACGAGCGCATCATCCCGCCCGACGACCCCGACATGAAGGCCGAGATCCTGCTGCTGTCGCCGTCTATCCTGGTGCCCTGCCTGACGCATGAGGGTTGCAAGGTGTGGGATACGCTGGCCATCGCCGAGTACCTGCACGAGATCCGCCCGCAAGCCGGGCTGCTGCCGGCAGATCGCGCGGCACGCGCGCATTGCCGCGCGATCTGCGGCGAAATGCACTCGGGTTTTTCAGCGCTGCGTTCGGCGCTGCCGATGAACCTGAAAGCGCACTGCCCCGGCTTCAAGGTCTGGGCACGCGCGCAGGCCGACATCGATCGTATTCTGGCCATCTGGCGCGATTGCCTGGCCACCTATGGCGGCCCGTATCTGTTCGGTTCGCTCGGCATGGCCGACGCCATGTATGCGCCGGTGGTAACGCGGCTACAAACCTACGACGTGCCGGTGGATGAAGCCTGCGCGCAATACTGCGCACGCATCCTGGCGCTGCCAGCGATGCAGGAGTGGCGGCGCGCCGCATTGGCCGAGCCCGAAGAGATCGACGAGCTCGACGCCGAGTTCTGATCCGGGGCCTGACGATCGGTGGATCCCAGGCCCGACGATCGGTGACCCATGGCGCGTTCGAAGGCCCGATGCCGGTCGGCGACCGGCGCCGGGCCGCGCTTCATTTCCAGGGCGTCGGCACCGGCACGGCACAGGGGCCTTCCGCGTCGACGGTGCGAAAGTCCGCCGGCCCGACGATCTCCAGGTATTCCATGTCGGGCGAATAGTCGAACAGGTAATGCGTAATGCCGGGCCGTTGATGCACGCAATCGCCGGCCGATACCAGCGTCTCGCGGTCTTCATACATGAAGCGCGCCCAGCCCTTGAGCATCATGACGATGTGGAACTGCGCCTCATGGCGGTGCCAGCCGGTGCCGTATTCGGGCGGCTGGTTGGCCTTCACCAATTGCACCAGCACCGCGCCGCGCGTGGCCTGCGCCACGCCGAGATCGCGGTAGACGAAGAAGTCGCGCAGCCCTTCGCCCTGAAACGGCGTATCGCCGGGTTTCACGTGGGAAAAATCAGTCGCTGTGGCCGATGACATGCTGTCCTCGCTGAGGGAAAGACAGCAGTCGGGCAAGCATCAAGTGTTCCATGCCTTAGGGCATCGAAACGGTGCGTGGCCGCACCATGACTTGACGAGCAATTCGGGCTCCGCCAATGCGGAACACGCGTGGGCGCCGCCGCCGACGCGGTTCAGAAGCGGATGGGATTGTCCGGCACGTCGTAGGTGGCTGGCCGCAACAGCGAGCTTGCATCTCCGGCGTTGCCGGCACCGGCGCCAGCCAGTCGGCCAGCACTGCCGGACGCATCCGCTGCACCCTCGCCCGCTTGCGGCCCCTCGCCCCGCGCCGCGGCGCGCCGAGCGCTCTGCTGCGCCGCCGGTTCGGATTCTGCGCGCATGTCTTCAGCCGGCCGTGCCGCATAGTTCGCCGGCAGCACCGACGATTTCGGGTACCCGGCAGCGTCGAGCATGCGCCCCCAGGCCGAAGGCTCGAAGCCGACCATCTTGTCGCGGCCGACGCTGATGCTGGGAAACTGCGCCGATTCGAAGCCCAGGGTCTCGAAAGCCTTGGTATCGGCCTGCGTACGCACGCGCTTTTCGGTATAGGGCACGCCGCGCTTCGTCAGATGCGTGCGAGCCAAGTCGCAGGGCTCGCAGCCGCCGGTGGTGTAGAGCACGACCGGATGTTTCTCGAGTGCCGTGCGCAGCGCGTACGGCAGCCGCGCTTCGGCGCCGTTGCGCTGCGGCTCGCCGCCTTGCGGCTCGCTGCGTGCCGCAGCCGGGCTGCCCGGCGCGCGCAGCAGCGTGCGCCGATCATCCGGCGGTGGCGGCAGATCGCTGTAGTTCACGCGCCCGTCGGCGCCGACCCATTTGTACTGCGCCTGGGCGGTTGGCGCCGACAGGACAAGCGTGCCGGCGGCCATGCAGGCCGCGGCGATCAACGAAAAAGTACGGCTAGCCATCTGACGGTTGCGCAACGGATGCCTCGACCATCCCATTATGTCGAAGCAAGGCATCCAGTTCCGGGTTCCGCCCTCTGAACGCGCGAAACGAGTCGATGGCCGGTCGGCTGCCGCCGACGGACAGTATCTCGTCAAGGAAGCGCCGGCCGGTTTCGGCCACGCGCGCCGACGCATCGGCCTTGGCCATCGCTTCCTCGAAGGCCGCATAGGCGTCGGCCGACAGCACCTCGGCCCATTTGTAGCTGTAATAACCGGCCGAGTAGCCGCCGGCGAAGATGTGCGAGAAGCTGTTCTGGAAGCGGTTCCACGGCGGCAGCAGCGTGACGGCGACCTCGCGGCGCACCTCGTCGAGCAGCGCCTGCACGCCATGGCCGGCACCCGGCACGTATTCGGCGTGCAGCCGCATGTCGAACAAGGCGAACTCGATCTGCCGCAGCGTCTGCAAACCGGCCTGGAAATTCTTGGCTGCCAGCATCTTGTCGAACAGCTCGCGCGGCAATGCTTCGCCGGTGTCGATGTGCGCCGACATCGAATGCACGATGTCCCACTCCCAGCAGAAGTTCTCCATGAACTGGCTGGGCAGCTCGACCGCATCCCATTCGACGCCGCTGATGCCGGCCACGCCCAGATCGTCGATGCGCGTGAGCAGATGGTGCAGGCCGTGGCCGAACTCATGGAACAGCGTGGTCACGTCGTCGTGCGTGAGCAGCGCCGGCTTGCCGCCCACCGGCGGCTGGAAGTTGCAGGTCAGGTAGGCCACCGGCGTCTGCAGCGAGCCATGGCGGCGCCGGCGCGAGCGCGCATCGTCCATCCAGGCGCCCGGGCGCTTGGAAGCGCGCGCATACAGATCGAGATAGAACTGGCCGATCAGTTGGCCGTCACGCTCGACGCGATGGAAAGTGACGTCGGGGTGCCAGGTCGAGGTCTGGTCGGCCACGATGCGCACCGAGAACAAGCGCTCGATGACGCCGAACAGGCCCGCCAGCACGCGCGGCAGCTGGAAATACTGCTTCACCGTCTGATCGGAAAACGCGTAGCGCGCCTCTTTCAGCTTCTCGCCGGCGAAGGCCTGATCCCATGATTGCAGATCAGTCAGCGCCAACTGCTCGGCCGCGAAGCGCCGCAGCTCGGCCATGTCGCGCTTGGCGAACGGCCGCGCGCGGCGCGCCAAGTCGCGCAGGAACTGCATCACCTGCTCGGGCGAATCGGCCATCTTCGGCACCAGCGAGACCTCGGCGAAGTTGCGATAGCCCAAGAGCTTCGCTTCCTCGGCGCGCAGCGCCAGCAGCTCGTCGATGATCGGCGTGTTATCCAGCGCCAATGCTGCATCGCCGGCCGGCGCCGCGGCCTCGCGCGAGGCGCGTGTGCTGTAGGCGCGATACAAGCGTTCACGCAGGCCGCGATGCGTGCCGTATTGCATCACCGGCAGATACGAGGGGAATTGCAGCGTGAACTTCCAGCCTTGCTTGTTCTCGGCGCTAGCGGCTTCCTGCGCGGCTTCGCGCGCATCGGGGGGCAGCCCGTCGAGCTCGGCTTCATCGGTGACGATCAGCTCGAAGGCATTGGTGGCATCGAGCACGTTCTCGGAAAACTTCTGCGCCAGCGCAGCCTGCCGTTCCTGGATCTCGGCAAAGCGCTCGCGCGCCGGCGACACCAGCTCGGCGCCGCCCAGCTTGAAATCGCGCAGTGCGTTGTCGACGATGCGCCGGCGCGGCGCCGGCAGTTGCGCGTATTCGGGCGATGCCGCATAGGCGCGGTATTTGGCGAACAGCGCCTCATGTTGTGACAGCTCGGTCCAGAACTGCGTGACCTTGGGCAGGTTGGCGTTGTAGGCCTCGCGCAGCGGCGGCGTATCGGCAACGCCGTTCAGATGGCCGACGATGCCCCAGGCACGGCCCAGCCGTTCGGTGGCATCTTCCAGCGGCTCGACGAAGGCATCCCAGGTGGTCGGCGTGGCCGGGTCGGTGACCTGCGCCAGCGTGGCGCGCGCCTGCGTCAGCAGTTCGTCGATCGCCGGCGCGACTTGCTCGGGTGCGAAGTCGGCGAAACGCGGCAGGCCGGAGAAGTCGAGCAGCGGATTATCGGCAGTGGTGGTCATGCAGTTCCTCGTTCGTTCCAAATAGGCTGGCGGCTACGCGCTGCTCTGGCCGGGGCCTGCCTCGCTTGGCGCAATACCTCGGGCGCAGCGCCGCTCAACCCGCGCGCTCAGCCGCCTCGATCGTATTGACCAGCAGCATCGCGCGCGTCATCGGCCCCACGCCGCCCGGCACCGGCGTGATCCAGCCGGCCACCTGCGCAGTGCTGTCGAAATCGACGTCGCCGCACAGCTTGCCGTGCTCGTCGCGGTTCATGCCGACATCGATCACGATCGCGCCCGGCTTGATCATGTCGCCGGTGATCATCTTCGCGCGGCCAACCGCGGCCACCACGATATCTGCACGCCGGGTATGGGCAGCCAGATCGCGCGTCCTGCTGTGACAGATGGTGACGGTGGCGTCGGCTTGCAAGAGCAGCAGCGCCTGCGGCTTGCCAACGATATTGCTGCGGCCGATCACCACCGCCTCGGCCCCCCTCAACTGCGCGCCAGCGTGCTCCAGCATTTTCATCACGCCATAAGGGGTGCACGGCAGAAAGCCGCGCTGGCCGGTCATTAGCGCGCCGGCGCTGGCGACGTGAAAACCGTCGACGTCCTTCTCGGGCGAAATGGTCTCGATCACCGTATGCGGATCGATGTGCACCGGCAGCGGCAGTTGCACCAGGATGCCGTGCACCGCCGGGTCGGCGTTCAGCGCGCGGATGCGCGCCAGCAGCGCCTCTTGCGTGGTGGCGGCCGGCAGACGGTCGAGCGTGGAGCGGATGCCCGACTCCTCGCAATCCTTGACCTTGTTGCGCACGTAGACGGACGAGGCCGCATCGTCGCCGACCAGAATCACAGCCAGCCCGGGCTGGCGGCCTTGCGCAGCGAGCGCGGCAGCACGGCGCGCCATGTCGGCGCGAATGGACTTGGCGAGCGCGGCGCCATCGAGGATGTTTGCTGTCATGCGAGGATCCGATCTGAGAAGAACGCCTGGAGAAAACAGGCGAGGCACGCGGCGGGCCGGCACGCCGAGGCTCGAAGCCGCGAGGTGAAAACGAGTCTAGCATGGCCCTCGATATCGCTTGCACGGCCTGAAATTCTCGGATATACTTTTTGGCTCTTCGGGGGTATAGCTCAGCTGGGAGAGCGCTTGCATGGCATGCAAGAGGTCAGCGGTTCGATCCCGCTTACCTCCACCAAGAAAACGACGAGTCCCGTTCGTCTAGAGGCCTAGGACACGACCCTTTCACGGTTGTAACAGGGGTTCGAATCCCCTACGGGACGCCAGGACTACACGCTGTGTAGTCCGGCAAACGCAGCAGAAAGCACTAAAGCCCTGAGAAATCAGGGCTTTTTTGTTTTCCATCGCCCGCGCTGGTTCGCTGACATCCGGCACATCCGGAGGAACACTCTAGGGGAACAGAACGGCTTCTGTGCCGACGGCGCTCCAGTTCTCCACAGGCTTACCGACGTCCGTTGCCGCAACGCCTTCCGCCCGAGCGACAAGGCTCGGGTTCGGTGCGCGTTGGGATGAGTTCGAAGATCTGGACGGCGACGCGCCGCTATAGTGCATTCCTGCGGCTCACATGCCCCACCTACCGGATACGGCCCCGCCGCAATGCTTCGAGCAGTGGCTTCAGTCCGTTGTGGTCGATCTCGCGCATCAACGCAAGTAGCCGGCCGATCTCTCCCGGAGGATAACCCTGACGCGCGAACCAGTGCAGGTAGTTTCCCGGCAGATCAGCGATCAGGCGGCCCTTGTACTTGCCAAAGGGCATCTCGCGTGTGACGAGCTTCTCGAGGTCTTCCGGGTCCATGACTGAATAGTCGCACGGTCTTCCCCAGAGCGGCGGGCACTGGAACGCAGCCGTAGTGGATGATCGCTAGCGGCTCGGCATTTCGCCACGGGATGGTTATGACAAGGCAGTCGGGCGGTCCGCGTCCTTGCCGGACTCCACGGCATTGGCGAACTCATCGACCACCACCAGGTTGCAGGCGGCGGCCAGGTCATGCAGCGCACGCCGCTATGCATCGATCGAGACGTCGCTGATGTCCTTGGAGGAGCGGCAATAGACCACGACGGTGTTCGACACACGGATCTCCTGTGGGTAAGAGCCGCCCATCGGACGCCGCACTAAGCAGCGACGTTGCGTAGCCTATCGTTGCCGCCCCGGCTTTCCGGTTTCCCGGGTGAGCGCCGACGAATCGGAAGGAAGAACCCCTTGATGCATGCTGGATTGCGAACTGCAATCTGAATGTGGCTTTTCTTTCTGAATGCAGAACCAGGATAAAATTCTTCACCCTCTTCGAAAGCACTTCGAACCGAATCATATGCGGGCAGCCCCTGCTCTTCTCGGGCAACGTGCATAACTTCGATCACTGCACGATCCAAACGTCGTAAAAGCCGATCGGAGCCGCCGTGATTCGCAGGCAATGCGGTGCCAAGTGCTTGCTTTGCAATACTGTGTGCTTTGGCGTCGAGAGACGAGGTTTCCCACAGATTGCAACACACGCCTGAGTCGATAACCGCGCCGATTACAAACGGTTGATAGATGCGCCCTTTGGTGAGCTTTCCGTTCTCGGCACATTCGTGAGCAAATTGCAGCGCCCGAGCAGGATTGCCTTCCCAAAAGTAGATACCGGAGCCAAGCCAGTCATAGTCATTGTTGCTCGGTTTGAGAGTTTGCTTCCCCGCGAGAACCTTCTCTCCAACTGCGCGATCGCATCCGTGGAAACCCAATACGAACGCCGGCTGCGTTTTATTTTATACAGCTCCCACATTGTCGGTAGGCGCGCCGTCTTAGCGATATTTCTTCGCTAGTTTCCCGCTCTCTGTGAGCACGCCAGCGCGGCTCAGGATGCTTTTCGCATAGGTCGGGTCGCCGGCGATTTTCTGCTTGACTTTCGTAGCATCAGACTCAGACAGTCGGGCAACGCTTGAACGAGTCTGAAGCACGCCCTGGCCGCCAATCTGATCAGCACCAGCTCGAATCTCGTCGAGCAGCTCAGGGTGCCTATCCAAGACCCTCAACAGCTTCAACAACGCCACCGGCGGCAGCGTGCGGCCATTCTCATAACGGGAAAATGCATTGGCCCCGCCACCGAATATTTCGCCGGCCTCGCGCTGGTCGAGCCGCAGCTTTCGGCGCACTTTGGCAATGTATGCCGGATCGACGAGGGCCGCGTTGACTGATCTGTCGAAGTCGTTCATGGCGCGCATCACGCGGTGGGTTTCCTCCATGTCGAGGATGGACTCGTCGCAGGCGGGGCAATAGTCGCCTTCCACTGCCGGGATGATCGTCGCCTGCCTCTTGTAGGTATAAGGCGTATCGCGCGTGTCGTGGACCAGCTCGGCAGCCCCGCAGCTCGGGCACTTCATGATCACAGCTCCTTGAACGAGACCACCAGCACGTCGTCGACTGCGGTTAATTGGAGAGCGACGACCGAATCACGGGCCAGTGAAGCAGTAACCCCATATATGCACAACGGGGGAGTCTTGCAGTCCGCAATCGCAAGCCTGCTGCGGGGAACGAACTTAACGCCGCTTATCTGGCCAGTCGATCAGTCGAACAGCCTAGCGCCCGTCGTCGCGCCTAAGAACTTCATTCCGATCGATTTCACGCTCCGCCCCGCCTCGGCGGCGCCAGGGCGGAATCACCCCCGGCTTGACACTGATATTTTTCATATGAAAAAATCTTTTCATGGATATAAAAACTGCCGGCCGAACCCTCGATTTGTTCGAGCTCTTCGCAAATCAGTTGAAGCCCTTGCGCCTGTCTGAAATCGCCGATGCGATCGATGCGCCGGTTTCGAGCTGCCATCAGCTGATCAAGACACTCGAACGGCGCGGCTACATCTATGGGCTGAGGCTGAAGAGCTACTACCCGACCAAGCGGATGCTGCGCAACGCGACCGCGATCGGCCAGCACGACCCGCTGCTCGGCCTGCTGATGCCGGCCCTCGAGACCCTGCGCGACGAGACCGGCGAAAGCGTGGTACTGGGCCGGCAGAGCCAGCACCAGATCGTCATGCTCGAAGTGATCGAATCGCTGCACAACGTCCGCTTTTCGGGTCACCCCGGCGCGGTCCGGGAACTGCACTGCTCGGCGATCGGCAAGGCACTGCTCGGTGTCATGCCCCCCGCCGAGCGCGATCGCTGGCTGCCTGACGAACCGTACCCGGCGCGCACCGAGCGCACCTTGACCTCGCGCGCGGCGCTCGACGACGAACTGGCCGAGTCGCGGGCACGCGGCTGGTACGAAGTCCGCGGCGAGAGCGTGCTCGAACTCGATGCCATCGCGGCGCCGCTGATGCTGGGCGGCACTGCGCTGGCCATCTGCCTGGCCGGTCCTGGCACCCGCTTCGCGCCGCGCCGCCAAGCTCACGCCGAGACGCTGCTGCGCTCGATCGCGGCCCTCGAGCAGCAGTTCGCGGATCGATGACCGAGGGCCGGCGACGCAGCACCGGATGAGGTCGCGCACCCGCCCCTTTTTACATCACATAGCCGAACGCCACGCCGTCCGGCACTAGCCCAAAGGAGACCTCCCCTTGAAACGACGCTCCCTCATCCTGTTCGCTGCCGGCGCTCCATTCGTCGCCGGAGCGGCGCAGGCGCAAAACAAGGTCGTCCGCATCGTCGTCGGCTATCCGCCGGGCGGCCCCACCGATGCGCTGGCGCGGATCATCGGCCAGGCGCTGGGCGGCGCACTGGGCCAGACGGCGGTGGTCGAGAACCGGGCAGGCGGCATGGCCGTGATCGCCTCGCAGCTCGTCAAGCAGGCGGCGCCCGATGGCCAGACGCTGCTTCTGTGCACCAACCAGTCGCACGCCACCAACCCTACGCTGCTGAAGAACCCCGGCTACGACCCGGTCAAGGATTTCTCCGCAATCGCCGGCCTGGCCGACATCCAGCAAGTACTGGTGATCCGCAAGGGCTTGCCGGTCAATAGCGTGCCCGAGTTGGTCGCCTACGCCCGCGCCGATCCCGGCAAACTGAACTACGCGTCGACCGGTGTCGGCGCGGGCGCCCACCTGGCGATGGAGATGTTCAAGCAGAGGACCGGCACTGACCTGGTCCACGTGCCGTTCAAAGGCGGCGCCGAAATGACGCAAGAGATCGTGGCGGGCAGGATCGACGCTACCTTCGCCACCCTGCCCAGCGTGCTGGGGCAGATCCGTGCGGGCACGATGATTCCGCTCGCGCTGGCCAGCGATACGCCGGCGCCTCAGTTGCCGACCTTGCCGCTGCTGAAGAACCAGGGCGTGCTCGGCTGCGAGGCCGACTCCTGGCTGGGTCTGGTCGGGCCGGCGGGCATGCCGCGCGAACTCGTCGATCGCTATTCGCGAACCGTCACAGACATTCTGGCCAAGCCCGACGTGCGCGAAGCCATCGTGCGCGCCGGCATGGTGGTGCGCCCGCGTGATTCCGCTGCATTCGGCGCCTACATCGAGGAGGAAATCAAGCGCTGGGCGGCAGTGATACGCACCGCCAACATCCGGATCGACAATCAATGAACGCCGACTCGAAACACGACGCGCCCAATCCGGCCGCGCAACTGCGCCGGATGATCGCCGCCGGCCGCACCGTCTGGATGGCCGGGGCCTATGACGCGCTCAGCGCCCGTCTGATCGCACAGGCCGGTTTTCGCGCCGTCTGCACCACCGGCTACGGCATTTCGGCGTCGCACCTGGGCAAGCCCGACGTCGAGTTGTACACGATGAGCGAAGCGCTGGCCGTGTCGTCGGCCATCGTCGAGGCAGTGCGCGGTACGCCGGTGGTCACCGATTGCGATACCGGCTACGGCGGCCTGGTCAACGTCCACCGCACGATGCGCCAGTTCGAGAAGGCCGGCGTCGCGGGCATGATCTTCGAGGACCAGGTCAGCCCCAAGCACTGCCCCTGCCTGCCGGGCGCGGTCGAGCTGATCCCGATCGAACAGGGCGCGGCCAAGATCCGCGCCGCCTGCGAAGCACGCTCGAACCCGGACACGCTGATCATCGCCCGCACCGACGCGCTGACCATGGACGAATGCATCACGCGGGCGCGTGCCTACGCCGCCGCCGGCGCCGACCTGGTTCAGCCGATCTCGGGTTGCGTGCGTTCGATCGACGACCTGCGGGCACTGAAACGTGAAGTCGGCAAACCGGTATCGATCCAGATCCTGAGCTGGCTGGAGGACGGCCTGACGGCCGACGAAGTCGAGTCGGTCGCCACACTGGCGACATACCCGCTGGTGCCCTTGATGACCACCGTCAAGGCGCTGCAGGACAATCTTGCCGTGCTGGCGCGCAGCCACAGCAGCACCGCCCTGCCGCGCGAGCGCTGCTCGATGGATCAGTTCAAGGATCTGATCGGCTACGCCGACATCGTTGATCTGCAGCAGCGCTGCCAGTAAGCAGGCCCCCGGATGCGGCCGTCGCCCGGGTCGGCCCCCGACCCGGGTTCGACGCCTGAGCGACTTCTGAACGAACTCTCAGCGCCGCGCCACACCCTCAGCCGACGCCGTCTGCACCTGCCGTTCGCCGCCGGCCGGCCCCAGCCGGCGCAGCGTGGCCTCGTTGATCTGCACGAAGATCTCACCCGGCTTGACCATGCCCAGCTCGTAGCGGGCACGCTCTTCCAGCGCCTGCTTGCCGGCGCGCAGGTCGTTGACCTCGGCTTCCAGCGCCGAGTTGCGGGCGGCCAGCCGCTCGTTGACGGATTCCTGCGCGTGCAGCTGGCGGTCGAGTTCCCAGACGCGCAGCCAGCCGCCCTTGCCGAGCCAGAGTGGGTGCTGGATCAGCACGAGCAGCACACCAAGAGCGATGGCCAGCAGGCGCATTGGAACGGTTTCCGGCAAAAGACGCGCGCGACAGCGCGCGCCGAATCAGCGCAGATTGTAGAACGCCGAGCGGCCCGGATACGAGGCCACGTCGCCGAGATCTTCTTCAATGCGCAACAACTGGTTGTATTTGGCGATGCGATCGGTACGGCTCATCGAGCCGGTCTTGATCTGCAACGCATTGGTGGCCACCGCGATGTCGGCGATCGTCGTGTCTTCGGTTTCGCCGGAACGGTGCGACACCACCGCCGTGTAGTTGTAGCGCTTGGCCAGCTCGATCGCGGCGAAGGTCTCGGTCAGCGTGCCGATCTGGTTGATCTTGATCAGGATCGAGTTGGCGATGCCTTCGTCGATGCCGCGCTGCAGGATCTTGGTATTGGTGACGAACAGATCGTCACCGACCAGCTGCACGCGGTCGCCGAGCACGTCGGTGAGCAGCTTCCAGCCGTCCCAGTCGTTTTCGGCCATGCCGTCTTCGATCGACACGATCGGGTAGCGATCGCACCAGGTGGCCAGCAGGTTGGCGAAGTCATTGGCGGTCAACACCAGCCCTTCGCCTTCCAGGTGGTAGCGGCCATCGCGGAAGAACTCCGAGCTGGCGCAATCCAGGCCCAGCGCGATCTGCCGGCCCGGCTCGTAGCCGGCGCGCTCGATCGCTTCCAGAATCAGCTGGATCGCCGCTTCGTGGTTCTTCACGCTGGGCGCGAAGCCGCCTTCGTCGCCCACGGCAGTGGACATGCCGCGGTCGTGCAGCAGCTTCTTCAGCGTGTGGAACACCTCGGCACCGTAGCGCAGCGCCTCACGGAAGTTGGGCGCGCCGATCGGCAGGATCATGAATTCCTGCAGATCGAGATTGTTGTTGGCGTGCGCGCCGCCGTTGATGACGTTCATCATCGGCACCGGCAGCGACATCGCTGCCGAGCCGCCGAAGTAGCGGTACAGCGGCAGCCCCGATTCTTCGGCGGCCGCCTTGGCCACCGCCATCGACACGGCCAGCATCGAGTTGGCGCCGAGCCGCGATTTGTTCTCGGTGCCGTCGAGATCGATCAGCGTACGGTCGATGTAGGCCTGCTCGGAGGCGTCGAGCCCCATGATCGCTTCCGAGATCTCGGTGTTGATGTGCTCGACCGCATTGAGCACGCCCTTGCCCAGGTAGCGCGAGGTATCGCCGTCGCGCAGCTCGATGGCTTCGCGCGAGCCGGTCGAGGCGCCCGAGGGTACTGCCGCCCGGCCCATGACGCCGGATTCGAGCAGCACGTCGCACTCGACGGTGGGATTGCCGCGCGAATCGATGATCTCGCGGCCGATGATGTCGACGATGGCGCTCATCGAGTCACCTCCGCAGCGAGCACACACCGGGACTGAAGGCGAGCGGCGACAGCGGATTGTCGCGCAAGGCTGGAATGGCTGTGTTCAGGTTTCATGGGCATCGGTCTCTTTGTGGCTTGGAATTATCGATCGTGTCCGCCTCGTACGAAACCCGCGGCGGCGCTGGTAGTCAGTTCGTCAACGCCTGCTCGGCAAAACCGTTACGCTTGACCAGTGCGTCGAGCTGCTGCAAGGTGGCCAGCAGCTCGGTCATCAGGCCCAGCGGCCAGGCATTGGGTCCGTCGGACAAGGCCTTGGCCGGATCGGGGTGCGTTTCCATGAACAAGCCGGCCACGCCCACCGCCACCGCGGCGCGCGCCAGCACCGGCACGAACTCGCGCTGCCCGCCCGACGAAGCGCCCTGCCCGCCCGGCAACTGCACGGAATTCGTGGCGTCGAACACCACCGGGCAGCCGGTTTCGCGCATGATCGCCAGCGAGCGCATGTCGGACACCAGATTGTTGTAGCCGAACGAAGCACCGCGTTCGCAGACCATGATGTTCTGGCCATCGCCGCCGGCGGCGATCGCCGCGGCACGCGCCTTGTCGACCACGTTCTTCATGTCGTGCGGCGCGAGGAACTGGCCTTTCTTCAAATTGACCGGCCGGCCGGCCGCGGCCACCGCGTGAATGAAATCAGTCTGCCGCACCAGGAAGGCCGGCGTCTGCAGCACGTCGACGACGGCGGCCACCGGCTCGATCTGGTCGATTTCATGCACGTCGGTCAGCACCGGCACACCGATCTGGCGGCGCACCTCGGCCAGGATCTTCAAGCCTTCGTCGAGCCCTGGGCCGCGAAACGACTTGCCCGAGCTGCGGTTGGCCTTGTCGAACGACGACTTGTAGATGAACGGCATGCCGAGCGCGGCGGTGATTTCCTTCAGGCGCCCAGCCGTATCGAGCGCCAGCTGCAGCGACTCGATCGCGCAAGGCCCGGCAATCAGGAACAGTGGCCGATCCAGCCCGGCTTCGAATCCGCACAATTGCATCGCGGGCCTCTTTCGCTTTGCGCCCTAGGCCAGCCGGACCACGCCGGCCGGCTGCTGGGCTGGCCGCTGCGCTGCCTGCTGCAAGGCGGCTTCGATGTACGCCTTGAACAAGGGGTGGCCGTTGCGCGGCGTCGACGTGAACTCGGGGTGGAACTGCACGCCGACGAACCACGGATGCGCCAGCGGGCCGCTGCGCGGCAGCTCGATGATCTCGGTGAGCCCTTCGGACGGCGTGCGCGCCGCCACTACCAGGCCGGCCTCTTCGAAGCGCGGCACGTAATGGTTGTTGACCTCGTAGCGGTGCCGGTGACGTTCATTGACCGACTCGCCGTAGATCGACGCGGCCAGCGTGGACGGCACCACCGGGCAGCGCTGCGCGCCCAGCCGCATCGTGCCGCCCAGGTCGGAAGAAGCATCGCGCCGCTCGACGCGGCCCTCGCGGTCGAGCCATTCGCTGATCAGGCCGATCACCGGATGCGGCGTGGCCGGGTCGAACTCGGTGCTGTTGGCCTGGCCCAGATTGCAGACGTCGCGTGCGAACTCGATCACCGCCAGCTGCATGCCCAGGCAGATGCCCAGGTAAGGCACGCGATGTTCGCGCGCGAAGCGGATGGCGGCGATCTTGCCCTCGACGCCGCGCCGGC
>JAFKGG010000118.1 GCA_017307915.1 Burkholderiales bacterium | reverse complement strand
CCTCGATAGTCGGATACTGCAACTCGAATCCATCTTCTGCCGGATGGTGCTGATCCATTGCCCATCCCACTGCCACTACGATCAGCAACAGCAGTGCCAGCCAGAACGTGGTGTAGAGCAGAACCCCAAGCATGCACAGCTTGACCACCCACAGCAGCGCGGTGGCGCCAGCCACCGGCATCCCCTTGAAGGCCAGCCAGTTCAGTACCCGCCGTTCGACGCGCACATAGGCGCGCCATCCGCGGCCAAAGCTGCGGCCGAGGCGTTCTGCGGTGCTGATGCGGGCTGTCGTGTTCATGGTCGTCGCCTGCTACGGAGGAATGCCTATTCCAGTTTGCTCCAATCCTGCTTGCTTGCCTGTACCAATGCGCTCCAATTGTCTGGCGGGTTGCCGCGTCCGAGCATTTTCTCGAACACGGCATACGGGTCCGACTTGCTCCCCGATGACCGCAGGGTCTGCTCGTCGTTGACCCACGCATACACGATGACCTTCACCTTCGAGTCGTACCGGAAGAACAGCCGGAACCGCCTTCCGATCTTGGCCCGCCGCCAGTGGCGGTGGGCATGCCCCAGGGTGTTGCCCTGGCGGTATTCATCTCGCGCCGGATCACCTGGCGCCACATTCAGCATCAACTGGCTCAAGGCCCGAAAGAGCTTAACGTTGGCGTTGGACTCGAATCCCTTCGGGTCGTTCTCCTGCGCGCGCCGTGCGGCCGCATGCAGCTTCTGCAACTGCTCAATCACGCAGTCGTGGAAAAGCAGCATCCAGCCATGTCGTTGCATCAGAGTGCCACTTCCCCGTCGATTTCATCATCCAGGTTCACGCCGTCACCCGCGTGCTCCAGCATGGCGCGAGCAAGGTCCTCGGGCAGCCCTCGGACGTTCCGGCCCGCCTCAATGTCTCGGGCCAGCAGGCTGAGAAACGCGCCGATGGCGGGGTCTTCGTGCTCGGCATCGACACGGGTAACGACGACTTCGCTGCCCCGCAGGTCGAACGCGAGCTTGCCGCCGGCATCGACGCCGAGCGCCTGCCGGATGGGCTTGGGCAGCGTGATCTGGCCTTTGGAGGTCAGCGTGGCAACTTCGTGGATGGTGGCCATGGAGGCTCTCCTGATTCCGATGTCCCAATGGTAAGGAATATTCCTTACAACGTCAATCTGAAGCCTCATGACGTCCTCCCGAGCCCGCGAATCGGGACCATCGTAGAGCGGGAACAGCCAGCCTTCGCGCATCAATCCGGCCCCGCTGCAACCCGCATTGGCGATGGATGCTCAACGCCTGCCGCCCTATACCTAAAGGCCTTTAAGGGCCAAAGGGCCGAAAGAGCAAGGGAATGGGGTGCAAGGGGAAAGGCCCCACCTCGAAAAGGCCAAAAAGGCTCCCCGGCTGGCCCATTACCAGGACATCCGCATGCTCTCTCTGTTTCAGCGGAAGCGGCCCCGGGTCGCTGCCGCTACGTCGCCAGCACCCGCCACCGACCTCCCGAAAGGGCTGACGCGGCCCGAATTGGCCGCATCGCTGCTGGCGACGCCGCGCCGGCAGAAACTGCTGGCACACATCTGGCATCGCACATCGCTCTCGCGCAAGCAGTTCACCACCCTGTATCGCACGCCGCTGGAACGATATGCCGAACTGGTCCAGCAGTTTCCCGCATCGGAGGCTCATCACCATGCCTACCCGGGCGGCATGCTCGACCATGGACTGGAAATCGTCGCCTACAGTCTCAAATTGAGGCAGTCCCATCTGCTGCCCATCGGCGCAAGCTCCGAAGACCAAGCCGCGCAGTCCGAAGCCTGGACCGCTGCCGTCGCCTATGCTGCGTTGCTGCATGACATCGGCAAGATTGCTGTCGATCTGCACGTCGAGTTGGCCGACGGCTCACTGTGGCATCCCTGGCACGGCCCGCTGCACGAGCCGTACCGCTTCCGCTACCGCGAGGACCGCGAATACCGCCTGCACAGCGCCGCGACGGGGTTGCTCTACCGCCAACTGCTCGACCGCCATATCCTGGACTGGCTCAGCGGCTACCCCGCGCTCTGGGGGCCGCTGCTCTACGTACTGGCCGGTCAGTACGAGCACGCTGGGGTGCTGGGCGAGCTGGTCGTGCAGGCCGACCGTGCATCGGTCGCCCAGGAACTTGGCGGCGATCCGGCCCGCGCCATGGCCGCGCCCAGGAACGCGCTGCAACGCAAACTGCTGGACGGTCTGCGCTACCTGCTCAAGGAAGAATTGAAGCTGAACCAATCCGAGGCCTCTGATGGCTGGCTCACCGAGGACACACTGTGGCTGGTAAGCAAGACGGTCTCCGACAAGCTACGTGCGCATCTGCTGTCCCAGGGCATCGACGGCATCCCTGCGAACAACACCGCCGTTTTCAATGTGCTGCAGGCCCATGGCATGTTGCAGCCCACGCCGGACGGCAAAGCAATCTGGCGTGCGACCGTGACCAGTGCCACCGGCTGGTCCCATTCGTTCACGCTGCTGCGCCTCGCGCCCGCCCTAATCTGGGAATCCAGCGAGCGGCCGACACCCTTTGCAGGTACGGTAGCGATCGACGAAGTCGTTGCCGACAAAGACGCCGAT
>JAFKGG010000117.1 GCA_017307915.1 Burkholderiales bacterium | reverse complement strand
GACCGGTCGCTTTGAGGGGGGAAGCTCGATCGGCGACGGGGTCTGTGTGAAGAAGTCCGGATTGGCCGGTGAGATCACGGCGACGCTTGGCGGCTACATCAAGGTTCACGCCGAAAGCCTCGACGAGGCCAAGCGTTTTCTCGCTGGGAATCCCGTATTTGAAGCAGGCGGAACGGTTGAAATCCGGGAGCTGCCTCGCAGTTAAGCATCTAGCAAGGTTGTTTAATGCCAAAGACTCAACCTCTCGACGTTCCAAGCCCCATCGATCTCACATTGCCCGAGGCGGCGGCAGAGTGGGAGCGCACGGCGATGGAGAAACGACCCTGGCGGGTTGAGTTCTTCGAATATTTCTTCTTCGAGATCGCCAAGTTCCCAGGGGCGGCTTCCATCCTGGAGCTTGGTTCTGGGCCGGGCTTTCTCGCCGATCACTTGCTCTCGCGGCTGCCCCTTGCGAGCATAACGCTCCTGGACTTCTCGCCTCCCATGCACGCGCTCGCGAAGGCCCGGCTCGCAAGCTTGGGCTCCAGAGCAACATTCGTTCTGGGTGACTTCAAGACCTCGAACTGGTCAGTGGGACTCGGTGCATTCGACTTTGTCGTCACCAATCAAGCCGTCCACGAACTCAGGCACAAGCGCCATGCATCGACGCTTCATCAGCAAGTGAAGCCTCTGCTCCGAGGAACGGGCAGTTACCTCGTCTGTGACCACTACGTCGGCGAGGACGGCATGCGCAATGATCAGCTCTACATGTCTGTGGCGGAGCAGCGTCAGGCACTGCTCGCAGCCGGATTTCCGAATGTAGTGGAGGTCAAGCGCAAAGGCGGCCTGGTTCTGCACAGTGCGGCCTGAGCACCCTGTGGGGCGAGTTCGCCCGCCCCGGGGGGGGGGCCGACTCAATCCACCTTTATTTGCGCAGACTTCACCAGGGCTTGATACCGCGAAAGCTCAGTCTCCAGATAAGCAGCAAACTCGGACGGACTGTCTCCAACCGGCACCATGCCCTGCGTCTCGAACCGAGCACGCACTTCGGGTATCTGGATGATCTTCACGATTTCGCGATGAAGCTTGTCGACAACCGAGTTGGGAGTGGACGCCGGAGCGAGCAAGCCGATCCAGGTGCTCAGATCGAACTCCTTGAAGCCGGACTCCTTCATCGTCGGTACGTTGGGCAGGCCGGGCCAACGCGAACTGGTGGTCATCGCCAGCGCTCGTAGTTGACCGCTCTGCACGTACGGCGCCACCGATGCAAGCGTTGCAAACGTCAGGGCGACGCGGCCGGCGATCAGGTCGGTGTTCACCGCGCCGCCGCCTTTGTACGGCACGTGCACGAGGTCGAGATTGGCCTGCTGCTTGAATAGTTCACCGGCAAGGTGCGTACCGGTTCCCGCGCCGGCGGAGGCGTAAGACAGCTTGCGCTCCTTCACGTACGTCACCAGTTCGCCAACCGTCTTGACGGGCAAGGAAGCGGGCACCACCAGAACGTTCGGGATCAATGCCGGCTGCGTGATGGGCCGAAAATCCTTCCGCGCATCGTAGGGAAGCTTGGCGTACAACGCAGGGTTGATCGCGAATGCGCTGCTCGCCATCAGAAGGGTGTAGCCGTCGGGCGCTGCCTTGGCCACGGCCTCAGCACCGATATTGCCGCCGGCGCCTGGCCTGTTCTCGACGACGAACGACTGACCCAGCGAATCGGTAAGCCTTTGTCCCAGCAGGCGAGCCACAGCGTCGGCGCCGCCGCCCGCTGCGAAGGGAACGATGATCTTGACGGGACGGGTCGGATACTCCTGCGCGTACACGAGCGAGGTCGAAAGTACCCCCAGGATTGCCATTGCACCAATCAGTCGCATAGTGCGATCTCCAAGAAAGCTGTCTCAGTTCGTTGGTGACGAGACGGTTTTCTACCCGAGCCCGTGGCTACGAGGGCGCTCTACCGCTGCCGCGAGCCGTCCTGTCACGGCGACGAGTTTGATCGGGCCTTGGCGCCGAGGCCATTCGTTTTTTCTTCTGGCGGATTCGGCAACAGTTAAGTCCCCCGCTGAAGATCGACCCAGCCCGTACAGGCGACCTCTTCAGCATAGGTGAACCGAACTTGAGGAAATGCGAATAGCAGTGTCGGCCGGCAAATGCGATGCTAGCCGCATTTTCATCTTCCGGACGCGCAATGGGAATCACCGCCGAGCTTGCCGAATTCGTCGCCACTGTTCCATCGGGCGGCATCCCTGATGAAGTTCGTCATCAGGCCGTACGAGCGCTGGTCAACTGGGTTGCCTGCGCGCTGGGCGGAGCAACCGACAGCACCGTGCAAACTGCGTGGGAGTCGATTCGCGAACTTGCCGGTGCCCCTCAGGCGACGGTCATCGGCCGTGCTCAGCGCGTGGATGCGGCGCATGCCGCTCTCCTGAACGGCATCAGTTCGCACGTCCTCGATTTCGACGACACTCACCTCGAAACGCTGGTGCATCCGAGCGGCCCCGTCTTCTCCGCGCTGGCCGCGCTGGCGCAGATCCGTGAGATCAACGGTCGCGAATGGATGGACGCGGCGGTGCTCGGCATGGAAGCCGAATGCCGGATCGCACAAGGCCTGGGGAAG
>JAFKGG010000470.1 GCA_017307915.1 Burkholderiales bacterium | reverse complement strand
TGGATTCACATCGATCCGGAGCGCGCCGCCAAGGGGCCGTTCGGCACGACGATCGCGCACGGCTTTCTGACCGTGTCGCTGTTGCCGGTGTTGATGGCCAGCGCGGTCGAGATCCGCGGGCTGCGGATGGGGGTGAACTACGGGCTGAACAAGGTGCGCTTTCCGGCGCCGGTGCCGGTGGGCAGCGAGCTGCGCGCGCGCGTGCGGCTGGTGTCGCTGCAGGATCTGCCCGACGGCGGCGTGCAGGTGACCACCGAAGTGACGATCGAGCGCAAAGGCAGCGACAAGCCGGTGTGCGTCGCGGAGTCGATCGCGCGGCGTTACGCCTGAGAGCGGTGGCCCGGCACGCACCGGGCCACTGCCTGGCGTGCCGATCAGGAGAACGCTGCGATACCGGTTTGCGCGCGACCCAGGATCAGCGCGTGCACGTCGTGCGTGCCTTCGTAGGTGTTGACCACTTCCAGGTTCACCAGGTGGCGCGCCACGCCGAACTCATCGGAAATGCCGTTGCCGCCCATCATGTCGCGCGCCAGCCGTGCGATGTCGAGCGACTTGCCGCACGAGTTGCGCTTCAGGATCGAGGTGATTTCGACCGCCGCCGTGCCTTCGTCCTTCATGCGGCCCAGCCGCAGGCAGCCTTGCAGGCCTAGCGTGATCTCGGTCTGCATGTCGGCCAGCTTCTTCTGGATCAACTGGTTGGCGGCCAGCGGGCGGCCGAACTGCTTGCGGTCGAGCACGTATTGGCGTGCGCGGTGCCAGCAGTCTTCGGCCGCGCCCAGCGCACCCCAGGCGATGCCGTAGCGCGCGCTGTTCAAGCAGGTGAACGGGCCTTTCAGGCCTTCGACGCCGGGCATCAGTTGTTCATTGGAAACGAACACCTGGTCCATCACCACTTCGCCGGTGATCGACGCACGCAGGCCGACCTTGCCGTGGATCGCCGGTGCGCTGAGGCCCTTCATGCCTTTTTCCAGGATGAAGCCCTTGATGCGGCCGTCGTGGTCGCCGCCGACGCACTTGGCCCATACGACGAACACGTCGGCGATCGGCGAATTGGAGATCCACATCTTGCTGCCGGTGAGCTGCCAGCCGCCGGGCACTGCCTTGGCGCGCGTTTCCATCGAGCCGGGGTCGGAGCCGTGGTTCGGCTCGGTCAGGCCGAAGCAGCCGATCCACTCGCCGGTGGCCAGCTTGGGCAGGTATTTGCGGCGCTGCTCTTCGGTGCCGAATTCATAGATCGGCACCATGACCAGCGAGCTTTGCACGCTCATCATCGAGCGATAGCCGGAGTCGACGCGCTCGACCTCGCGCGCGATCAGCCCGTAGCTGACGTAGTTCAGGCCCGGGCCGCCGTACTGCTCGGGAATCGTCGGGCCCAGCATGCCGAGCGCGCCCATCTCGCGGAAGATCGCCGGGTCGGTCTTTTCGTGGCGGAACGCTTCCAGCACGCGCGGCGCCAGCCGTTCCTGGCAGTAGGCCTGCGCGGCGTCGCGCACCATGCGCTCGTCTTCTGTGAGCTGGCTGTCGAGCAGCAGCGGGTCGTCCCATTTGAAGGCGGCTTTCGGCGCGCGCGACGGGGAAGCGGTCATGGCAGGTCTCCTTGATCAGTCGGTGAATAGGGGTGGCGCGATCGCGCCATAGCCGATCATCCTAGCCTGCCGGCAGGCGCCGGACAAACGAGTTTTCGGCAATTGATTCTTCCGTTTTCTCATAACATGTGACGATACGGCCAGGGTTTGGCCGCAGTTGATGCTGCAAAGGACGCATAACTATGCGCCGGAAGATTCCATCCACGCAGGCGCTGGTGTGCTTCGAGGCTACCGCGCGGCACGAGAGCTTCACCAAGGCGGCGGTCGAACTGGTGCTGACGCAAAGCGCCGTGCACCGGCAGGTATCGTCGCTGGAGGCCTTTCTCGGCGTGAAGCTGTTTCGGCGCACGCGGCGCGGCGTGCTGCTGACCGAGGCAGGAGCCAACTACGGCCGGCTGGTGGCGCGCCGGCTCGATGCGGTCGAACGCGACACGCTGGCCGTGATGTCGCGCCAGGGCGCCGGCGGCTCGCTGGAATTGGCGGCAGTGCCCAGCTTTGCTACGCGCTGGCTGATTCCGCGCCTGCCCGAGTTTCGGCGCCACTGCCCCGACATCGTCGTCAACATCGAAACGCGCACGCGGCCGTTCCTGTTCGCCGACAGCGATTTCGATGCCGCGCTGTATGCGGGCAGCCCCGCCGATCTGACCAATTGGGCCGGCACCGTGGCAGTGCCATTGCTGCCCGAGATCGTGGTGCCGGTGTGCGCGCCAGCGCTGCTGGGGACCCGCAAGCGCCTGTCGCCGGCACAGGTGGCGCAATTGCCGCTGTTGCAGCAGAGCACGCGCCCGTATGTCTGGCGCGCCTGGTTCGAATCGGTGGGGTTGCGCGGCGTGCGCGACACCGATGGGCCGCGCTTCGATCTGTTCTCGATGCTGGCGATGGCCGCCTCGCACGGCATGGGCGTGGCGCTGGCGCCGCCGTTGCTGATCGAAGGCGAACTGGCGCGTGGCGAACTGGTGGTGGCGTGCCAGCGGCCCTATCACGGCGAGCGTTTCTTTCATCTGGTGATTCCCGAGCGCAAGGCGGGGCACCCGGCGCTGGAGCGGTTTCGGCAGTGGATCGTGCAGGCGGGGCAGCAACAGCAGCGCTGAACGGCGCCGCTGCGCGCCGTGCGCCCACGCTGCGTCGGCGACGCGCTTCACAGATCGGTGCGCACCTTCCACAGTTCCGGAAACAACACCACGTCGAGCATCTTGCGCAGATACGCGACGCCGGCGGTGCCGCCGGTGCCGGGCTTGAAACCGATGATGCGTTCGACCGTGGTCACGTGGCGAAAGCGCCATTGCCGGAACGCGTCTTCCAGATCGATCAATTCTTCGGCCAGTTCATACAGGCCCCAATACTGTTCGGGCTTGCGATAGACCGCCAGCCAGGCCGCCTCGACCGCTTCGCTGAACGGGCGCGGCTCGCGCCAGTCGCGCTGCAACTGATCGGCATCGATGGCGAAACCGCGCCGCGCCAGCAGCCGGATCGCTTCGTCGTACAGCGAGGGCTCGGCCAGCGCCTGCGCCACCGCTTGATGGCGATCGGGGCGATGCGCATGCGGCTGCAGCATGACGGCGTTCTTGTTGCCCAGCATGAACTCGATCTGCCGGTACTGGAACGACTGGAAGCCCGATGACGAACCCAGATACGGACGTAGCGCCGTGTACTCGGAAGGCGTCAGCGTGGCCAGCACGTCCCAGGCGTGCACGAGCTGCTCCATGATCCGCGACACGCGTGCCAGCATCTTGAACGCCGGCGGCAGATCATCGATGGCGATGCGCTCGCGCGCGGCGCGCAGCTCGTGCAGCGCCAGTTTCATCCACAGTTCGCTGGTCTGATGCTGGACGATGAACAGCATCTCGTTGTGATCGCTGGAACGCGGCTGCTGCGCGGCGAGCAGTTCATCGAGATGCAGGTAGTCGCCGTAGCTCATCGTGTGGCGATAGTCGAGCCGGGCGCCTTCGAAGGTGGGTTCGTCGCTCATCGTGTCTGTGCCGGTGCGTTCATCGGAAGCCGCTGCGCGGCCCGCTCTCAGGTCACCGCCTGACGGGTGCGGAAACGCTCGTCGCGCCAGACGCCGTCGGCGAGTACCGCGCCGAGCTGCTCGGCGGCATCCCAGGCGTCGACGTAGCGCAGATACGCCGGCGCGAAACCGAAGCGCAGGATGTCGGGCGCGCGAAAATCGCCGATCACGCCGCGCTCGATCAGCGCCTGCACCACGGCATAGGCGGCATCGCCGTCGGGCAGTGAGAAGCTGATCTGGCTGCCGCGCTGCGCATCGGACAAGGGCGTGACGCGGTGCAGCCCGTGCGCCGCGCCCAGCGCGGCGGCACGTTCGCCGAACAGCGCGGTGAGCGCCAGTGCCTTGCGCCACAGCGCCGCCAGCCCGCCCAGCGGCGCGGCATCCAGCAGCGTGTCGAGGCCGGCTTCGAGCGCGACCATCGACAACACCGGCGGCGTGCCGCACAGATAGCGGGCCACGCCGGTCGCGGGCCGGTAGCCGGTTTCGAACGCGAACGGCGCCGCGTGCCCCATCCAGCCCGACAGCGGCTGCGCGAACGCAGCCTGATGGCGTCGCGCGACATACAGAAACGCCGGTGCGCCGGGCCCGCCGTTCAGATACTTGTAACCGCAGCCGACCGCGAAATCGGCGCCGGCGGCGTTCAGCTCGACCGGGAACGCGCCGGCCGAATGCGCCAGATCCCACAGCATCAATGCGCCGGCCGCGTGTGCGGCATGCGTGATCGCCGGCAGGTCGAGCCGCGAGCCGGTGCGGTAGTCGACCTGCGTGAGCATCACCACGGCGACGCTGTCGTCGATGGCCGCAGGCAGCGCGTCGCGTTCGACCAGCTTCAGTTCGTGCCGGCCGCCGAGCTGCGCGATCAGGCCTTGCGCCACGTACAGGTCGGTGGGGAAGTTGCCGGCCTCGGACAGGATTACGCGGCGCTGCGCACGCATCTGCAGCGCCGCCGACAGCAGCTTGAACAGGTTCACCGACGTGGCGTCGGCGGCCACCACTTCATCGGCATCGGCGCCGATCAGCGTCGCGATCTTGGCGCCGATGCGCTGCGGCAGATCGACCCAGCCGGCGCTGTTCCAGCTGCGGATCAGTTGCCGGCCCCATTGCTGCTCGACCGCGTCGGCGACGCGCGTCGGGGTGTCGGCCGGCAGCGCGCCCAGCGAATTGCCGTCCAGATAGATCACGCCCGGCGGCAGGCGGAAACGTGCGCGCAGCGGCGCCAGCGGATCGGCGCGGTCGAGCGCGGCGCAATCGGCGCGGCTGGAGGGGATCGCGGTCATCGTTGCTCCGGCGAATGCAATTACTTTAGACCTAAAGTAATTGCCCGGCAAGCGTGGGCTCGTGAGCCTGCCGTGTGCGCCCGCGGCGGCAATTCTGCTATCGTGGACCTTCATGCCGGCGCCTCGGGCGCCGGTGCAGGCGACGTCGCGGCGGGCAGCGCCCGGTCGGCGGCACATCGCAGGAGTGAACGAAATGAACCTTCAGGTGGCTACGCTTGCCGGGGGCTGCTTCTGGTGTCTGGAAGCCGTGTTCGAGCACGTGCGCGGCGTGCAGTCGGTGGAAAACGGCTACTCCAACGGCCATGCTCAATCGCCGACCTATGAGCAAGTGTGCCGCGGCGACACCGGCCATGCCGAGGTGGTGCGCATCACCTTCGACGCCGACGTGATCAGCTTCGCGCAACTGCTCGACATTTTCTTTACGATCCATGACCCGACGACGCTGAACCGGCAGGGCAACGACGTCGGCACGCAGTATCGTTCCGGCATCTATTTCCACACGCCGGCGCAGCAGGCGCAGGCGCGCGAGGCGCTCCTCGACCTGGAGCGCAAGCACGTCTACACCGACCCGATCGTGACCGAGGTCGAGCCGGTGCGCAATTATTCGGCGGCCGAGCGCTATCACCAGCATTATTTCGCGCAGCACCCTGAGCAGGGGTATTGCGCAATGGTAGTGGCGCCGAAGGTCGAGAAGTTCCGCAAGACCTTCCGCGAGTTCTACATCGGTTGAACGGCCAGCGCCGCGGCGCATCGATGCCGCGGGTCGCGATGCGCGTCTTCGGCGATCGGGCCGATGCGCGCCTGGGGAGACAATGGACGCACGAGAACACACTCGCGCCGTGATGAACGCGGTCGCTCGCGGCGCTGCCGGCGGGGCCGTGAACGTGGCGGGGGAAGACGATCTGATCGCCTCGTCGTGGAGCCGATGCGTCGACCGTCATCGCCTGCAACCCGATCGCGTGCGCCCGCCCACCGTGCTGTCGTCGACCGAGCTGAAAGACCACAGCGTGCCGCTGCAAGACCTGATCGCCTCGTCGGTCGGTGAACTCGAACGTTTGTTCGATCGCCTGGCCGAGCAGGACTATCTGGTGATGCTGACCGATGCCGATGGCGTGGCGGTGACGTTCCGCTGTCATGATCGCCTGCTCGATCAGTGCTTGGCGACCAGCGTGCTGCCGGGCTCGGTGTGGTCGGAGGAAAGCCAGGGCACCAACGGCATCGGCCTGTGCATTCAAGAACGCCAGGCGGCCTCGGTGGTGATGAACGATCATTTCGCGTCGAAGCTGGCCGCGCTCAGTTGCACGGTGGCGCCGATCTTCGGTGAAGCCGGCCGACTCGCCGGCGTGCTGAACGTGACCACGATGCGGCCTTCCGATCGCGTCGTGCAATCGATCGTGCGCGAGGTCGTGGCCGGTTCGGCGCGCCGCATCGAAAACCTGTATTTCGGTTATCGCCATGCGCGGCACCGCGTGCTGCGCATCTCGCGCCATGGCGATTTCTGCGACATGGCCGGCGAGGCGCGGCTGGCGGTCGACCAGGGCGGCCGCATCGTCGATGCCACGCCCGCGGCCGGGCAACTGCTGGCGCAGCGCGACGAACGTTCGCTGATCGGCTTGTCGCTGGGCGAGCTCGAAGAGATGGCGCAGTTGCGCGGCTTCGATGACGGGCGCTTTGCCGGGCAGCGCGGCGTGCCGATCCAGGTCGACGGCCGACGCCTGTTCTTGCGGCTCGATGAGCCGCAGGCACCCCGGCGGGCGGAACGGGTGGCGAGGATGTCCGAGCGCGCCGCGCACGGTACCGGCGGGCGTGCGACAGGTGTGTCCGGCCTGACGCTTGGCTCTGACGCAGCGCCGCGTGCGCAAGGCGCTGTCGGCGCGGGCGTTCGCGCGTCGGCGGCCGGCGGCGTGCCCACGATCGACGAGATCATCGGCGACGATGCCGCCATCCGCGAGCGCATGCGCATCGCCAGCCGCATGCTCGGACGCGGGCTGCCGCTGCTGCTGCATGGCGAGACCGGCACCGGCAAGAGCGCGCTGGCGCGCGCCTTGCACGATGCCAGCGGCCGCACCGGCGGTTTCGTGTCGATCAACTGCGCGGCCATTCCGGCCGAGCTGATCGAGAGTGAACTGTTCGGCTATCGGCCCGGATCGTTCACCGGCGCTTCGCGCCAGGGTTCGCGCGGCCGCCTGCTGGAAGCCGACGGCGGTACGCTGTTCCTCGACGAAATCGGCGACATGCCGCTGGCGCTGCAAAGCCGGCTGCTGCACGTGCTTTCCGACGGCGAGTTCGTGCCGGTCGGCGCCAGCCATCCGGTGCGGGTGGATTTCGCGCTGGTATCGGCCACGCTGCGTGACCTCGGCCAACTGGTCGCCGACGGGCGTTTTCGCAATGACCTGTATTTCCGCCTGAACGGCGTCACCTTGGGCCTGCCGCCGCTGCGCGATCGCGACGACCTGCAGGCGCTGATCGAGCGCATGTTCGCGCGTGCGGCCAACGACGCCGGCCTGCCGATGCCGCGGCTGGATGCCCAGGCGCGCCGTGCGCTCGCCGGCTATGACTGGCCGGGCAACGTTCGCGAATTGCAGCATGCAGCGCGTTTTGCAGTCGCGCTGGCCGACGGCGCGGCGATCGACGTCGATTGTCTGCCGCCGGAACTGCGCGCAGCGGGCGCGGCATCCGCAGCACGCGGCGGCGCGCAGCACGCCGGGCGCGAAGCGCGCGATGAACGCGCGTGGATCAGCCAGGCACTGGTACGCAGCGACTGGAACGTCTCGGCGGCCGCCGACCGGCTGGGCATCTCGCGGGCCACGCTGTATCGCCGCATCCGCGCGCTGGGCCTGGCGCGGCCGGGCTCGCCCGAGGCCTGACCCGGTTGCCCTGACGGCGTCTCAGATGCGACACGCCACTGTCTCAGCCGCCGGCGGCTGAGACACCGTCGCACGCGCCAAGTCCTTGTTCCACAAGGAACGAGGCCGATGGCACAGGCTTTGCGATTGCCTTCGTCGGACCATCGCCCGCGATTTGCGCGGCTGGTCGGACGAGGAGACAGCAGGCATGGCCAGCGGCGATACCGTCGATTCCTTTCCCCTTGCGGCGAGTGCGGCTGCCGGTAGCGATGCTGGTTGTGGTGCCGCTCGGACCGATGACGAAGCGTTGGTGCAGGCCTTCCGTTCGGCGATGCGCCGCCTGGCCGCGCCGGTCACGCTGATCACGGCACGCGACACCGACGGCACCCGCCACGGCATGGTCGCCTCGGCCGTCATGTCGGTATCGATGCAGCCGCCGTCGCTGCTGGTCGGCGTCAACCGTTCGGCCAGCATTCATCGCGTGCTGCAAGGTACGCAGCGCTTCTGCGTGAACCTGCTGGCCGAACAGCAGGGTTCGCTATTGGCCCTGTTCGCCGATCCGCTGCGCCGCGAGCAGCGTTTTGCCGGCGCCGATTGGCGCGATGGCGCGCTGGCGCTGCCTTATCACCGGGCTGCCACTTGCGCGGTGTTCTGCGAAGTGGCGCTGCCTGTTGTCCACGGATCGCATTCGCTGTTCCTGGGCCGTGTCGTCGATGTACGCCTGGCGCTGGGCGAGCCCGTGCCGCCGCTGCTGTGGTTCGACGGCGCGCCGGCGGCGCTGCGGCGTCTGCGCGAGGCCGCATGAACAGAGTTCGATTTTCACTTGCGCTTGAGCGCCAATACTGACGAGGAGAGCACGACGATGAAACTGGGATTGTTCGGCATGCCGCTGCATCCGCCGCATCGGCCGATGTCGGAAACCTACGAGGAAAACTTCGACAAGGTCGTCTATGCCGACGAGCTCGGCTTCGACGAAGTCTGGATCGGCGAGCACATGTCGTGCACCACCGAGCCGATCTCGTCGCCGCTGATGTTCATGGCCTCGCTGCTGCGGCACACCAAGCGCGTGAAGTTCGGCACCGGCGTGATCGCGCTGCCGAACCATCATCCGGCCGTGGTCGCCGCCGAAGTGGCGCAGTTCGACCACATGAGCCGCGGCCGCCTGATGTTCGGCATCGGGCCGGGCGGGCTGGCCAGCGACATGGAGCTGTTCGATGTGCTCGACAACAACTACCGCACCGAGCGGATGATGGAGTCGATCGATACGATCCTGCACCTGTGGAGCCATGATCCGCCGTACCACGTCGACGGCAAGCACTGGAAGCTTTCGCTGACCAGCAACGTGGTGCCCGAGCTGGGCGTGGGCTACATGGCGAAGCCGTATCAGCGCCCGCATCCGCCGATCATGATGACCGCCATGTCGCCGTTCTCCGACAGCGTGAAGACGGCAGCGATTCGCGGCTATGGGCCGATGAGCGCCAATTTCTGCCCCGAGTACGTGGTGGCGAGCCATTGGAAGAAATACGTCGAGGGTTGCGAAGCGGCCGGCCGCCAGCCGACCGGCGAAGACTGGCGCGTAGCGCGCAACGTCGTGATCGCAGCCAGCGATCAGGAAGCGCGCGACCGCGTGATGGATCCGAACGGCAGCAACTACTACTACTTCGACTATCTGTGGAAGGTGCTGAAGTCGGTGAATTACACGGCGGTGATGAAGCCCGACCCGAAGGCTGCCGACGATTCGGTGACCGTCGAGCAGTTGATCGACAGCATGGTGATCTACGGCTCGCCGAACACCGTCGCCGAGAAGCTGCTGGCGTTTCGTGAGCGCACCGGGCCGTTCCACGGGCTGTTGATGGCGATGATGGACGGCCAGGGCGCCAACCTCGAACGCGAGCGCGAATCGATGCGGCGGCTGGCTACCGAGGTGATGCCGGTGATTCGCAAAGCGGTGCCTTCGCCGGCGCGTTGATCGGGGAAGCGTCGCCGGAGTGGGTGGCGGGGATGGCGGATGCCGAAATAGCCGGTAGCGGGTAGCGGGGAAAACCGGCAGGGCAGACGGGTAGTGGGGAAACCGGTAGGGCCGGTGGGTAGCGGGGAAACCGGCAGCAGGCAGCAGACAGCCGGGGCAAAACGACAGCCGGCGGACCGGGGAGAAATAAAAAACGCGGCGAGCGGCGCCCAACGCAAAGGGCGTCCGCCGACCGTAGCCATTGCCGAGGCCATGACGGGTCTTCTCGGCCAAGGCCGGCGGCTCGGTTAGACTGGCGTCACCCTGTCTTGCAAGGAATCGAACATGCGCCGGATCCTGGCCATACTCAGTGCGCTGATCGTTGCGGCTACGCTGTCGGGCTGCGGCTACAACCAAATCCAGACCTTCGACGAAGGCACCAAGTCGGCCTGGTCCGAAGTGCTGAACCAGTATCAGCGCCGTGCCGACCTGATCCCGAACCTGGTCAATACCGTCAAGGGTTTCGCCGACCAGGAGCGCGAGGTGCTCACGGCGGTCACCGAGGCGCGTTCGCGCGTCGGCCAGATTCGCGTCGACCCGTCCGACCCGAATTCGCTCAAGCAATTCGAAGACGCGCAGCGCGACATGGGCAGCGCGCTGTCGTCGCTGCTCGTCGTGTCGGAAAACTATCCGCAGCTCAAGTCCGACGCCAATTTCCGCGACCTGCAGGCGCAGCTCGAAGGCACCGAGAACCGTATCGCGGTGGCGCGCAAGCGCTATATTGAATCGGTGCAGCAATACAACGTGCACATCCGCCAGTTCCCGACCAATCTGACGGCGATGGTGTTCGGCTATCAGCAAAAGCCGCAGTTCAGCGTCGAAAACGAACGCGAGATCGCGCGGCCGCCGGCGGTGAACTTCGATCGCTCAGGGGGCGGCTCGAAGTGAGCGCACTGCTGCGCGCCGGCGCGGCGCTGCTGTTGTGGCTCGGCCTGATCTGGCCGACGCTGGCGCAGCAGCCGGTGCCGCCGCTGGCCGCGCGCGTCACCGATCTCACCGGCACGCTGACGGCGGAGCAAAAGCAGAGCCTGGAAGCCGAGCTGGCCGCGTTCGAGCAGCGCAAGGGATCGCAGATCGCCATCCTGATGGTGCCGAGCACGCAGCCCGAGCCGATCGAGATGTATTCGATCCGCGTCGCCGAGCAATGGAAGATCGGCCGCGGCAAAGCCGATGGCCAGCGCATCGATGACGGCGTGCTGCTGCTGGTGGCCAAGGACGACCGGCAGGTGCGCATCGAGGTCGGCTACGGGTTGGAAGGCGCGATCCCCGATGCCTATGCCAAGCGCATCATCGCCGAGACCATCGCACCGCACTTCAGGCAAGGCGATTTTGCCGGCGGCGTGCAGGGCGCAGTGCGCGATCTGATGCGGCTGATCGACGGCGAACCGCTGCCGCCGCCGCGTTCGGGCAACGCCTCGCGCGACGATGGCGCACCGACCGATTGGCTGGCTGTGCTGCTGGGGGCGTTCGTGGCGGGCCTGGTGATTCGCCAGGTGTTTGGTCGCGTGCTGGGCTCGACGCTCGGTGCCGGCTTCGGCGGGCTGGCTGCGTGGACGGCCGGCGCTTCGCTGCCGATCGCCGCCGGCGGGGCGGCGCTGCTGTTCCTGGTGCTGTTGTCGATGAGCTCGGGCGGTGGTATGGGGCCCGTCGGTCCGCACACCTACCGCACCGGGCCCGGCGGCTTTGGTGGCCGAGGCGGTGGCGGCTTTCGCGGCGGCGGCGGTTTCCGCGGTGGCGGTGGCGGCTTCGGCGGCGGTGGCGCCTCGGGGGGATGGTGATGAACGTCTGGTCGCGCTGCTGCCGACATCTGGTTCATGACGCCCGCACAGTCCGCCGGCGCTTCCCCGATGAGCTGATGAGCCGCATCGAACAGGCGGTGAGCGATGGCGAGCGGCGCCACTCGGCCGAGATCCGCATTGCAATCGAAGCCAGCCTGCCGCTGCGCGATCTGCTGCGCGGCCGCAGTACGCGCCAGCGTGCGCTCGAGGTATTCGCCCAGCTGGGCGTGTGGGACACCGAGGCGAACAACGGCGTATTGCTGTATCTGCTGCTGGCCGACCATGCGGTGGAGATCGTTGCCGACCGGGCCGCGCATGGCGCGATCGATGCCAGTGTGTGGCGCGAGGTCTGCGATACGGTCGCCGCGGCTTGTCGCGACGGCCGCTTCGAGGAAGGCTTGCTGTCGGGCGTGGTCGCGCTCAACGTCTCGCTTGCCGAGGCCTTTCCGGCACGCGAAGGCGATCGCGACGAACTGCCGAATCGGCCGGCGATTCTTTAGGAACCGCCCGGCCGCACCGGCAGGCGGCTGACATTGAGCGCCGGGTAAGGGCCGATCAGCCGGGATTCAAGCCCGCCAGCGCCACCTCGACGCGTTCACCTACGTCGAGCAGCGCCTCATCCTGCCCATAGCGTCCGACCAGTTGCAGGCCGACCGGCAGGCGGGGCTCGCCAGGTGCGTCGCAGCTGAAGCCGGCCGGCACCGTCAGGCCGGGGTGGCCGCTCACCGTGACCCAGTAGCAGCTCTTGAGCCAGTCGATGTAGGTGGCCAGCGGCTGGCCGTTGATCTCGGTGGGATAGGCGATGTCCAGCGCGAACGGCAGCACCTGCGCGGTGGGCAGCAGCCAGGCGTCATAGCCCGACATGAATTGCGCTACCCGCTCGAACACCTGCGAGCGCTGCAGCGCCGCCGCGGCCAGCCGCTGCGGCGTCAGCGCCAGACCCTGCTCGATGTTCCAGACCACGGTGTCCTTCATCCGCGCGCGTTCGCGCTGGTACAGCTCGCCGAGGTTCTCCACGAAATATTCGCCGCGCAGCGCCTGGAAGCACTCGTCGGCGCCGCTGAAGTCGGGCACGGCTTCGATGAGTTCGGCGCCGGTGTCGCGCAGGCAATCGATGGCGCGCTGCATCGCCGCACGCACGGCATCCGACACCGGGAAGGCGCCGCCGGCGTCGATCGTCCAGGCCAGCCGCAGCCGTCGGCCCTGCGCGGCGGCCTGGCGCGCCTCGGCTTCGGCCTGCAGTTGGGCGACCCATGTGTCGATGGGCCGGGCCGCGATGGGCCGGGCCGCGATAGGCCGGGCCGCGATAGGCCGGGCCGCGTTAGGCCGGGCCAACTCCGGCGCATGAATGGCGCGATTGACCAGCCGCAGATCGGCGACGCGCGTGGCCATCGCGCCCATCATGCTCAGTGTGCTGAAGACATTGGCGCTGTTGCGCAGCAGCGGGTCGCTGCGCGACGACGGGCGTAGTCCGACCACACCGCAGAAGCTGGCCGGATTGCGCAGGCTGGCCGCCAGATCGGAGCCATCGGCGACCACCGTCATGCCGCAGGCCAGCGCGGCCGCCGAACCACCCGACGACCCGCCTACCGTGCGCGATGTGTCGAACGGATTGCGCGTGGCGCCCAGCACCGGGTTGAAGGTCTGCGAGCCGGCGGCGAATTCGGGCGTGTTCGACTTGGCGATCAGCACGGCGTCGGCATCGAGCAGCCGCTGCACCACCGGATCGTTGTAGGTCGGCACCTGGTCGGCAAAGATCGGCGAACCGAAGGTGGTGCGAACGCCGGCGGTGCGGTGCATGTCCTTGGCGCAGTACGGCAGGCCGGCCAGCAGGCCGACCGGCTCGCCGCGCCGGATGCGTTGGCTGGCGCGCGCTGCCTGCGCGCGCACCGTGTCGCGCGGCACGCGGGTGGGCAGCGCGTTGATGCGTTCGTCTTGCGCGTCGATCGCGGCGAAGCAGGCTTCGGCGACGTCGAGCGGCGAACGTTCGCCGCGTTGAAAGGCGGCCAGCAGGTCGGCGATCGGCGGATGGGCGGGGGCAGGCATAGGGCGGTGAAGTGGATAGGGTTAGGCGACGTTAGGGGCCAGGCGGCCGCGACTTCAACCGTGGCTGCGCCCAATGGTATAAGACCGCCATGAAACTGTTGATCGTTCCCGTCACTGCCTTCATGCAGAACTGCTCGCTGCTGGTCTGTGAGCAGACCGGCCTGGCCGCCGCCATCGACCCCGGCGGCGACCTTGACCGTATCGACGCTGCGCTGGCCGGCGCCGGCGCGCGGCTGGCCAAAGTGTTCCTGACCCACGGCCACATCGACCACTGCGGCCAGGCCGCCGAGTTCGCGCGCCGCCATGGGGTGCCGCTGGAAGGGCCACAGCGCGAAGACCGCTTCTGGATCGAGCAACTGCCCGGCCAGGCGCGGATGTTCGGCTTTCCGCCGATCGCCGCCTTCGAGCCCGACCGCTGGCTGGAAGACGGCGACACCGTGAGCTTCGGCAATCAGACGCTGTCGGTACTGCACTGTCCCGGCCACACGCCGGGGCACGTGGTGTTCTTCCATGAGCCGAGCCGGCTTGCGATCGTCGGCGACGTGCTGTTCCAGGGCTCGATCGGGCGCACCGATTTTCCGCGCGGCGATCATGCGACGCTGATCCGCTCGATCACCGAAAAGCTGTGGCCGCTGGGCGATGACGTGGCGTTCGTGCCGGGCCATGGCCCGATGTCGACCTTCGGCGACGAGCGCGCCAGCAACCCCTACGTCGGCGATCGCGCCACCTGAGTTGAGCGGCTGAGCGCCGGCGCATGGCGGCGGCACGTTTCCAATTTGGAAACTACGAGTTTGCGGCCGGCCGCTTATCAAACCGCATCGCAACCCCTACCATGAGCGCCGTCGTTTTCTTCGCTCATCCAAGGGATACCGATCATGAACCGCTCCGACCGGGCTGCCGCCGTCATCGAGTGCCAGCAGGCGCTCAATCGTTTCTATGCCGCGCTCGATGCGAGCGATTTCGAAACCGTCGGCGCCTCGATGGCGCCGCAAGGCATCTGGCATCGCCAAGGCCAGCAACTGTGCGGGCCGGCGCAGGTGCGCGAAGCGCTGGCCAAGCGCCCGGTGGGCCGCGTCACCGCGCATCTGGTGCAGAACCTGGTGGTCAACGTGACGGCGCCCGATCTGGCCGAGGCCACCTACATGACGCTGGTCTATCGCGTCGATCTGCCGCAGCCCCCGTCGGGGCCGGTGCCGCTGGAAACGCCGTTCGCCATCTCGCTCAATCATGCGCGGCTGCAAGGCGGCGCAGACGGCGTGTGGCGCTTGCTCGAGCAGCGCTCGGAGTACGTGTTCTCGAAGTGAACGCGACGCCGCCGATGCATTGCGCATCGGCGGCGATGCTTGCCGCAACCCGTCAGCGTTTGCGAGACTGCCCCCAGGTATCCTTCAGCGATACGGCCAGGTTGAACACCGGTGCCTGCGGCCCGGAATCGATGCGATCGGCTACGAAGTAGCCGTGCCGTTCGAACTGGAAGCGCGCTTCGGGCGCGGCCAGGCGCAGTGAAGGTTCGAGCTTGGCGCGGATGATCCGCTTCGATTGCGGGTTCAGCGCGTCTTTGTAGTCGGCGCCGCCGGCGCCCGGCTGCGGCTCGACGAACAGCCGGTCGTACAGCCTTACTTCGGCGTCGAAGGCTTCATGGGCGGCGACCCAGTGCAGGTTGCCCTTGACCTTGTAGGTATCGGCACCGGGCGTGCCGGATTTGGAGTCAGCGAAGTATTTGGCGAAGACGGTGGTGACGCGCCCGTCGGCGTCCTTCTCGCAGCCGGTGCACTCGACCACGTAGCCGTAGCGCAGCCGCACGCGATTGCCCGGATACAGCCGGAAGAAGCCTTTCGGCGGCTGCTCGGCAAAGTCTTCGCGCTCGATCCACAGCTCGCGGCCGAAGGTGAACTGGCGCTTGCCCAGCTCGGGCCGCTGCGGATGCACCGGCGCTTCGCAGGGCTCGGTCTGCCCCTGCGGGTAATCGGTGATGACGAGCTTGAGCGGGTCGAGCACCGCCGTGGCGCGTGGCGCCTTGCCTTCCAGGTCATCGCGCAGCGCCTGTTCGAGCAGGCTGTAATCGAGCCAGGCGTCGGATTTCGACACGCCGGTGCGCTCGCACATCAGGCGGATCGCCTCGGGCGTATAGCCGCGCCGGCGCAGGCCGACGATGGTCGGCATGCGCGGATCGTCCCAGCCGTCGACCAGCTTCAGTTGCACCAGTTCCTGCAGCCGGCGCTTGCTGGTCACGATGTAGTTCAGGTTCAGCCGCGCGAACTCGATCTGCTGCGGCAGCGGCTTGTCGAAGAAGCCGCCTTCGGCCAGCCGTTCGAGCAGCCAATCGTAAAGCGGGCGGTGGTCTTCGAATTCGAGCGTGCAGATCGAGTGCGTGATGTTTTCCAGCGCGTCCGAGATCGGATGCGCATAGTCGTACATCGGATAGATGCACCAGCGCTTGCCGGTGCGATGGTGCTCGGCGAAGCGGATCCGGTACAGCGCCGGATCGCGCATGTTCATGTTCGGCGAGCGCATGTCGATCTTGGCGCGCAGCACGTGGCTGCCTTCCGGATGCTGGCCGTCGCGCATCTCGCGGAAAAGCCGCAGGTTTTCCTGCGGCGTGCGCTCGCGAAACGGCGAGTCGCGGCCGGGTTCGGTCAGCGTGCCGCGCATTGCGCGCATTTCCTCGGCGCTTTGCGAATCGACGTAGGCGTGGCCAGCCTCGATCAGCCATTCGGCCATCCGGTAGAAATGGTCGAAATAGTCGCTGGCGTAGTACAGATTGTTTTCAGTCTGGTCCTGCCAGTCGTAGCCGAGCCAGCGCACCGCGTCGAGAATCGAGTCGACGTACTCCTGGTCTTCCTTGACCGGGTTGGTG
>JAFKGG010000469.1 GCA_017307915.1 Burkholderiales bacterium | reverse complement strand
CGATCAATGGGCGGCGACCACCTCGCCGCCAGGCATGATGGGTCTTGCAGCGCAGGGCATCTTTGCGCTCTTTCCGCTGGCGCACCTGTTCATCAGAAACGACTAGCCCCGATGCTTCAGCCGAGCTTGCGCAGCACTTCCGCCACTGGCCTGCGCACCGCCGGCTGAATCTGCGGCCCTCGACCGAGCCGAAACAGCAGTTGCGGCACGCCTTGCACGCCAGCCGCTGCCGCCAGCCGTGGGCGAAGCTCATCCACCTCGACCGGTTGATTGAGGTACGCCGCCGTCAAGCCGCAAGCACCGGCAGCGAGCAGCATCACCATATGAGCAGCGCCGGCCGATAACCAATCGCGCGGCTCGTCGCCCGCCGTGGCAACGATGGCCAAGGCGGGCGAGTGCAACGAAATCTCTTGATCCTTGGCGCCTATGCCCTTGCCCATGTCGAAGGTGCGGATGACCAGCCCGCCGATGCTCGATAGAACATCCGGCATGCCAAAGCCGGCGCCCGACATGCCGTCACGGGAGGCGGCGCGACGTGAATGCACCCAGGATCCCAGCTCCCGCCTGAAACGCGGGTCGGCGAACTGGATGCGGTCGCCCTCGGCCACCAGCGCGGCGACTGCGGACTTGGCCGAGGCCTCGGTGAGCAGCACGAGTTCCACAGCATCTTCCGCGGCAATCGCGCGAAGTTGATCGATGAGCTGTTCAGGCAGTGGTTCGTTTTCGAACGGCCGACGCGTCGTGCGGCGGCGAGTGATTGCCTCGAACAATGAATGATCGACGGCGCTGGGGGTCCAAGAATTTCCGAGACGAATGCGGGCCAGCAGGTCGGGATCACCGGCTGCCGGCAGAAGCTCGAAAATCCCTTCGTGGCCGAAGCGCCTCATAGCAATCCGCAGGCTGCCGATGGCGGCGCCGCACGACAGAGTCAATGCGCGGTCGTAAGGGTCGACCACCGGCAGGCCGCGCGTTCGATCTGCGTAGAGTTCGACTTGATCGCCTTGGATCTGGAACATCCACGGCTGCGTGTTATGCCCCGAAGGCGCCAGAATCGCATAGCGCAGCAGGAAGCTCAGCTTTTCGGCATCACTGCCCGCGCTGGGGTAGTCGCCGATGTCGATATGCCATTCGGCCGATGGGTCGCGCATGCTGCCCTCCTGCTCGTGGATGAATCCGCGTCAATGATACTTGCGCGAAGACGCTCCGACGAGCAGGGCGACAAATGCGGGGCGACGCGAGCGAGTTCTACACCGGTGGCCCACCCCGCGCCGTTCTCAAGTTTGCGATTTACCCGACGATTCCTGTTGCGATTTCAGGGATTCACCTGCCGGCCTCGCTTTCTGCTGTCCTTCGCCACGCTTTCCTGATCGATACATCCACACGATGAAGGCCGCGATGACACCGAAGAACAGCACCACGAACAAGATGACGACCATCGGGCTCGCGGGTTCAGCGGAGGTCTGGGCTTCCTGGGCTGCTACGGCGAAAGCGGAAGAAAGTGCCGCGAGAAAAATACCGGACTTCAATATTGATTTGTTCAAAACATACCTCCTGCCACGCGTGGATTGAGTGGAGCGACATCACGAAGCACTGCAGCAGCGACACACCTCCAGCGGAAAGCCCACTGCAACTGAGCACACGGTGCAGGTTAGCGCGCGAAGCTTTCGCGTTAGTTACACTTTACTGACTGGTCGCCAACGAAAGACCTTCGGTCATCGCGACCGACGAACGGACATGCAATGAACGATCAAGGCCGCATAAACTCCTTTCAATGACAAGGGCATTCGATGCCGCATTAATCTCCCTCACAGCGAAGACGCACGGGAGGATTCAATGTCTGTCATCGATATCAGCAAAGAGAACCACGCTCGGCACGGCCGTTACGTCGCCCGCATCACAGGCATCGATGACGAAGCCGAGCTCACGTTCACCAAGCGCTCCCCCGGCCTGATCAGCGCGGACCACACCGGTGCGCCCGAATCGATGCGCGGCACCGGTGCCGCGGCAGCGCTGGTGTCGTTCATGGTGGAAGATGCGCGCCAAAACGGCTTCAAGGTCATCCCCTTGTGCCCTTACGTGCGTGCGCAATACGCCAAGCATCCGGAGTGGGCCGACGTGTTCACCACCCGGCCCGGTGAAGCTCCCTGAAGGGGCAAAGCACAAACGCGGCCGAGAAGGCGCGGGCGCAACCCGCCGAGCCGCATGGGCCTACTCGATCACAGTCAGCGCTTTGACGTCGATCTCGGGCGACTGCAGGAAGTCTTTTTCCACTTTGCCGCGGATCTCGATTCGCGTGCTCGCATCCAGCGGCCGCGCGGGCAAGCGCTTGCGATCGATCTCGACGCGAATCTCATTCTTGCCGTCGGAAAATCGATACTTGTCGCTCGACAACTGTTCGACCAGATAGCCCTTCAGCACCACGGGCTGGTCGTCTTGCGGCTTGGCCAGAATGGCAGCCACATCGGTGGCAACGCCCGGACTACCGGGTCCGACGTATTGCGCTTGCGCGGCCGTGGCTGCGAGCGACAGGCCGATTGCGACGATAGCGGCGAAGCGAATGTTCGGCGATGCAAAGTTCATGGCGAGTTTTCCTTTACAGGTCGGGTGTGGATAGCTGCGGCGAGCGCCCTGGGGCCGCCAGCCGGTTCGAGGAGCAGTCTGTCGCAGTCGCTTCGAACACAGCGTGAACGCGGCGTTCAGACGGCGTTCAGATTCACGTTGCCGGGGCCTCCGACAGCCCGGAACCGGGAGACGGCGCATCGGATACGACCAGGATCAATTGGCGCCCATGAACAAGCGGTATAGTCAAGAAATGTGCCCGGACGGTTCCGGTGCATGAACTTGGAGAGGACATGTTTCCTGAATACCGCGACCTGATCACCCGCCTGAAGTCCAGCGATACGCACTTCATGCATCTGTTCGACAAGCACAACTTGCTGGACCAGAAAATCAAGAACATGGAAGCCCGCATCGAACCCGCCACCACGGTCGAGATCGAGGAAGCGAAGAAAGAAAAACTGCAGCTCAAGGACCAGCTCTACGTGATCCTGCGCAAAGCCAGCGGCGCTGCCTGAGCCGCTGACGCAACGGCGCGTGGCGCACACGCTCCCGCCGTGCCGGCCTGCGGGCCGTCCGAGTGGCGGCCGCTCGAACGGTCGCGCCGCTTGACCCTGCACCTGCTACAGGGTTTCCAATGGGAAGGTCACGTCGACGGAACGCATATGACCTCCCGTACGAAACCGACCGGCTCCCACTCGAAACCTGGCTTTGACGAGGACTGCGCTTGCTGCGCCCCGCTGCCGCTGGTGCGCGCGGGCCAGGGCGCGGCGATCGATGGCGCCCACGGGCTGGGCCATGGTCACACGCAGGCCCGCGGCCATCGGCAGGATCACGGCCACGGCCACGGCCACGGCCACGGTCACGATCATGATCACGACCACCCGGCCGCCGCCCCCTGGCCGCTGGCCGCCGCACTGGCGCTAGCGATCTGCGCCGAGGTTCTCGGCTACTTCGCCCCCGACACACTCGGCTGGAAAGCAGCCGGACTGGCCATTGCCGCCATCGCCATCGGGCTGGCCGGTTTCGACGTCTACAAGAAGGGGCTGGCCGCGCTGCGCCGCGGGCGGCTGAACATCAATGCGCTGATGACGGTGGCCGTCACCGGCGCATTCCTGATCGGCCAGTGGCCCGAAGCAGCGATGGTGATGGCTTTGTATGCGATTGCCGAAGCCATCGAGGCGAGTGCCGTCGGCCGCGCGCGCAACGCCATTGCCAGCTTGTTGGCATTGACCCCCGACCAAGCCTCGCTGCGCCAACCTGACGGTAGCTGGGCCACCGTGCCGGTGTCGTCGATCGAGGTGGGCGCGCTGCTGCGCGTGCGCCCGGGCGAGCGCGTGCCGATGGACGGCACGATCCTTGCGGGCAGCACCAGCATCGACCAGGCACCGGTCACGGGCGAAAGCCTGCCGGTGGACAAGGCGATCGGCGATGCGGTGTTCGCCGGCACCATCAACCAGACCGGCACGATCGAATTGGAGGTGACGGCGCCCGCATCGGATTCGACCTTGGCGCGCATCATCCATGCCGTCGAGCAGGCCCAAGCCATGCGGGCGCCGACGCAGAGTTTCGTCGACCGCTTCGCGGCGGTCTACACACCGGCGGTGTTCCTGATCGCCGTGGCGGTGGCCGGCATCGGTCCGTGGTTGTTCGACTGGACGTGGTTGCAGGCGATCTACAAGGCGCTGGTGCTGCTGGTCATCGCCTGCCCATGCGCGCTGGTGATCTCGACGCCGGTGACGATCGTCAGCGGCCTGGCGGCAGCCGCGCGCCGCGGCATCCTGATCAAGGGCGGCATTCATCTGGAGCAGGCGCGCAAGCTGCGCGCCGTGGCCTTCGACAAGACCGGCACGATCACCGAGGGTCGGCCGCGGCTGGTGAGCTGGCAGGCCCTGGGGGGCGCCGACGCGAGGCAGGTCGAGCCGATCGCCGCTGCGCTGGCCGGCCACTCCGACCACCCGGTGTCCCGTGCGATCGCGCAGAGCCTGATGGCGCCCGCGCTGCCGCCCGACGGCTTCAAGGCACTGGCCGGCCGCGGCGTCCAGGCCGAGGTCGGCGGCACTGCCTACGTGCTGGGCAATCATCGCCTGATCGAAGAACGCAACCAGTGTTCGCCGGCGCTGGAAGCGGCGCTGGCGCAGCACGAAGCGGCTGGCCGCACAGTGACGCTGCTGGCCGACGGCAGCGAAGTGCTGGCGCTGTTCGCGGTCGCCGACACGATCAAGCCTTCGTCGCGCGAAGCGGTGGCTGACTTGAAAGCGCTGGGGCTGGCGCCGGTGATGCTGAGCGGTGACAACCCAACCACCGCATCGGCGATCGCGCGCGAAGCCGGTATCGACGAGGCGCACGGCAATCTGCTGCCGCAGGACAAGCTCGATGCGATCAAGCGGCTGCAATTGCAGCATGGCCCGACCGCGATGGCCGGCGACGGCATCAATGACGCGCCAGCGCTGGCTCAGGCCGACATCGGCGTAGCGATGGGCGCGGCCGGCACCGACATCGCGATGGAAGCTGCCGACGTCGTCGTGATGAACGACGATCTGCGGCGCATCGCGCAGACCGTGCGGCTGTCGCGCGCCACGCACGCGGTGCTGTGGCAGAACATCGCGCTAGCGCTAGGCATCAAGGCCGCGTTTCTGGTGGCAGCGGTGTTCGGCAACGGGACGATGTGGATGGCGGTGTTCGCCGATATGGGTGCGAGCCTACTGGTGGTGGGAAACGGCTTGCGGCTGCTGCGCCTGGGGCGATAAGGCTGGCGCGCGGCGGCGGCTACACCGCCGCCTGCATCTGCCCGACGTCAACGAAAGCCACGCCGTCCATCGCAGCCCATTGCCGCAGCATCTGTGCGAACGGCCGGAACCGATGCGGCGCGGCCATGATCCACGGATGGATCGGCAAGGTCATGATGCGCGGGCCCGCGCGAGCCGATTCGACCTTCAGCCACTGCACGCCCTGCGCAAGATCGTTCAGATAATCCTGCAGCGGCTGCTTGCAGACGAACAGGCAGTGCAGATCGCTGGCGAAGTGCTGCCACGGCAAGGCAAGCAATGAACCGGAGCGGGTCTCGACCGCAAACGGCAGTTCGTCGTTGTTGAAATCGAGTACTGCCTGCAAACCCGATGCGGCCAGCGCATCAAGCGTATGCCGGGAATACACGCCCGACGGCGAGCGCCAGGCGCTGATCGGTACGTTCAGCGCACTGCGCAGGCGGTTCAGCACTTCATTGACCGCTTGCGTCTCGGCGCTCAGATCCTCGAAGGCGCTGTGCAGCGCTGCCGCATGCACCCCCCCGGCCACCACGCTGTGTCGAGGATTGCGCAGCGCAGGCAGAAAGGCTTGCAGCTCGTCGAGCGCCTCGGCTTCGACGACGAAGGACGCCGATATCGCCAGGTCATCAAACAGATCGATCAGCCGGGCGAGGCCTTCACGCAGCGCGGTCTTGCGTTGCGTCCAGTTCGACAGATCGGGATACGGCCGATCGAGCATGCCCGGCACGGCGAACGGCGGCTTCGCTCCCAACACGAACGCCTGGACGCAGACGGCCAGATGGATCGCCACCTGGCAGGGTGCCGGCCAGCGCAAGGCCAGTTCGGCGTGGCGATCGGGTCGCAAGGCACGGAACGTGAACCAGTCATGATCGGCGTAGCGTTTCATGCCTTGACCTCCACCGAATGACCCGCGGACGGCCGCTGCCCGCCGCTGACGTGGTCGGCGATGTCGCACGCCCGTGCGCACCAGACTTCATCGTGTTCGCGCACGTGCGCAAGTATTTGGTCCAAGGCCCAGACGTATTGAGGCATGCCGATCAGATAGGGATGCAGCGGCAACCCGACGACCTTGGGCTGACGCAGGCCTTCTTCGAGAAGCTGGTCGAACTGCGCCTTGAAACGATCGACGTAGGCGCTGGCCGACAAGCCGCCGGCGACGACCGCGAAAAAATCGTTCAGCTCGATCGAATAGGGAATCGCGAGCAGACTGGCCTGCGGCAATCGCAGCGGCAGCACCGTATCGGCAGCGCAGACGTCGAGTACGTAATCGAGCCCGCAGGCCGCCACGTTCTGAAGCGTAGATTCGTTATAGGTCAGCGCCGGCGATAGAAAACCACGAACGCGCTCTCCGCAGAATGCCTCGATCTCGCGGCAGGCCGATGCGATCTGTTCACGCTCCTGTTCAGGCGACAGGCCGAACAGGTAGCGCGTGTTGTAGCGACCGTGGCAGAACAGTTCCCAGCCTCGATCGACGAAGGCCTGCACGACTTCGGGCAGATGCTCGCACATCGCGGAGTTCAACGACACCGAGCCGGTCAGCTCGTGTTTGTCGAACAGCTCCAGACAGCGCCATACCCCGACGCGGTTGCCATAGTCACGCCACGACCAGTTCTGCAAATCGGGAAACGGCCTGGGCCACGCGGCGCGCACTGGATTGCGCGGCGGATCGATCTCGTAGTACTCGATGTTCGGCGCCAGCCAGAAGGCCAGCGATTTATCGCCGGGCCAGCGCGCGGCCTGCTCGGAAAAACCTTGCCAAGGTGCCAGCAGGGTCTTCGAAGGCAGTGTCACGATTGCTGCTCCAGCCAGGCCACTACCTCCTCGACCGAGCGAAGGTCGGCATACTTGGCCTGCATGTCGTACAGGTTCGCGTAGTGCGGCGACTCGTGCACGTCGGCCACGCATTCGGGCGACACCACTGTCAGAAAGCCGTTCGACAGGCTATCGACGACCGTTGCACGCACGCAGCCCGAGGTCGAACCGCCGGTCACGATCACGGTATCGACACGCTGAGCGACCAGGTACGGCAGCAGATGCGTGCCATGAAAGGCCGACGGCATTTTCTTGATGATCTGCACGTCACGATCCGGATTGACGTCGAGACGCTCGTCGAGCTGGGCACGGTCGCTGTCGAAACCAATACGTTGCAGACTGTCGGGCGTATCGCTGCGCAGGCCCCAGACGCCGCAATCGCTGCCGTCAGGCAGAAAGGCCAGCGTCGTCCAGACCACCGGCCAGCCGAGCCGCCGCTGCGCGGCGGCCAGTCGATTGACGTGCTCGATCTGTCTCGGATCGTTCGAATACGCGGTCGGGTAGCGATCGGTTCTGGTATAGGCGTTCTGCAGATCCACGTTGACCAACGCCGCCTTCGTACCGAACCCGAAGGGCCGGCGCCGCGGCTCGCGCATCAGCGCCTCGTACATCTGGCGCGCAGTGAGATCAGAGCCTTGCACGTGTCACTCCTGGTCAGTTGCTCATTCGGCCTTGATGCCGGCCGCTTCGATGACCTGACGCCATTTTCGAATTTCCTGACTGAAGAATTCGGCAGTCTCTTCAGGCGTCGTTCCGCCCGGCGTATACCCGGCAGCTTCGAAGGTAGCAATGATCTCGCGCTCGGCCAGCACCTTGCGCACGGCCTCGGAGATGCGAGCCACCAGCGCCGGCGGCGTGCTGGCGGGTGCCGCCAGTGCAAACCACGACGTGGAGACGACGCCGGGATAGCCGAGTTCGGTAAAGGTCGGCACATCGGGCAAATACGGGGAACGCTTAGTGGTGGTCACCGCCAGCGCCCGATAGCGGCCAGTCTTCAGATGCGACAGGTGCCCCGGCATGTTGTCGAACGCGCATTCGACACGCTCTCCCATCAGCTCGGTGACGACGCCGGCACTGCCTTTCATCGGAATGTGCTGCGCGTCGACCTGGGACTTGCTCTTGAACAACTCCAGCGTCAAGTGGCTGCTCGTAGCCAGGCCGGTCGAGGCGCAGTTGAAGGTATTGGGCTTGGCCTTGGCTGCGGCGATGAATTCCTTCAGGTCGGCGACCTTCAGAGAATTCGGCACCAGCATCAGGTTCGAGAGCTGGGTCAGCAGCGTGACGCCAACCAGTTCCTTCTCGATGTCGTATTGAAGATGCTTGTAGAGGAACTGGTTCGACGCGAAGTTGTTGGGCCCGCCCACCATCAGCGTATAGCCGTTGCCCGGCGACTTGGCGACGACTTGAGCGCCGATGTTGCCGCTGGCGCCGGGTCGGTTCTCGATGATCACCGGCACACCCAGTTGCTCGCCGAGGCGGCGCCCAACAACGCGAGCAACGGTATCCGAGGTGCCGCCCGCCGGGTACGGCACGACGATGCGGATCGGCTGGCTCGGCCAAGGTGCCGTCTGGGCACCGACGGCCGTTGCGGCCAGGATCAGGGCACCGCCTGTGGCGATTCTGCGGACGAACGGAGAAAAAAAGCTCATGACACGCTCCAAAGGAAGGTGAAAGATCGGATCGGTGCCAGCGGCGCGTTACCGCCGCCGGTGAAAAGCGATGCGTTTCAGGTCCGCAGCGCGATCGAGGCCAGATCGTCGGGCTGCGCCCACTCGGGAACAAAGCGGGGCCGCTGCGCGCCGCGCACCCGCTCGACCACGCCGATCGGATCGTCAGGCGGAGCCGAGCCGCGCCAGGCGACATGACCGTCGGGCCGCACCAGTACCAGCTCGACCTCGTAGGCACGCCGTACGGCATCGTCATCGACCGGTTGCACCACCAACGGCACGCCCCGCTGCCGGAAGGCGTCGATGAAATCCGTGCACGCCTTTTCTTTGCCGTCGAAGCACATCAGCACGAAATCGCGCCCGAACAGATCGAGCGTCGAACGCCCGTCACGCATCCAGACGTGCGGCGCGCGAAAGCCCGGATAGGTCGAATTCACGACATAGCGGTAATCATCGGGCGGCTCGACACCGGCTTCCCAGCAACATATGTTCGATTTCTGATAGCGATAGCCCAGGTGCACGCCGGCGCTCTCGTACTGCGCCGCCACCCAGCTCAGCTTCTGCGCAAGATCGGCACGCAGCAGTTCACCACGCGGCGTGGCGCCGATCAGCTCGGGTGTCACCTCGGCCATGACCATGTCGTTCTTGTCGGAGTTGGCCGCCGCTCGCTGAGTATTGCGGATCGCGACCGGCCGGCGTTCGTGCTCGTAGCTTTGCAGCAGCCATTCGCCGCCCCAGCCGGCGAGCGCTGCATGCAGCTTCCAGGACAGATCGAAGGCATCATTGATGCCGGTGTTCATGCCGACGCCGCCGGTAGGCGAGAACAGATGCGCCGAATCACCGGCCAGAAACACGCGGCCGCCGCGGTAGTGTTCGGCAACGCTCTGGTGGTGCTGCCAATGCGTGACGTTGAGCAGCTCGAACTCGAACGGCTTGCCGACCGCGCGGTGCAGGATCGCGTGCACATCGGGGTTCTCGGTCTTCTGTGCCGGATCGAGGAAGTAATACTGATATCCCCAGCGTTCCTTGCCGTCGATCGCCATGAACACGCCAAACGTGTCGGGCAGCAGGATGTAATAGAGATTGCCCGGGTCCAGCGGATGGCTGCGCGAGAACTCGGCCGAGCGGAACTGGAACGTGACGTTGGGGCGGATCGCGCCGCGCCCGCCGAAACGAATGCCGAGCGCACGCCGCACCAGGCTGCTGCCGCCATCGCAGCCAACCATGTAGCGGCTGCGCACCTGCCGAACCTCGCCGGTAGACACGTGCTCGATCTGCGAGACCACGCCGTCGCGATCCTGCGTGAAGCCAGCGAGCCGCCAACCCTCCAGGATTTCGAGGCCCGGCATGCGGCGAGCCTTTTCGAACAGGATCGGTTCGAGCGCCTGCTGGCCGATCTGCGTCTTGCCGTACGGTGACCAGGCCAGCTCAGGCCAACGCGAGACCAGTTCGGGCGAGCGCGATCGCACCTCGTTGATCGACGGCGATTCGAATTTGAGCAGTTCGTGACCATTCATACCCGTGACGAACGAGATCCGATAGCGCTGATCGTTCGGCAGGCAGTTGCGATAGATGTCATCCTCCAGATTCCAGCGCCGCAACTGCTCCATCGAGCGTGAACCCAGCAGCGTCGCCTTCGGGTGGTCGATACGTTCTTGACGCTGCTCGACCAGCATGCACGGCGTGCCGCGCCATGCCAGATCCATCGCCAGGCATGCGCCGACCGGCCCGCCGCCGACGACGAGAACGGGAGTGTCGACGGTACTCATTTCGGCTCCGCGGCGTGCAGATCGCTGAAGAGCCGCCCGCCGCGAGCGCGGTTCTGCTTCGAACCTTCGATCAGTTGAACGGTGACCACGTCGGGGTGCACGCCGAGGGAGCGGGTCACCGCGTCGGTGACCTCACGCACCAGCTCGCGCTTTTGTTCGATGCTACGACCTTCGAACATTTGAATGAAAACCTCAGGCATCGACGAACTCCTGCATGCGGGGGTGTTTGATTGCCGCTTCGAGCCAGCTCGCATCGGCGGTGAACCAGTTTTCTGCGCGAAAGCGCTCATCGGCGGCGACCGCCAGCATCGACCAGGCCAGACACAGATTGGCCGACAGCACCGGCGGCCCGTTGCGATCTTGCGCACGCAGCACTCGTATGACCGCCGGCAACGTGGAAAGGCCCGTTCCGGTAATGACCACCGGCGAACGACTACGCCGAACCGCCGCCTCGAGATGCGTTTGCACGATGGCCGGCGTCAAGGTATAGATTGGATGAAAACCACCGCTGAACGAGTCGATCTGGATCACTTCATCGACTTCGAACCCCAGCGAAACCCAGTATTCAGCGCAACGCTTGGTGATTTCGTGTGGGTACGGCGACACCAGGCACATCGAGCGGCTGCCAAGGCTCGTCAGCGCCTGCCGGACGGCTTCGGTGGACCAGACGAAGCGGGTGCCGAACTCGCGCTCGAGCGTGGCGAAGATCTTCTGCTCGCGTTCACGTCCGATGAAATACGAGGTCGACGAGCAGGCCACGCCGACGCACCCCAGCGGCGTCGAACCGAAGCTGCGCATCGCATCGGACAAGCGCGCCGGATCGAAATAGCTGCGCAAACGGCCGGTCAGATCAGCCCCTTCGTCGGACATCAGCCGCGTCGTCAGCGCGAAATTCGGGTACCCCATCAGAATCGACATTTCCCATTCGACGGCAAAGTTGCCGTAGGGAACCATCAGACCCAGCAAACCCTCAGGCACGTAGGGGTGCCGCGCTTGAACTTTGGTGCTCTCGTTCATTACCTATCCGAAACAGACAATACGGTTGCACCCTGCCGGTGGCCTCGTTCGACCAGCTCGTGGGCAGAGGCGATCTGCTCGAGCGCCAGCACGTCGGACACGACGTGCTTTACCGCCCCGGCAGCGTGAATGCGATCGATGTCGTCGAGCGCGGCGTTCAATTCAGCGGGCGCCAGGCTGTGCGATCGAATGAAGCGCAGCCGGGCATTGACGTCGAGCAAGGCCCTGAAATCGAGCGCGACCGGCATGCTGCTCGCGAAGGTCGACCAGATCGCATGAGGCGCCAGCACCTTCGGTACCCAGACGCCGTTTCGGCCCATGTCGATGTCGACCAGCACGTCGATCGATCTCGCTGAACCCAGCTGCCGCACGATCCAATCCGCGGGATCATCCGCATGGATGTCGAGCACGTCGTTGGCACCTAGTTCGAGCGCGAGCGCTTTCTGAGTGGCATTGGCCACCGTAGCAAGCACGCAGCTCGCCCCGGCCCAGCGCGCCCATTGCAACGCATACCGGCCGACGCTTCCCGCCGCTCCGGTAATGAGCACCCGCTTGCCGGTCACAGCGCCATGGCCCAGCACCGCTACATGCGAAGTCAGCATCGGAATGCCAATGCAGCTTGCATCGCGAAGCGAGCAATCGCCTTGCACCGGCCGGCATAGCCGCGCCGGCAACGTGATGTATTCGGCGGCCGTTCCTTCGGCGCGCCCACGCTGCGCGTGAAACATCCAGACCCGCCGACCGAGCCATTCACGCTCCGCCAAGCCAGCCCCCACCGCTTCGACGATGCCAGAGCCATCGCTGTGCGGGATCACTTCCGCGGCATCCATCTGCCCTAGCGTGCCAGCGCGGCGCTTGACGTCGGCCGGATGCACGGCCGAATAGGCGACCCGAACGACCAACTCGCCATCGCCGGCAAGCGGACGAGGCCGTACTCCGACCCGGAGCACGTCTGCCGCCGCGCCTACCCGGGCATACCAGGCGGCACGCATGCCTGGGCGCGAAGAAGAAGGCTCGGCCGTCTCGGCGCCAATCGACTGTGTTGCTGGCGTTGTTGCACTCATGCACCAAGTGTTGCATAAATATAATTAATTGACAACATATGTTGCTAGACACAAAAGCGCCCGGCAAATGCCGCGCCGGTTTGCTTGTGGTTTACTTGGCGCCGGTTTCGTCGAGACGAGCTCGAAACAACAGATGAAGCAGGCAAGCAAATCCACATTGACCGAGCGCATCCAGCGCGAGGCAGGTACGCTGACCGACAGCGAGCGCGTTCTGGCCGATGCCTTGGCGGTCAAGCCCGACGTGGCGGCTTTCGAATCGCTGCGCCGGTTTGCCGAGATCGTCGGCGTCAACCCTTCGACACTGAGTCGTTTCGTCGCCAAGCTCGGCTACGCCAGCTATCGGGATCTGCAGCTGGAACTGCGCACGGCGGTGACCCGGATGATTCCGTCACCCGTCGACCGGGCACGGCTGGAAAACAACGAGATCGACACCCAGGCGCTGTTGCGGATGAGCCTGGAGGACGATCTGCAGCAGCTTCAGCAGTTGCGTGAACTGGCTGATACGGAAGCCTTCATGAAGGTCATCAGCCTGCTGGCGCAAGCCAAAGGTTCGATCTATGTGATCGGCAGCGGCTGGAGCCGTTCGCTGGCCGATCTGATGGCGCACCGACTGGCGCTTTGCCGGCCGCGAGTCGAATCCTCGTCGTCTCTGGATATGCTCGGCTATGGCAAATTGGCCGAATGCGGCGCCAGCGATTGCGCGGTTGCGATTGCGTCGCGCCGCTATTCGCGGCGTACCATCGAGCTGGCGCAGGCTTTGCGCAAGCGCGGGGTCTCGGTGATCTCGATCACCGACTCATCGGCTTCGCCGCTAGTGCGCGTTTCGAGCCTACCGCTGATCGTTCCGAACATGCGCGCCGGGCCATTCGATTCCCCGACACCGATTGCCGCGATAGTGCACCTGCTGTGCAGCGGCGTGTCACACCTGTTGCACGCCAGCGTGACCAAGCGATTCGGTGTCATCGAACAGCTATCGGAAGAGCTGGGTACCTTCACTTTCGACAAGTCCTGAGGTCCTGCCTCACCCATTCTTAAAGTCGAGCCAAATCGTGCAAAACACATTGTCGCAAGCCGAGTTCGTCACTCTGGGTCAACTGATATCAGCCACCGCCCGCCAAGCGCCGCAACGGCCGGCGCTGATCGACGGCGACCAGACGATGAGTTATGCGCAGCTCGACGAACTGAGCCGGCGCGTAGCCGCCAGCCTGATGCGCGATGGCAGCAGCGTCGGCGCGGCGGCAGCCATCTGCGCGGCCAATTCAGCGGCCTACGTTGCCTTGTTCGTCGGCGCCGTCAGGGCCGGCGTCGCCGCAGTGCCGCTGCCGGTCACGGCCACTGCCGACGTGCTGTCGAGAATGCTGCGCGACAGCGGCGCGCGGCACCTGTTCGCCGATGCCGGCTCGCCCTTGCAGGCCCAGCATGCGGCCGCGGCCGGGGCGGCACTGATCCGGATCGGCGACGACAGCGACGAGCTGGCCGCGTGGCTGGCGCCGGCGGCAGACCCGGCGTCGTTGCCGAAACTGACCGGGCAGGAACCGTTCAACATCATCTATTCATCGGGCACCACGGGTGTGCCCAAAGGCATCGTGCAGCCGCACCTGATGCGATGGCTGCACGTGCGCCGCGGCACCTGGCAGCAATATGGCCCTGATGCCGTCGCCATCATCGCGACGCCACTGTATTCGAACACGACGCTGGTGAGCCTGTTCGCGGCGCTGGGCAACGGCTCGACGGTGGTGCTGATGCGCAAGTTCGACACCACGCGCTACCTGGAGCTGGCGCAGCGCCATCGCGTCACGCATTCGATGCTGGTGCCGATCCAGTATCAGCGCCTGCTGGATCATCCTGACTTCGATGCCTACGATTTGAGCAGCTTCCAGATGAAGTTCTCGACCGGCGCGCCCTTCCCGGCGACGCTGAAGGCACAGGTGCTGCGGCGCTGGCCCGGCGGTGTGATGGAGACGTACGGCTTGACCGAGGGCGGCATCTCGACTGTTCTGGCGGCGGCGGAACACCCCGACAAGCTGCATACGGTCGGTATGCCGGCGCCGGGCTGCACGATCCGCATCGTCGGCCCCGATGGAGAGGATCTGCCGCGCGGCAAGCCGGGTGAAGTGCTGGGCCACACTCTGGCCACCATGACCGGCTATCACAATCGCCCCGAATTGACTGGCGAGGTGTTCTGGAACAGCCCTGACGGGCTGCGTTACCTGCGCAGCGGCGACGTCGGCTATTTCGACGAAGATGGTTTCCTGGTGCTGTGCGGCCGCATCAAGGAGATGATCAATTCCGGCGGCTTCAACATCTATCCGGGTGATCTCGAAGCGGTGTTGCTTGCGCATCCCGCGGTGAAAGAGGCGGCGGTGCTTGGCGTGCCTTCGCGGCAGTGGGGCGAGACGCCGGTGGCGTTCGTGGCGGTCGATGAAGCGGCCGGAGTGCAGCCCGAAGCACTCAAGCAATGGACCAACGAGCAATTGGGCAAGACGCAGCGGCTCGCCGCCGTGCTATTCGTGCCAAGTCTGCCGCGCAATCCGGCGGGCAAGGTGCTCAAGCCATCATTGCGCGAGCAATGGAGCCAGTCGAGCGAGGCCCTGGACTGAAGGCGCGGGCCCATCCACGCCTGGCCGCCGCTACTTGGCCGGCAGCGACTTGCCCCGCAACGACAAGGCCAGCATCTTGTGAATCGCTTCCAGGTGCGTGCGCATCAGCCGCGTCGCCAGATCGGCGTCGCGCGCCCGTAGCGCGGCCAGGAACCGGCGCCGCGTTTCCACCAGTCGCGGGTGCGGCTTGCCGCCCGAGGCCACCCTCGCATAGACGAAGCGCATCAGAACTTCGGTGACCGACTGCATCATCATCGCGAACAAGGCATTGTGGGTCGCGGCGCCCAGCGCCCGGTAGAAGTCGCGCGAACATTCGACGCGCACTAGGAACTGACCGCTCTTGGTGGCCGCTTCGGTGCGGTCGATGATGGCTTCCAGCGCCTGCAAGTCTTCTTCGGTGGCGCGCTCGCACGCCAGCCGCACGACCAGATCCTGAACGTGCATGCGGGTTTCGGATAGCTCGGCCAGCGTGATCGATCCCAGGCTGAACATGTCCTGCACGACGGCGTCCATGCGGGCGGGGTCGCCGGCACGGATGAAGGCACCGCCCTTGACGCCTTTGCGTAGCTCGACGATGCCGGCGATTTCCAGGCTGCGCAGCGCCTCGCGCAAGGCATTGCGGCCCACGCCGAGCTGCTGAGCCAGTTCGCGCTCGGCCGGCAACTTGTCGCCCGGCTTGAGCTGACCGGCGCTGATGCGGGCACGGATCCGCTCGCAGATCTCCTCGAACGTGCGGCGGGTCTGGATCGGCTCGAAGGGAGCCGGCTGCTGGGGAAAATCGGAGGAGGACAAGGTCGCGTGCGATCCGGGGGAACGACGTGAAGAGTACATGAGAGTGCTTCCTGCTTGACTTGTCGGTGCCACCGTCATAATAATAAATGGCCCTACCATTAAATGACAGCTCCTTTTTAACAGAAACATCCAACCATGAACTTCACCGAAGAGCAGCTTGCTTTCCAGGACAGCATCCGCCGGATGGTCGCCAAGCACGTGGCGCCGATCGCGGCCGAGATCGACGAAACCGACCGCTTTCCGACCGAACTGGTGCGTTTGTTCGGTGAGATGGGCCTGATGCAGCTGTGGGTGCCCGAGCAGTACGGCGGGCCCAACGGCAACCTGACGATGATGTGCATCGCCCGCGAGGAAATCTCGCGCGTGTCGCCGGCCTGCGGCTCGATCGCCGGCTTGAACACGATGTTC
>JAFKGG010000468.1 GCA_017307915.1 Burkholderiales bacterium | reverse complement strand
GCTGGCCGGCGCTGTCGAACGCCGAGCGCAGCGCATCGACGACCACCTGCTCGGTCAGCGCCGACGAATCGACGATCATCGCGTTCAGGCCGCCGGTCTCAGCCACCAGCGTTACCGCGCGGCCGTGGACGTCGACGCGCGCGGCAAGCGTACGCTGCAGGAGGCGCGCCACCTCGGTCGACCCGGTGAACATGACGCCTTGCACGCGGGCATCGCCCACGAGCTGCGCCCCGACCGTCTCGCCGCGGCCGGGCAGGAGCTGCGCGGCCGACCGGGGAACGCCGGCGGCCCACAGGGCCCGCACCGCCTCGGCTGCGACCAGCGGGGTCTGTTCCGCCGGCTTGGCCAGCACCGTGTTGCCCGCCGCCAGCGCGGCCGCTACCTGCCCGGTGAAGATGGCCAGCGGGAAATTCCATGGACTGATGCAGGCCACCGGGCCGAGCGGCTGGTGCGTGCGATTGTCGAAGCGTTCGCTTACTTCCGCGGCGTAGTAGCGCAGGAAGTCGACGGCTTCCCGGACCTCGGAAACGGCGTTGGCGGCGGTCTTGCCCGCTTCACGGATCAGCAGGCCGATCAGGCGCTGCATATCGCCTTCGAGCCGATCGGCCGCCGCGGCCAGGAGGTGGGCCCGCCCGGCGGGCGGCACGGCCGCCCAAGCAGCGGCCCCGCGTGCCGCGTATTCCAGCGCAAGCTCCACCTGCGCGGGCGTGGCTTCGCTCACGTATCCAACAACATCTTCGGCACCAGCCGGATTGCGGACAGCCTGCGGCTCACCGCTCCCCGACTCACTACCCTGTTCACCGATCTGCTCACCGGCCTCCGACTTACCGGCATCGCCCTCGACAGCCAACAGAGGCCCGGCCGACCAGGGCGGAGCTATCGTCGCACGCAACACTTCGGCCAGCCGCGCCAACCGGTTTTCGTCAGCCAGGTCCAGGCCCCTGGCGTTGCGCCGCGCGGTGCCGTACAGATCGCACGGCAGCGGGATCGCGGGATGGGGCAGGCCCATCGCGCCCTCTGCCTCGGCCATTCGCTCGACCTGCTCCACCGGATCGCGGACGAGCTCATCGAGCGATATCGAACGATCGGCCATGCGGTGCACGAACGAGCTGTTGGCGCCGTTCTCGAGCAGGCGCCTGACCAGGTAGGCGAGCAGCGTTTCATGCGCCCCGACCGGCGCGTAGATGCGGCAAGGGCGGCCGAGCTTGCCGTCGTCCGCCGCGCCCACGACCTGCTCGTACAGCGGCTCGCCCATGCCGTGCAGGCACTGGAACTCGTACTGCCCCGGCGTGTAGGCGGCAGGCCCGGCCAATTCGTAGATCATCGCCAGCGTGTGGGCGTTGTGCGTCGCGAATTGCGGATAGACCGCCTCGGGGGCTGCCAGCAGCTTGCGGGCGCAGGCGATGTAGGCAACGTCGGTATACGGCTTGCGGGTGTAGACCGGATAGCCCTCGTGGCCGTCGATCTGCGCGCGCTTGATCTCGGTGTCCCAGTACGCACCCTTGACCAGGCGGACCATCAGGCGCCGGCCGCTGCGCCGTGCCAGATCGATGAGATGGTCGATCACCCAGGGACAGCGCTTCTGGTAGGCCTGCACCACGAATCCGAGGCCATTCCAGCCATGCAGTTGCGGCTCGAACGCCAGCCGTTCGAGCAGATCGAGCGAGATCTCGAGCCGGTCGGCCTCTTCGGCGTCGATGTTCAGACCGATGTCGTAGCGCTTGGCCAGCACGCACAGCCGCAGCAGCACCGGATAAAGCTCGTCCATCACGCGGTCGAGCTGCGAGCGCTGGTATCTCGGGTGCAGCGCCGACAGCTTGATCGAGATGCCGGACCCATCGTGGACGCCGCGCCCGGCCGACGCCTTGCCGACCGCGTGGATGGCCATCTCATAATCGCGCAGGTAGCGCGCCGCGTCGCTCGCCGTCAACGCGGCTTCGCCCAGCATGTCGAAGGAATAGCGGAAGCCCTGGGCCTCGCGCACGCGGGCATTCGCCAGCGCCTGCTCGATCGTCTGGCCGGCCACGAACTGCTCGCCCATCATCCGCATCGCCAGATCGACGCCCTTGCGGATCAACGGTTCACCGCCCGCGCCGAGCAGGCTTGCGAGCGCGGCCGACAGGCTCGCTTCGCTGTGCGTGCTCACCAGCTTGCCGGTCAGCAGCAGCCCCCAGGTGGCCGCGTTGACGAACGGCGAGGCGCTCTTGCCGAGGTGGGCCCGCCACTGGCCGTGCGCGATCTTGTCCCGGATCAGCGCATCGCGGGTCGCGGCATCGGGTATGCGGAGCAGCGCTTCGGCAAGGCACATCAGGGCGACGCCCTCCTGCGAGGACAGGGCGTACTCCTGCAGCAGGCTCTGGACCAGCCCGGCGCGCCCGGCCGAGGCGTTGCGGGTGCGCAGCGTGCCGGCGATCCGGCGGGCCAGCGCACGGCTGCGCTCGGCCAAGTCCGCCGGCACGCGCGCGGCGGCGAGCAGCGGCGGTACCGCCTCCGTTTCGGGCCGTCTCGCGGCCGCCGTGATGGCGCTTCGCAATGGCGAGGCGAACGGCGCGGAGTCGACGAAACGCTCGAAGGCGCGCCCGGCGATGCTTGAAGGTTCGGTGTTCATATCGCTATGATCACAGGCATTCCCCTGAACAATACTTCGTATTTTCGCTGTTTCAACGAATCATTCGCTATCCAAATGAAGCTTGACGACTCGCTGGATCGCATCGACATCCGCATCCTGAAGGCCTTGCAGGACGACGGCCGCATCTCAAACCTGAAGCTCGCCGAGGCCGTGGCCCTCTCGCCCACGGCCGTCCTGGCGCGGGTGCAAAGGCTGACGCGGGACGGCTACATCCTCGGCTACGAAGCCAGGCTGAACCCGGCCATGCTCGGCGCGGCGATGCTGGTCTTCGTCGAAGTGCTGCTCGACCGGACGACGCCGAACGTGCTGGAAGAGTTCAAGGCGGCTGCGCTCGTGCACCCTGAGATCATGGAATGCCACATGGTCGCCGGCGGCTTCGACTACCTGCTGAAGACCCGGGCTGCCGACATGGATGCCTATCGCGCCTTCGCCGGCCGGGTGCTATGGCAGTTGCCGGGCGTGCGGGAAACGCGCACCTATGCGGTGATGGAAGAGGTGAAGCACTCGACGCGGCTGCATCTGGCCTGAGCGGCCTTCGCCCGCTCAGCCAAAGCGCTCGACCGAGAACGCGCTGATGTCCATCGGCGGCGGCGCTCCATCGATGAGCGCCGCGACGATCGCTCCGGTGGCGGGCCCGGTGGTCAGGCCGATGTGGCCGTGGCCGAAAGCCAGCACGCAGTTGGCGGCGCGCGGCGCCCGCGAGATGACCGGCAGCGAGTCCGGCATCGACGGCCTGAAGCCGAGCCACTCCCCGACCACCTTGCCTGGCTCGGCGGCCACGGCGGCCCTGATGGCCGGCACGATCGCCTTCAGCTTGCGGTAGTCGGGCGCGGCCTGCAGTCCGGCGAATTCGACGCTGCTGGTCACGCGAAGGCGTTGCGACGACGGTGACATGACCACCGATTTCTCGGCCCAGTACACGGGCTGCCGGAGCGCCTGCGGCTCGCCGGTTTCCATGACGACGTGGTAGCCCCGCTCGGTGTCGAGCGGCACCTTGGCGCCGGCATCCGCCGCCAGCTTCTTCGACCAGGCACCGGCCGCGACGACGAAACAGTCGGCCTGATACCGCTCGGTACCCGTGCGCGCGCAGTCGATCCGCCCGTCAGAGCGCTCGAGCGCTTCGACCTCGCTCTGCACGAACTGCCCGCCGCGGCGCAGGAACAATGCGCCGAGCGCCTCGACGTACCGGCCCGGGTCTTCGATCTGGGCGCAATCCTTGTGCAGGATGCCATGCGCGAAGATGGCGGCCAGGCCGGGCTCGCGCTGCGCCAGCGCGCGGCGATCGAGATACTCGCAATCGACGCCGTGGGCACGCATGCTGTCGAACCCGCTTTGCGCCTGCCGATACGCGGCGTCGGTCTGGAAGACCTTCAGCCAGCCGACCTCCTTGATCAGCTGATCGCAACCGGCATCGGCAGCCAGTTCGCGGTGGCCCGGCATCGCACGCGCCAGCAGCGCGGCAAGATGCCCGGTTGCATGCGCGACGCGAGCCCGGCTGCTGGCACGGACGAAGCGCAGCAGCCACGGCGCGATGCGGGCCGCGTACGCCCAGCGGATGGTCAAGGGGCTGTCGGCCGCGAGCAGCATGCGCGGCACCTGCCTGAGGACGCCCGGCGTCGCCACCGGAATGCACTCGCTATTGGCGATGACGCCCGCGTTGCCGTACGACGCCCCCTTCGCGAAGCCGCGCGGATCGGCGACGATCACGTCGTGGCCGTTGCGCTGCGCGTATAGCGCGCAGCTCAGGCCGACGATGCCGCCACCGACGACGAACACCCGCTTGCGCGGCCCAGCGCCGCTCGACACCAGCCGACTCACGCCAGTCGTTCCGCCCGCGGCTTGCTGAGCGGCATCGTGACCTCTTTCGAGCACACCACCCACAGCACCGCCGCATCCTCGGGCCCGGCGGACACCAGCGCATGCCCCATGCTGCTGTCGAAGTAGCAGGAGTCGCCGACCCGCAAGGTGAGCGGCTCGTAGAACTCGGAGTGCAGGACGACCTCGCCTCGGACGACGTAGACGAACTCCTCGCCATCGTGGCGCGAGAGCGTCGGGAATTCGTGGACCGAATGCGCCTTGATCGTCGTGAACAGCGGCAGGAACTGCGTGCCGGACAGGTCGGCGCAAAGCACCTCGTAGTCGTACTGCGGCGATACGTGGACGACCCCTTCGCCGCGCCGGGTGATGCCGCGCCGGCCGTAGGCCGCGCCGGGCGCCGATCGCTTGAACAGCTCGCCGACCTCGACGCCCAGCCCCTTGGCCAGCGCCGCGATCTTCTCGTAGGTCGGCGACAACTGGCCGTTCTCGATCTTCGACAGCGTGGACTGCGAGATGCCGCTGCGCTGGCTCAGCTCCTGCAGGGTCAGGTTGCCTTTGGCGCGCAGCCAGCGCAGTTTGGTCGCCAGGACGCTCAGCTTCTCGGCCTGCGGTTCGTCGGCCGGGTCGGCGATCTTCGGCCCGGGCCTGGGTGCGACAGCCCGCGTCGTGCGGCTGACCGGCGGTTGCTTCGCCGGCTTCTTCGGCGATTTTTCCAGCTTTGTCATGGGAAGGTCGATCTCATTTCCAACACCGATCGCAGATACGCAGCCAGTTAGCGCCAAAGATACCAGCGACGTCGTGCTCGGAGTAGCCGGCATCGAGCAGCAAGCGCCGGAGCGGCCCGATGCCCTCAGGCTGGAAGAATTTCGACTCCGGCATCGAAGCGCCGTCCGCGCCGGGCCAGATCTGCGGGTTGGCAGCGACCAGCTTCCAGAATGCCGGCGCATCGGTGACGAAATCGAGCCCCAGCCCCACGTGCTGGCTGCCCACCCGCTGCGCGACATAGTCGATCTGGCGAAACAGCGCTTGCGGCGTCGCTTCGAGATCGTCGAGATAGCTGCCCAGGCCGCTGATGCCGATGACGCCGCCGGTCGCCGCACAGGCGTCGATCTGGTCGTCGCGCAGGTTCTTGTAGGCCGGCGCCAGCGCATGGACGTTGGTATGCGAAACGATGAACGGCGCCTCGCAGATCGACATGGCATCCATGGTCGTCCGGTAGCTCGCGTGGGCGCCGTCCACGACGATGCCCACGCGGTTCATCTCGCGCACCAGCTGGCGGCCGTAGGCGCTCAGGCCGCGATCGACGCCGCGGGTCGCGCTGCTGCCCGCCAGGTTCTGGTCATTCCAGACCAGGCCCATGTGACGAACGCCCAGCCGGTGGAAGTGCGCGACCTGCTGCACGCTTCCCGCCAGTGGGCCGGTGCCCTGGAAGTTCAGCTCCAGCGCCAGCTTGCCTTCGCGCTGCGCGCGCCGGATGTCCTGCGGCGTGTACGCGATCAGGTAGCGCTCGGGAAACCGGGCCACGGTGTCGCGTACCGCGGCGATGCTCGCTTCGGCAACGCTCGGGGCATCGGCGGTGTCGGCGCCGACGCTCAGCCCCACCACGTCGAAGCCGGCGGCCTTGAAGCGCGGCAAGGTCAGCTCGTCGCGGAACATGCGGTTCCACGACAGGGTCATGTCCCACACGATCGGTGTCGTCAAGATGCGGTTCCCGGTGTTGGCGCTGATCCGGCGGCGTGTTCCGTGATGGCCGGCAGGCTCAGCGCCGAGTTCAGCAGCGTGCGCGTGTACGGATGGCGGGGCGCGTGGATCAATGTTTGCGTATCGGCCATCTCCACCAGCTCACCGGCCTGCATCACGGCAACGTGCGTCGCCAGGTGCTCGACCACGGCCAGATTGTGGCTGACGAAGACCATTGCGATGCCCAGGCGCTGCTGCAGCTCGAGCAGCAGGTTCAGTATCTGCGCCTGCACCGACACGTCGAGCGCCGACGTCGGCTCGTCGCAGATCAGAATCTCGGGTTCGAGGGCCAGGGCGCGTGCGATCGCGACTCGCTGGCGCTGGCCGCCGGAGAGCTGCGCCGCCCGGGCGTCGAACAAGCGCTCCGGCAGTCCCACCAGACCGCACAGCGTGGCGGCGCGCGCCTGCCGGGCGCGAGCGTCGCCGAGGCGATGGATCAGCAGCGGCTGAGCGACGATGTCGATGACGCGCCGGTTGGGGTTCAGCGACGAGTACGGGTCCTGGAAAACCGCTTGCAGCAGCCGGGCCCGCTCCATCCGGGAGTAGCCATCGAGCGGCCGCCCCTTCAGCAGGATCGTGCCTTCAGAGGCGCGCAGCAGGCCGAGCATGATCTTCGTCAGCGTGGTCTTGCCGCAGCCCGATTCGCCGACGATGCCGAGCGTCTGGCCGGCGCTTACGCTCAAGCTGACGTCGCGCAGCGCCTGGAAACGGCGGCGGCGCAACGAGCCGCCGCCCACCGGATAGTGATGGCTGATCCCGGTCAGGCCGATGGCGGCGGGCGCGTTCATCGGCGCCCCGCCAGACCCGGCGCCAGCGCCGACGCGCCCCCGACCGGCGCCAGGCAACGGAACTGATGCGCCGCCGACAGCGAATGCAGCGCCTGCCCGGCTTCGCGCCCGCATGCGGGGCGTGCATGTTCGCAGCGCGCCCGGAACGCGCAGCCGCTCGCCGCGCCGATCAGCGACGGCGGGCTGCCCGGGATCGTGCGCAGCGGCGAGCGTCTGGGCGTGACGCCCCGGCGCGGCAGGCAAGCGATCAAGGCCTGCGTGTAGGGATGCTGCGGCCGGCGCAGCACCTCGGCGGCCGGCCCGATCTCGACGATCGCGCCGCCGTACATGACCGCCACCTCGTCGGCGATGTTCGCGACCACGCCCAGGTCGTGCGTGATGAACAGCATCCCCGTTCCCGATTGCGATTGCAGTTCGGCCAGCAGCTCCAGCAATTGCGCCTGGACGGTCGCATCGAGCGCCGTCGTCGGCTCGTCGGCGATGAGCAGCAATGGCTTGCAGATCAGGGCCATGGCGATCATGATCCGCTGCCGCAAGCCGCCGGATTGCTGGTGCGGATACTGGTCGAGACGTCCGGCGGGATCGGGCACGCCAACGCGCGCAAGCAGCTCGATCGCGAGTTCCGCCGCTTCCCGCCTGCCCACGCGCCGGTGCTGGCGCAGCACGTCGCGGATCTGCGTGCCGATGGTGAACAGCGGGTTCAGCGCCGTCATCGGGTCCTGAAAGATCATCGAGATGCGGTCGCCGCGCAAGGCCGACATCCGGGACGGACTCGCTCGCAGGAGATCCTCTGCGTCGAAGCGCAGCGTCGCCGCGCTGCGGACCGCACGCTTCGGCAGCAGGCCCATCACTGCGAACGCCGTGAGCGACTTGCCGCAGCCGGACTCACCGACCAGGCACAAGGTACGCCCGCGTGCCACCGAGAAATCGACGCCGTTGACCGCGTGCAACATGCCCGCCCGCGTCGGCATGCGCACCGAGAGCCCGCGCACCTCGAGGACGTGTCCAGCCGCTGCGCTGCTCATCCTCGTTCACCCGTTCGATCGCGCTGAAGCCCGTCGCCCAGCACGTTGATCGCCATGATCAGCACGAACAGCGCCGTGCCGGGGATGATGACGAGCCAGGGCGCGAACAGCAGCTCTTCCTTGCCTTCAGCGATCATCAAGCCCCACGAAGCGGTTGGCGGCGGCACGCCCATGCCCAGGAACGACAGCGCCGATTCGAGCACGATCGCCAGCCCCACTTCCAGCGTAGCGATGACGATGAGCTGATTGCCGATCGTCGGGACCACCTCGGTCAGCAGCACGCGAATGGTGGACGCGCCCTGCAGACGGGCCGCCGTGACGAAGTCCGCCGCCCGCACGCTCTTGGTCATCGACCGCGCCACCAGCGCGAAGCGATCCCACAGCATCGCGCCGAGTACCGCCGTGATGACGGTGAACGACGCGCCGAAGACGGCGACGCTGGCCAGGCAGATGAGTACGACGGGCATCGCCAGCCGCGCGGTGATCAGGAACGACACGCAGGTGTCGACGGCACCGCCGAAATAGCCCGCGACCAGGCCCAGGCCGATGCCGATCACCGCGGCGACCAGGGTGACGCCGACGCCGATGGCCAGCGACGTCCGGGCGCCATGGATCAGCCGCGACAGCAGGTCGCGGCCGACCGCGTCGGTGCCCAGCAGATGCCCCGGCACCGCGCCATCGAGCCAGAATGGCGGCGCCGAACGCGCGTGCAGATCAGGCAGATCGGGATCGGGAATCGGTAGCAGCGGCGCCGCCAGCGCCGCGATCACGATCAGCGCGAGCGTCGCTGCCGCGATGATCACGGCGAGGCCCGGCTGCATGCGAACTTTCTGTGCGCTCATCGTCCCTCGCCTTCAGCCGCGCGCCCGCGGATCGAGCCAGGCCACCGCGAGATCGCCCAGCAAGGTCAGGACGACGTAGATCAACGAGAAACCCAGCACCAGCGCCTGCAGCACCGGAAGATCGCCGCCGAGCACCGAATCGATCGACAGCCGTCCCGCGCCGTAGATCGCGAACACGCTCTCGATCACGATCGATCCGGACAGCATGTAGCCGAACTGGGCCGCCGCGACGACGACCACCGGAAGCAAGGCGTTGCGAAGCGCATAGGTATAGAGGATGCGGTGCTCACCGATGCCCATCGCACGCGACGTGCGGATGAAATCCTGCGACAGCGTCTCGACCATGCCCGCGCGCGTCAGGCGCAACACGGCCGGCAGCGCATAGAACGCCAGCACCGCGACGGGCAGCACCAGGTGGCGCCAAGTGTCGGCACCCGAGGACGGCAGCAGCGGGAACTCGACCGACAGGATGATGATTCCCAGCAGCGCGAGGCAGAACGACGGCATCGATTGCGCGGTCACGCTGAGCAACAGCACGGCGCGGTCGATCAGGCCGCCGCGATGGCGCGCGGCCAGAACGCCGAGCGCGATGGCCAGTGAGACCGACAGCGCCATCGCGCAGGCGCCGATGAGGAAGGTGATCTTGAAGCTGTCGACGACCATCCTGGCCACCGGTTGGTCGTAGCGCAGGCTGTTGCCGAACTCGCCCCGCAGCGCGCGGGCCGCCCATTCCAGATACTGCCGATACACGGGTCGGTCCAGGCCCAGAGCATCGCGGATCTTCTCGGCATCCGCCGCGCTGCCGGCCTGCCCCGCCAGCGAAATCGCCGGATCGCCGGCCGCGAACACCAGCGCGAAGCTGACCAGCGAGATGAACAGCACCAGCAGCGCCGCCGACATGACTCGCTTCAGCAGGAAGGCAAGCATCGCCGCGATTCCCTCAGGCCAGGCGACACCTTATTTCCAGCGCGCCGCGTACAGCGGCACGAATTCGTCCGGCGTCACGTCGAGCTCGAGATCCTTGTGCTGCGCCGAGTTGATCGCGTAGGTCCACAGCGGAATCCAGTACGCCTGGTCGGCGATCCGCGTCAATGCTTCGCGATAGTTCCTGCGGCGCAGTGCAGAATCGATGGACCCGCCGGCCTCCTTCAGCAGCGCAACGACCCGCTCGTCCTTGTAGGGATCGTCGGCACCGCCGTCGAAGAAGTTGCCCGTACTCATCGCAGCGTCGCTGATGCCATACGAACCCCAGGTCGAGATGAACATTGCAATCTTGCCGGCCCGCCAATCGGCCAGCGCGCTGCCGTAGGGAGCGCCGGTGATCTTCAACTGGATGCCGCTTTCGCGCAGACTGGCCGCGATCGCCGCGTTGACCGAGGGATTGATGGCGCTCACCGCATCCAACTGGATGCCGTTCGGATAACCCGCAGCGGCCAGCAAGGCTCGAGCGCCCGATGGATCGTACGCATAGGCCGGCGTGTCGGACGCGCAACCGAACTGGTCGGGACTGCACGCGGCGGTGAGCAGCCGCGATGCGGCGCCGTAGAACGCGCGCCGGATCGGCTCCCGGTTCAACGCCATCGCGATGGCGCGCCGCACGCGGACATCGGCCAGCGGCGACTTGCCGTCGTTGTAGCGCGGATTCGTCGCGATGTATTCAAAGCGCAGGATCGGGGCGCTTTGCGCCTTCACGTTCGGCAGCCGCTGCAGCTTCGCCACGGCGTCCATCGGAAAGCGCCATATCCAGTCGAGCTTGCCCGTGGCCAGCTCCGCATATTGCGTATTCAATTCGGGCAGCAGCCGCACCGTGATGGTCTGGATCGACGGCCGGCCCTTCGGGCTGCCCGCGTAGTAGCCGTCGAAGCGCTCGAATCGATAGCGGCTGCCGGGCACCACTTCGGTCGACCGGTACGGCCCGGTGCCGATGGGTTTGACGGCCATGCCCTCAGGGCCCACTTTGGAGTAATAGGCTTTCGGATAGATCGGCAGGTTGCCGGCCAGCATGTCGAGCGCCGGCGCGAACGGTCGCTTCAGGTGGATACGCACCGAATGATCGCCGGTGCGCTCGACCTTCTCGATCCACGAGACGGCGGCCTGGTAGCGCGCGTTGTAGCCCGGAGACGAGACCAGGTTGAGGGTATAGACGACGTCCTCGGCCGTCAGCAGCGTGCCGTCGTGGAACTTGACCCCTTGGCGGATCTCGAAGTCGATCGTCCGGTCATCGACGAGTTTGTACGAGGTGGCCAGCTCCGGCTTGAACTCGTTGGTCTTCGGGTCCTTGCTGAGCAGGCTGTCGTAGACGAGGCGCGCCAGCACCAGCCCGCCCCGATCAGACTCGCGATAGTTGTCGAGCGTGGTCACCGCCGAACCCAGCGCGATGTCGAGACTGTTGCCGCCCTTGTCCGCGACAGCCGGGGAAACGGCAGCGAATTGGAGGAAGGCTGCGGCCAGCGCCGCCATGCAGAGGCTTTTCATGTCCATCGAATCCGTGTGAGGCGAGGTGAAGGTCGCGGCAGAGCTATTCGCCCCAGACTTCGCGAAAGACGCGCAGCCAGTTGCCGCCGAGGATCTGCTGCGTTTCCTGCGTCGTGAAGCCGCTGGCCAGCAGCCCTTCGGTCAGGTTTGGCATCCGATCGGGGGTCTCGATGCCCTGCGGATACCGATAGGGCGGTGGCGGATAGGCAGCGGGCGACCAGCGCCCACTGTTGACCAGGGCCTGATAGCGAACGGTCGCTTCCTCGTCGCTCATGTACGGGCTTTGCCCCGTGAAGTAGTCCAGGCCCAGGCCGACGTGATCGACGCCGACCAGGTCGACCATGTAGCGGATGTGCGCGATGAAATCGTTCAGCGTCGGCTGCGGCGCCGACGAGACGAAGGCCGGATACGCTACCGCGCCGACCAGGCCGCCGGTGGCAGCGACCGCCTTGATCTGCTCGTCGGTGATGTTGCGCGGCGACGGGTGAACCGACCGGACACCGGCGTGAGAGAACACGACCGGCCGCTCCGAGGCTTCGATCGCCTCCAGCGTCGTTCGCAGGCCGGTGTGCGAGCAGTCGACGACGATGCGAGCGTCGTTCAGGCGCTTGATGACCGCCAACCCGAACCGGCTCAGGCCGGCGTCGGTGCGCTCTTCGCAGCCATCGCCGATCCTGTTCTTGACGTTGTAGGTCAACTGGATCATGCCGACGCCCATCGCCTTGTACGCATCGATGAAGTCGAGCTTGTTCTCGATCGGATCGCCGCCCTGGAAGTGAAGAATGATGCCCAGCTTGCCGCTGCGCTTCGCCTCTTCGATGTCGGCAGCCCTGCGCACCAGCAGCAGGTCGGGGCTTTCGCGGATCAGCTTCATCCACCCCCCGAGCAGCCGCAGGGTGCCGAGCGCTCCGCCTTCGTTGTCGTCGACCGTGGGTGCGACGGCCGTCAATCCGCCCTGCCTGTATGCGGCGAGATGCTGCGGCGCATAGAGCAGCGGACAAGTCGCGTCGATGACGATGGATTGCCGGTGCAGCGAGTGATCCGATTGCATGATGATCTGGTACTCGTATGGAAGCGGTGTCGATGCCGGCCGGCGAGCTGCCGGCAGGTTCGGGCGTCGAGCGGCGCGGCGCGCTAGCGGTCGACGACGACCCCTAGCGTCTTGACCACGCGGGACCAGGCCTGCGTTTCGGCAGCGATGAACGATGCGAACTCGGCGGGCGTGCGGCCGTCGATGCCCGAATAGCCGACCTTGAGGATCTTCGGCTGGCTATCCGGTTCGTCCAGGATCGCCCGGATCTCTTTGTAGAGCCGGTCGACGATCTCGCGCTGCCCGCCGGCCCGCACCGCGATGCCATGCCACTGCACGGCGTTGATGTTCCGATAGCCCAGCTCGGCGAAGGTGGGCACGTCGGGCAGATCGGCGTGGCGCGCCTGACCGCCGATCGCCAGCGGCCTGACCTTGCCGGCCTTGATATGGCTCGCCGAGGTGACGGCACTGCTGATCGTGAGATCGATGTGTCCGCCGAGGATCGCGGTGACCGCGGGCGCTGCCCCCTGGAACGGAACGAAGTTGAACGGGATGCCGGTCTCGATCTGGATCATCGCGCCGACCATGTGCGCCACGCTGCCGACGCCCCAGGTGCCGAAGCTCAGCGGCTGCTTCGTTTTCTCGTAGGCCTGCTTCAACTCGGCAAGGCTGCCGTAGGCGCGCCCCGAGGCCGCAACCAGCACCAGCGGCAACATGCCGATCAGCGTGATCGGATCGAAATCCTTCGCCGAGTAGCCCGGATTGCGGTACAGGTTCGGATTGATCCCGAGATTGTCGAGCGTCACGATCAGCATCGTGTATCCGTCGGCCGGCTGCCGGGCCGCGTACTCGGTGCCGATGATCATGTTGGCGCCCGGGCGATTCTCGACGACGACCGGTTGGCCCAGCTTCTGCGTGAGGCGCTCGGCGATCAGCCGGCCGGCGTTGTCGGTGCCCGATCCCACCGCGAAGGCGTGAATCATCCGGATCGGTTTGCCGGGATAGGCCGCATTGGCCGCCGTGGCGGGACGCACGCCGAATGCAGACAGGGACAAGGCCCCGCTTGCGGCCAGGAGCGTCCTGCGGAGGGCCCGCTCGGGGCGCGGCAGTGAATCGACTTTGTTCATCGAAAACCTTTCGACATGAGGTGCATTCGCACGCAAGACCGTGGTCATCCTGTCCCGGAGCCGGGGTCTGTGCTCCCCACTTGCCGAAGTACGCTGCGGTACGTCGGCAGCACTTTCGTTAAGTGATTTTTTTATCGTATACGAATTTTTCATCTTCGCGCAAGAGGTTTTTATCTACCTTCACTTGCGCTTTCCCCGGGATTTTCTATTCATTGAGCGTTCTCGATCTGATTAAAATATTCGTATAATAACTATCATGTCGCATAGTGAACACGATTGCGCGACGCCTCAACTCTCCCTGGACCTCCTCTCGATGACAACGCCAACGATCATCTGCGATGGAACGCGCACCGCTTCGCTGCTGGATTTCTCTGAAGTGGTGGCCGAGGTCGAAATCGCGGCAAGGCAGTACCGGTCGGGCCTGATCATCAGTCCGGAAAGGATGGTGCTGCCGCTGGGCACCTCGGGCGTACTCCTGAGCATGCCGGCCAGCGCACCCGATATCGCCATCCACAAGCTGGTGAGCGTGCAGCCCGACAACCCCCGGCGGGCGCTGCCCACGATTCACGGCATGGTCACGGTCTGCGACGCGCAAACCGGCCGGCCGCTCTGCGTGCTCGACGGCCCGCAGGTTACCGGGCGCCGCACCGCCGCCGTCTCGCTGCTGGCCATCCGGACTTTTCTTTCCCGGCCGCCCACGCAGGTACTGCTGATCGGAACGGGGGCCCAGGCCTTCCATCATCTGCTCGCGATCCATGCCCTGTACCCGGATTGCCGGGTCTGGGTCCGCGGGCGATCGGCCGCTGCCGCCGAATCGTTCTGCCGCGCCCACCACCAGGTCCACGCGGCCATCGAAGTCTGCGCACCCGATCGGATACCGGCCGGCGTCGAGGTCGTGATCACCCTCACGACCAGCACGACGGCGGTCTACGACGAACCTGCGACAACGGGCCGCCTGGTCATCGGCGTGGGTGCGTTCAAGCCCGACATGGCGGAACTTGGCAGGCATACCCTCGCGGGCTCGGATCTGTACGCCGACGATCCCGCGGCCGCCCGCAGTGAGGCGGGCGACCTCCTGCAGGCGAAGATCGACTGGAGCCGTGTGGCACCGCTACCCCTGGCGCCGGAACATCACCCGGATCTCAGCCGCCCGATCGTCTTCAAGAGCGTCGGAACGGCCGCCTGGGACTTGGCCGCGGCCCGCGCGGCGCTCAAGCGTCTGAAGCTCGACCTTCCCCACGCTGCGGGGCTTGAACGCGCGGCCTGACGGACGCCCGCTGGCGCGACGGCCCGTTCGGAACGAACCGTCCGCGACCAGCCGCCCCGCCGCAGGCCGCCGGATTGCTCGGAGTCAAGCCGCAGCGCCGTCCATCGGGCATTGACTTGTTCGGCAGGTTGCGGCGTGAAAGAATGACTCAACAATTCGCGACGGAGGATCATGATGCGTCGCCTCGCCCTCTCCTCTCGCACCGGGCTCGCTGCCGCGGGTCTGGCTTTGTCCTTGTCGGCCCTGTCTCTTGCTGCCGCGCCGGTGCAGGCACAAGAAGCCCCCTTTTCGCCGCGCCAGGCCCCGGGCCGCGTGCTGGTTCCGCCCGGCATGGAAACCTCGTCGACCAGCGCCGAGTTCCGCAAGAGCCTGGTCCCTACCGTCGTACGCGTCAACGCCGAGATCATCAGCGACGGCCAGACGGTGAAGTCGCTAGGGCCTCGGCGTAGCGGCACGGGCGTCATCATCGGGCCCGACACGGTATTGACCATCGGCTACCTGCTGCTGGAAGCCGAGCAGGTGGAAGTGGTGACGGCCACCGGCAAGCGCATTCCGGCCACGGTGGCCGGTTACGACCATCCCAGCGGCTTCGGCGTGGTGCGCACGGTGGTGCCGCTGGACGGCCAACCGGTCGAACTGGGCGATTCCGACCAGATCTCCGAGCAGCAGAAGGTGTTGACGCTGGGCCACGGCGAACCCGAAGCCACCGAGCTGATGGTGCTGTCGCGCAAGCAGTTCGCCGGCAGTTGGGAATACATGCTCGAACGGCCGATCTTCACGTTTCCGCCGGTGAACAACTGGAGCGGCGCGGCGCTGATGACGGCCGAGGGCAAGCTGATCGGCATCGGCTCGCTGATCGTCAATGACGCAGCCACCTCCCAGCAAGGCGTGCCGGGTAATCTGTTCGTGCCGGTGAACCTGATCAAGCCGATCCTGAACGAGCTGCTGGCCAACGGCAAGAGCAAGGCACCGCCGCAACCGTGGCTGGGCGTGGCGACCGAGCAAGTGCGCGGCAACCTGATGGTGGTGCGCGTAACGCCCGACAGCCCGGCCGACAGCGCGGGCCTGAGCTCGGGCGACATCATCCTCGGCGTCAATGGCGAGAAGGTGAGCGGCCAGGCCGACTTCTACAAGCACCTGTGGAAGACCGGGCCGGCCGGCACGACGGTGCCGCTGCGCGTGCTGAAGGACGGCGACGTGCGCGAGCTGCCGGTGCGCTCGATGGATCGGATGGATTTTCTGCGTAAGCCGCGCGGCATTTGATGCGGCTACGGAGCGCGCCTGAACCGGCGCGCTATTGCTCTTCGTGCATGCCCAGACGTTCGAGCAATCCCTGGAATTGCTCGATGCTGGCGAAGTCGATCGTCAATTTGCCGCGGCCCTTGGCATTGGCGCGGATCGACACCGTGGTGGCCAACGAGTCAGCCAGCCGCTCTTCGAGTCGGGCCAGATCGCGATGCGCCGCCAGCGCGCCAGCCGAGGCCGCGCCGCGCGCGCCGGGCTTGCGCGCTTCTTCATGGCTGGCCAGCGTGCGCTGCACCAGCTTTTCGGTGTCGCGCACCGACAGTCGCCGTTCGACCACCTCGTTGGCCAGCATGATCTGCGTGGCGCGGTCCACTGCCAGCAGCGCGCGCGCATGCCCCATGTCGATGTCGCCGGCCAGCAGCATCGTCTGCACCGGTTCGGCCAGGTTCAGCAGCCGCAGCAGATTCGACGTGGCGCTGCGCGAGCGGCCGATCGCATCGGCGGCCTGGTCGTGTGAATAATTGAACTCGTCAAGCAATCGGCGGATCGCCTGCGCTTCTTCGAGCGGATTCAGATCTTCGCGCTGGATGTTCTCGATCAGCGCCAGCGCCAGCGCCTGCTCATTG
>JAFKGG010000467.1 GCA_017307915.1 Burkholderiales bacterium | reverse complement strand
CCGCCGGTCGAGGGCGTGCGCATGGAGCGCGCTGGCTCGCAGCGCTGGCTGGTGATCAAGGCCCCGCCGGAAAAAGTGTGGCCGGTGGTGCGCGAGTTCTGGCAGGAATCCGGTTTCATCGTGCAAACCGAATCGCCCGATACCGGCGTGCTGGAAACCGACTGGGCCGAAAATCGCGCCAAGATCCCGCAGGATTTCATCCGCCGTGCGCTGGGTGGCATCATCGACGGCATGTATTCGACCAGTGAACGCGACCGCTTCCGTACGCGGCTGGAAACCACGGCCGAAGGCACCGAGGTCTTCATCAGCCATCGCGGTCTGATCGAGGTGTTCACCAACCGGCAGGAAGACGTCACCGTCTGGCAGCCGCGCCCGAGCGACCCCGAACTCGAAGCCGAGTTCCTGCGCCGGCTGATGCTCAAGTTCGGCGTCAGCAGCGAGCAATCGCAGGCAGCGGTGACGGCCACGGCGGTCGATCCGAATGAACGTGCCAAGCTGATCAACACCGGCACGACGCAGGTGCTGGAGGTGGCCGAGAGCTTCGATCGCGCCTGGCGGCGCGTCGGCCTGGCGCTGGACCGCGGCGGCTTCACCGTCGAAGACCGCGATCGCTCGCAAGGTCTGTATTTCGTGCGTTACATCGATCCCGAAGTCGAGGGCGGGCGCGTGGCGCAGAAGCCGGGCTTCTTTGCACGTATTTTCGGTTCGAGCAAGCAGCGTGCCGATGCGGCGCAGAAGTTCCGCATCCAGGTGGCCGGCACCGCCGAGCAGACGCGCGTGAACGTGCTGGGCGGTGACGGCCAGCCGGTCGGCGACGTCGATCGCCGCACGGCCGGGCGCATCCTGGCGCTGTTGCACGAACAGCTCAAGTAAAAGCGGCGGCCAGCGCGGCGGCATGCGCTTCGCCAGCCTGGGCAGCGGCAGCGAGGGCAATGCCCTGCTGGTCGAAAGCCGCGACGGTGCGCGCACCGCGCGGCTGATGATCGATTGCGGCTTCGGCCGCCGCGAGATCGAGCGCCGGCTGCACGGCGCCGGCTGCGCACCCGAGCAGCTCGATGCGATCCTGGTAACGCACGAGCACGGCGACCACATCGGCGGCGTATTCCGGCTGGCGCGTGCGCACGGCATCGCCGTGCATCTGACTCATGGCACGCTGCGCGCGGTGGCCGGCGCGCCGGGGCTCGATCAATGCGGCCCCTTGCTGCGCATCATCGATTCTCACGCGGCCTTTGAATGCGCCGGCCTGCTGGTCGAGCCGGTACCGGTGCCGCACGATGCGCGCGAACCGGTGCAATACGTGATCGACGATGGCCGCGTGCGGCTGGGGGTGCTGACCGACCTGGGGCACGGCACGCCGCACGTGATCCGCGCGCTGGCGCGCTTGCAGGCGCTGGTGCTCGAGTGCAATCACGATGGCGAGCTGCTGGCTGGCAACCCCAGCTACCCGCCGGTGCTCAAGCGCCGCATAGCGGGCCCCTGGGGGCATCTGGAAAATCGCGAAGCGGCGCGCATTCTGGCCGCGATCGACGGGCAGCGGCTACGCACCGTGGTAGCGGCGCACCTGAGCCAGCAGAACAACCGGCCGGAGCTGGCGCGTGCGGCGCTGGCCGGCGCGTTGGCGGCGCGTATGGCCGACATCCAGGTTGCCGATCAGGATCAGGGCGTGGATTGGATCGAGGTCTGATCACCCCGGCGTGCAGCGCCGGGTAAAGAAAAACGGCCCGCAAGGGGCCGTTTCATGCCGGGACCGGGCAGCGTACTGCTGCGCGGTCCTGCCAAGCTCGAAATGCTTACTTCGAGGCGCTGGCGGCAGCGTCTTTGGCAGCCTGGGCAGCCTTGTCAGCGGCTTCCTTGGCAGCGTCGACGGCATTGCCGGCGGCATTGCTGGCAGCAGCAGCAGCGTTGCTGGCAGCGTCTTTGGCGGCGTCGACAGCGGCGGTGGCGCCTTCCTTGGCGGCTTCAGCAGCGCTGCCAGCGGCTTCGGCGGCCTTGTCGGCAGCTTCTTTCGCAGCATCGACGGCTTGCTGAGCGGCGTCTTTGGCGGCTTCGGCCGGGGCAACCGACGGAGCCGGAGCGGGCGCTTCTTCTTTCTTGCCGCAAGCGACCAGCGAGATGGAGATCAGGGCGGCGACCAGGAGCGATTTTTTCATGATGGTTCGAATCCTTTGGGGGGAGAAACCGTTGGGCGTGCTTCGATGGATGGAATTCGGGAAAACCCGGATCTTAAAAGATCGAGCGCCCGAATTCTAGCAAACCTATGACAAGTGCGTCATGCCTTGTTGATGTGCAGCCAGCCATGACTGCACCATTGGCGCAACAAATCAGCGCAAATCGGGTGCGCCAGCGCTTGTTGCGCGGCCGCGGCGGTGAGATGGCGTCGATCGGCGAGCGTTCTGAGCCACTGTAGGGCAGGCGCGTCGGCGGCCACTGCCTCGCCGTTGATGAATAGCTGCCGGCCGCGATACAGCATGCGGCTGCGCCGATCCAGGCGCAGTCCGGCGCGGCCCGCCCGTTCGGCGAAGGCGCGAGGCGAGGGCAGGTCGGCGCTGTCGAACCACACCTGGGGCTTGGGCTCGGTCAGGAAGCGTCCGATGAACTCGTTCACCTGTCGCGCGTCGGGGCGCCAGTCGTGCGCCCAGGCGCTGAGCTGTCGCCGCAGATCGGCCGGCAACTCGCCCGGCCGGCGCGCCGCGGCGCGGCCGCGGTCGGTGAAGCGCGGGTCGGCGCCGGCAATCGCGTCGGCGGCGTCGGCCAGCAGCGCCGACAGAAACTCGTGCCGCGACGGCGCGCGAAAGCCCACCGAGCAGGTCATGCAGGGGCCTTCGGCGATGCCGTCGTGCCCCCAGCCGGGCGGCAGATAGAGTATGTCGCCGGGGTCCAGCACGAACTCCTGCTCGGGCTCGAAATCAGCCAGCATTTTCAGCGGCAGGTTCGGGATCAGCGCATGCGGGCGCGGCCGTGCGACGCGCCAGCGCCGGCGGCCCCACACCTGTACCAGGAACACGTCGTAGGAGTCGGTGTGCGGGCCGACGCCGCCGCCGTCGGAGGCCACGCTGATCATCAGATCGTCGACTCGCGCATCGGGCACGAAACGAAAGCGTTCGAGCAAGGCGTGCGCGCGGTCATCGTGCAGATCGACGCCTTGCACCAGCAGCGTCCAGCGCTTGCGCGTCAGCGGCGGCAGTGCATCGGGCTCGAACGGACCGTGCTGCAAGCGCCAACGGCCGCTGAACGCGCTGATCAGCCGCGACTCGACGTCTTCTTCGGCGGCCAGTTGCAGCAGCTCATCGAGCGGCAGCGGCGGCGCGATGCCGGGCAGCGCCTGCCGCAACAGCACGGCGCGCCGCTGCCAGTGCTGGCGCATGAACTGGTCTACACTGAGTGAGCCGAGCGGCCAGCGAGGCTGAACTCGCGCGTCGGCGGCTGCGATCGTCGGGACGAGAGAGCTGGGCATCGGCCGGATTATAGGAGCCCCCATCATGACATTGCCCGTCGCCGCCAATCATTGGGTGCAGGTGCGTTATCGCCTGTTCGATTCGCAGGGCCAGGAAATCGAAGCCGGTGAACGCGAACTCACCTATCTGCACGGCGGTTACGGCGCCGTGTTCGAGCGCATCGAGGAAGCGCTCGAAGGCTTGCAGGCCGGCCAGACGGCTAGTCTGTATCTGGAACCCGCCGATAGCTTCGGCGACTACGAACCCGATCTGGTGCGGCTGGCGCCGCGCGATCTGTTTCCCGACGACCTGGAAGCCGGCATGAGCTTCGAGGGTCTACCGGGTGAAGAGGGCGTCGATGCCTCGGATGACGACGGGCTGATCTACACCGTCACCGATTTCACCGACGACACCGTGGTGCTCGACGGCAATCATCCGCTGGCCGGCATGGGCTTGCGCTTCGATCTGCGCGTGGTCGACGTGCGCCTGGCCAGCGAGGAAGAGATCGAGCGCGAGCAGCAAGCGGGCGAGTGAGCCCGCTGCCGCCTTCATTGCGTTTCGAGTAGCGCGCGCAGTTCGTAGATCAGATCGAGCGCGGCGCGCGCGGTCAGCGTGTCGGGGTCGATGCTCGCCAAGCGTGCGGCCAATATGGCGGCGGCGGCCGATTGTGCGCTGGTGACGGTGCCGCTGACGCCGGTCCCGGGTGTATCGGCATCTGCATGGAGCGCGTCGCGGTCAGCCGAGTAGCGTGCGAGCATCGGGCCATCCGCATCCGCATCCGCATCCGCATCGGCCGGCAGGCTGGTACCCGGCAGAGCCTCATCGGCGGGTTGACCGAACAGATCGAGCTGATCATCGCGCTGGCTGGCACGCCGTTCCAGCTCGGCCAGCAGCGTCGCCGCCGAGCGGATCACCGGTGGCGCCAGGCCGGCCAATCGCGCCACCTGCAGGCCGTAGCTCTGGTTGGCCGGCCCGTCGCGCACTTCGTGCAGGAATACGATGCCGCCGCGATGCTCGGCCGCGGCCAGATGCATGTTGACGACGCGAGGATTGGCCGCAGCCAGTTGCGTCAGCTCGAAGTAGTGCGTGGCGAACAGCGTCAGCGAACGGTTGTGCGTGAGCAGCCGCGTGGCGATCGCATGCGCCAGCGCCAGCCCGTCGAAGGTCGAGGTGCCGCGGCCGATCTCGTCCATCAGCACCAGCGAGCGTTCGGTGGCCGCGTGCAGGATGGCTGCCGCCTCGGTCATCTCGACCATGAACGTCGAGCGGCCGCCGGCCAGGTCGTCGGAAGCGCCGATGCGCGTGAAGATGCGATCGATCGGGCCCAGCTCGCAATCGTCGGCCGGCACGAAGCTGCCGCAATAGGCCAGCAGTACGATCAGCGCCACCGAACGCATGTAGGTCGACTTGCCGCCCATGTTCGGGCCGGTGAGCAGCAGCATGCGGCGGTTTTCGCGCATCACGCAATCATTGGGCACGTATTGCTCGACGCCGGCCTCGACCACCGGATGCCGGCCGCCGCGGATCTCGATGCCGGGCAGCGTCGAGAAGCGCGGCCGCGTCCAGCGCAGCGTCTCGGCGCGTTCGGCCAGCGTGGCCAATACGTCGACCTCGGCGCCGGCGCGGCCGATGCGCTGCCAGGTCGCCACCACCGGCGCCAGTTCGATCACCAGATCGTCGTAGAGCTGGCGCTCCAGCGCCAGCGCGCGTTCCTTGGCCGACAGCGCCTTGTCTTCGAAGGTCTTCAGCTCGGGCGTGATGTAGCGTTCGGTGTTCTTCAGCGTCTGCCGGCGGCGATAGTCATCGGGCACCTTGGTGGCCTGGCCGTGCGTTACCTCGATGAAGAAGCCGTGCACGTTGTTGAAACCCACGCGCAGGTTGGCGATGCCGGTGCGCTCGCGCTCGCGCTGTTCCATCTCGGCCAGGAAGCGGTCGCAATCGCGGTCGATGGCGCGCAGCTCGTCCAGCGTGGCGTCGTAGCCTTCTCGGATCACGTTGCCGTCGCGCGCCATCGCCGCGGGTTCGTCCATCAGCGCAAGCGCGATCGGTACCAATGCGGCCTCGGGCACCGTCAGCGCGTCGGCCAGTTCGCCGAACAGTTCGGCATCGAGCGCGGCCAGTTCGCTGGCGAGCCGCTGCAAGGCCGGCGCCGCATCGCGCAGCGCCGCCAGCTCGCGCGGGCGCACCGAGCGCAGCGCGATGCGCCCGGCGATGCGCTCGGCATCGGGCAACTCGCGTAGCGCCTCGGCCAGCCGCCGATGCAAGGGGTCGCCCAGTGCCGCGATGCGCGCCTGCCGCGTGCGCGCCACTGCTTGCGCGCGCAGGGGTTCGATCAGCCAGCGGCGCAGCAGTCGCGAGCCGGCCGGCGTGGCGCAGCGATCCACCAGTTTCAGCAGGCAGGGGCCGTCGTCGCCGCGCAGGGTTTCGACGATCTCCAGATTGCGGCGTGCCGCCGGGTCCAGCGATACGAAGGTATCGGCATCGAGTACGCGCAGCCCTTGCAGATGCGAGGGCCGCTGCCCCTGCGTGCGTGCGACGTAGTCGAGCAGCGCGCCGGCCGCGCCCAGGGCCAGCGGCAGAGCGTCGGCGCCGAACGCGGCCAGATCGCGCGTGCCGAACAGTTCGGTGAACGCGCGCCGTGCGCGTTGATCATCGAACTGCCAGTCGGCATGACGTGCGCGCGCCACGCCCTGCATCGCCGCGTCGATCTGTGGCGGCAGCGTTGCGCCGTCGGGCACGACCACCTCGGCCGGCCGCAGCCGGTCGAACTCGCGCGCCGCTTCGGCCGCCGACAGCTCGGCCAGCCAGCATTCGCCGCTGGCCACGGCCATCCAGGCCAGGCCGATGCGCGACGCGGGCGGCCCGCCCAGGCGTACCGCCATCAGCAGCCGATCGTCGCGCTCGGGCAGCAACTGCGCATCGGTGATCGTGCCCGGCGTGACGATGCGCACCACCTTGCGCTCGACCGGCCCCTTGGAGGTGGCCGGATCGCCGATCTGCTCACACACCGCCACCGATTCGCCCATGCGGATCAGCCGTGCCAGATACTGCTCGAGCGATACCACCGGCACGCCCGCCATCTTGATCGGCCCGCCATTGGAGGCGCCGCGCTTCGTCAGGGTCAGGCCGAGCAGGCGTGAGGCTTTTTCGGCGTCTTCGTAGAACAGTTCATAGAAGTCGCCCATCCGGTAGAGGAGCAGGGTGGAGGGATGGTCCGCTTTTAGGCGCAGATATTGCGCCATCATCGGCGTGTGGCCAGAAACTTCTATTTTTTCCATATGAATCAATAGCTTGGTATTTCTGCTTTGGCTTTCTGGGGCAAATCTGGGGTAATTCTTCCAGATTCGCCATTGAAAGAGCTTCGTGCATCCCGGCGTACCGCCGTCAGATTGGTGGGCTGGCCCTGGGTTTCGTGCCGAATCGCGGCCATCCGGCTTTGATCCCTGATGCTGCGGCCCGGATTGCCGATCCGGGCCTGCGCGCTGCGTTTGCCCGTTCTTGCCTTCGCTGGAAGGTGGGGCGGCTTTGCTGTTCCCTTCACCGTATCACGGTGTCGGGTAGCAGCGGCGCATTGCTGCGCCCGCCCCCTAAGAACCGGACGTGCCGGTCACCCAGCTCAACATGAGCGTCTAGCCGGCGTTGATCATCCGGCGCGGGTTCCTGAAAGCGTGCCGCCGAAATCGTCCGGATTTTCCTGCGTTCGACAACTCCTCGAAGGAGAGGGTATGCCGACCCTTCGTCGATGAGCATGGCTGTTGCAGCCGCCGGCAGTTGCCTTTGCCGTGAGGAGTCCGCGCACGACCTGCGCGTGCGCCCGCTGAGCCTGACGGCTCAGGGAAGGGAGGTATATCGGACGATCATTACGTATGCCACTGAGCTGGGCTCGGCGGGCTTTCACCCGCGAAGGCATAACAGTTGGTGGTGCACGAAGTGAGCAACCCGCAAGCGCTCGCGGCATTGGCAGAGGCGGGGCGCAAAGTCCGCATGCCTGCACGCCACGTCGCCATACAGGATCACAACGTCCCAACGACGACTGATCGTCTGACGGTCATTGCGAACTCCGGTACTGCAACACTGGGTGCTCTGGGTGCGATTGCCTGCCCACGCGAGACTGGGCGATCAGGCGCTACTCCGATTGGGTCAGCACCATCAGAACATCCGCGTACCAGGCGCAGTTGAGTCCAAGCGATTCATCTGCGATCAGATCGCGTGTGCGCATGTCCATACGTGTGGAATGCACTCCGAGCAGCTGCCATGGTGTCAGTGAGGATCTGCCGCCTTGGTTTGCGCTCCTGCGCCGAACGACAGGCGAGCCGCTGCTGCCACGGTGTGTCCTGGCATCGGTCAGAAAGTAGCCTTGCTGCTGGAAGCGCACGCCATACGCCGAGGCGATCGATGCGCTGCGGGCCACGGCGAGGTGATGGACCGTGTCGTGAAACCCCAACGGAAACCCAATGACCATCAAGTTGTCTCCAATGGCCACGTCCTCGTCCTGAGGGTCAAGGTGCGACTTGTCGAAAGCCTGCAACACCGCGCATTCAGGTAGTTGGCTGGCCTGAATATCGATAGCGGCGATATCCACCGGGCCGCCCGTGTCGGTCGCCTGTCGCCACAACGCGAGGCCGTTCCCATAGAGCGGTATCGAGAAGGTCATGTACCGGGTCAGGTCGCGCGCGTCGGTATGCAGCTCGATCTCGATGCGGTTCGGAAAGTGGTTGCTTGGTGCGTCGGAAAAGACATGCCGGTTCGTTACGAGGAACAGTCGATCATCGCGGCGGAAAAAGAAGCCGCTTGCACCCGTCAACAGATGCGATCCGGCGTAGGTGTGGATCTGTGTCGTGGTCAGCAGAACGGACTCGACTGCCTGGCGTGGATTGATCGGCCCCCGGGGCGGCTCGATTCCTGCGAGCACTGCGCGTGTTCTGGCAATGTCTCTTTCAAATGCGGCCAGTACATGATCTGAAATGGGGGTGTTCAGCATGACCGTTCGAGCCGCTTCGGCGTGTGCTTCGAACGAACGCACCAGGGTGGCGTGGGTAGCGGGCGGTAGTGCTTCCAGAAGCGGAGGAAGCAAGGCGTCCAATGCGATCAGGCTCCCTTTGAGTTCGCAGATGCGCTCGGTGGCCTCCTGCAGATCTTTCATTGCAACGATGCCTTCCAAAAAAAAAGCGCGGGTGAACCGCGCTTCAGGGGAGAGCGTGCAGGCCAAGTGACCGGGCCATTTGGCCCCATGCACCTCAGCCCACGGCGCGAATGTTGGAAGCCTGCGGGCCCTTGGCTCCCTGGGTGATCTCGAACTGCACGCGCTGGTTCTCGGTCAAAGTCTTGAATCCGCCGCCCTGGATTTCACGGAAGTGAGCAAAGAGATCCTTGCTGCCATCATCGGGGGCAATGAAACCAAAGCCTTTGCCTTCGTTGAACCATTTCACGGTTCCGGTCTGTGTCGTCATATCGATTTCCTTTCGAAGTTGCCGGGACGCAAGAACGCATCCGGCGAAGAGACGCCAAGAAAATCATCAAGGGAGGTTCGACACGGCCGCGGGAAAAACCCGGGGAAAGCGGAAAAAGACCGATGCAGTGATGATCTTGCACATATCAACCGGCCCATAGTACACGCATTGTGCCCTGCGTGCGGGTTTGGAAAGAATAATAGTCACGATGGTGAACATCGGACAGGCAGCCCATTTGGGTGTAGTCTGGAAAAGACACCCCGCTGTGCTTGGTCCGGCGGTTGAACGGACTTTCCTGCGGCCAGCCATGTCCACCAGATGTGCCGCTCTTCACATTGCCCGGATCGCATCGACAGGCCATGTTCGCTTATGGAGATGCCGACCGGATGCGGCTCGGTCATCCCGCTTGGAGTTCGACTTGCGCCTGCCGTAGCGGTTGTGCCGACACGAACTGTTTAGGGTTCTGATTCAGATACGGGACTGGCCGTCGCTTGTGCCAGGTCATCCGTTGTGCAAAGAACTGTCGGATTGGATACCCATGAGATCTCTGTTTTTTCGTCTTTTCGGCCCTTGCAGGGCGCCTCCTTTCTGGACCGACAAGGCACCTGTTCGGGATGAGCTCTTTGGGGTCGAGCGCCTTGAACAGCACGCCAGAAGTCTGGCCTCGGCTCAATCTTTGGCGCCAAGGCCCCGGCATGTTCCTTCATTGCACCGGCGGCTGGACGCCAACGCGCGGGTGCTGCTCCTTGCCTACCGCGCCAGCGCCGTCGAGCTGGATGCCGGGCGGCGCGTGATGCCGGCGGTCGAATGGCTGCTCGACAACTATCACGTGATCGAGAAGCAGATCCGTGAAATTCGCGACGATCTTCCAGCAAACTACTACCGGCAGTTGCCCAAGCTGGACACGGGTCCGTTCGCCGGCTATCCACGTGTCTTCGGGCTGGCATGGGCCTTCGTCGCGCACACCGACAGCCACCTCGACATCAACGTCCTGCGACGATTCATCGCTTCCTACCAGCAGGTCGAGCCGCTGACCATTGGTGAGTTGTGGGCGGTGGCGATCACGCTGCGCATTGTGCTGATCGAGAACCTGCGTCGCCTTGCCGATCAGATCACGGCAGGCCGCACGGCTCGCGCGGATGCAGACAGGCTTGCAAATCGTCTGACCGGTTTCGACGGCGCGCAGACTGCGCTCGATGAAGACATTGCCTTGCGCTCGCCGCTGCCGCTGTCCGAGCTTTTCGCTGCGCAGTTGGCCAAGCGGCTGCGGGACCGCGATCCACTAGCCATGCCGGCACTGGGGTGGTTGGAGGAGCGGCTTGAACGGCAGGGCACCACCATCGACGAGGTGGTGGTCCACGCACAGCAGCGCCTGGGGGCTTCCAATGTCTCGGTGCGCAATGTGATCACCAGCCTGCGGCTGATGTCGGACATCGATTGGCGGGAGTTTTTCGAGAGCGTCAGCCTGGTCGATGCGCGGTTGCGCGCGGGCAGCGGATTCGCGGCCATGGATTTTCCAACCCGTGACCGCTACCGCAGCGTGATCGAGGAGCTGGCTCGGGGTTCGTCCTGTTCGGAACTGGATATCGCAGAGCGGGCGCTGGCGGGCGGCCGAGCGTTGGGGGCATCTTGCATCGATGCACGTGAACGGATACGGGTCGAAGATCCGGGTTACCGCCTGATTGCAGAAGGGCGGCTTGCCCTGGAGCAATCGATTGGCTTCAGGCCGTCTGTGCGCATGCGAGGCGGGCGCTGGCGAGGAGGGCAAGGCATTGCCACCTACGTCAATGCAATCATGGTGTTGACGATTGTTCTCCTGAGCGCAGCTTGGGCGCTCATATCCGGCGGTGGCCATGTCGCCGGCCATCCCGGCATGGTGATGCTGTGGCTGCTGGCAATGGTGCTGCCCGCATCGGAGATCGCGTCAGAGTTTGTCAATCGACTGGTAGTCTGGCGCTTCAGCGCCGTGGTGCTGCCAGGTCTGGAACTTGCGGATGGTGTGCCGGGATCGATGCGCACCCTGGTGGCCGTGCCGACGCTGTTGACCGGAAAGGCCGATCTGCTGGAGCAGATCGAGCGGCTGGAGGTCCACTATCTGGCCAGTGGTGGTGGCGATATCGTGCTGGCGCTGCTGACCGACGGCCTGGATGCCGCGAGCGAATGCCTGGCATCGGACGAGGTTCTGCTGGCCCTCGCTGCCGAGGGCATCGCAGCGCTGAACCAGCGCCATGGACCGGCGGCCGCCGGCGCTCGCTTCATGCTGCTGCATCGGCGCCGCATCTTCAACGCGGTCGAAGGCGTCTGGATGGGCTGGGAGCGCAAACGGGGCAAGCTGCACGAACTCAATCGATTGTTGCGCGGCGCCACCGACACCAGCTTCATGGCGCCCGGCGGTACTCCGCTGGAGGTTCCGAACGGTGTGCGCTACGTGGTGACGCTGGATGCCGACACACGGCTGCCGCGCGATGCAGTATTGAAATTGGTCGGGAAGATGGCCCACCCGCTGAATCAGCCTCGTCTCGATGCGTCGTTGCAGCGCATCGTGGGCGGCCACGCCATTCTCCAGCCGCGCATCACACCGTCGCTGCCGATGGATCAGGAAGGGTCGGTGTATCAACGAATATCGTCCAGCCCCGCCGGTATGGATCCGTACGCAATGGCGGTGTCGGACGTCTATCAGGATCTTTTCGGCGAGGGCTCCTATACCGGCAAGGGCATCTACGATATCGACGCATTCGAGGCGGCGATGCGCGGCCGGGTGCCCGAGAACACCTTGTTGAGCCACGATCTCTTCGAGGGGGTGTTCGCGCGAGCCGGGCTGGCCACCGACATCGAACTGGTCGAGCAGGCGCCCGCCCGTTACGACGTTGCGGCCGGACGCCAGCATCGTTGGACCCGGGGCGACTGGCAGCTTCTGCCGTGGCTGTTCGGACGTCAGGATGGCATGCGCGCCATTCCTGCCATCGGCCGCTGGAAAATGTTCGACAACCTGCGGCGCTCGCTGCTGGCGCCGTCCACGCTGCTGGCCCTGGTCTGTGCCTGGCTGCTGCCAGCCGCTGCCGCGCCCTTGGCTATGCTGCTTGTATTGGCCTGCCTCACCTTCCCGGCGTTGCTGCCATTGCTGTTCGACTTCTGGCCTCGCAGACCGGGTGCCCGGCTGCGCCGCCGAGCAGGTGCGCTGACGGCCGGTCTCGGATTGGCCGCTCTGCAGATGGGCCTGTCCCTGGCCTTTCTGCCGGATCAGGCATGGCGCAAGGGCGACGCTATCGGGCGTACGCTAGTGCGCCTCCTGGTTACGCACCGGCACCTGCTCGAATGGACGAGCACCGCGCAATCGGGAAAGCGCGAGCGTCCAGATCTGGCGGGTTTCTACCTCCAGATGCTGCCGGGCACTGCGATGGGCGCGGCATTGGCCATCGGCGTGCTGGTCTTCGTGCCGGGGGCCTCGGCTCTGCTTGTCTGGCCATTCGCGCTGCTGTGGCTCGCTGCCCCCGCGCTGGCCCTGTGGTCCAGCAAACCCCCTTCCATGGCGCGGCAGCATGAGCTTGCGCCGCAGGACCGACAGGCCCTTCGCCTGATGGCTCGGCGCACATGGCGCTATTTCGAAACCTACGTGACACCGGCAGACAACATGCTGCCGCCGGACAACTTCCAGGAAGATCCGAGGCCGGCGCTGGCGCGCCGCACTTCGCCGACCAACATCGGACTCTATCTGCTATCCGCCGTGGCGGCGCGCGACTTCGGCTGGACTGGCACGCTGGACACGGTTGAGCGCCTGGAGGCCACATTGGCCACCTTGCACAACCTGCCGCGGCACAAGGGCCACTTCTTCAATTGGTACGGCACCGCGGACCTTCGGGTGCTCGATCCCCCCTATATCTCTTCCGTGGACAGCGGCAATCTGGCGGGCCATCTGGTGGCACTGGCCAACGCCTGCGAGGAGTGGCGCGATGGAGCGCCATCAGCGTCTGCCAGGGATGGCATGGGCGATGCGCTGCAACTGGCCTTGCAAGCCGCAGCGGTGTTGCCTGGAGGATGGGGTGGACCGTCGGCTCGCCTGAGCATGCTGATGACCGACATGGCGGCGCAGTTGCAGGGGCCGCGCAGTGTCGAGGCCATTGCGCCGGTGCTGGAGCGCCTGGCAGAAAAAGCAGCCCATGCAGCGCACAGCCTGTGGCCGGCACGGCAGGACGAAGCCGCTGACCTGGTGTTCTGGATCGACGCTTTGGGGCGCTCTGCGGCCTCGCATGCGCGTGATCGGCGGCGGGAACAAACGCCTCAGATGTTGGCGGACCGCTTGCAGTCTCTTGCCGATGCGGCGCGCGAGATGGCGCTCGGTATGGACTTCGCCTTTCTCATGGATCCCGAACGCCGCCTGCTGTCCATCGGCTATGTGGTGGCTGATCAGCGCCTGGACGCCAATTGCTACGACATGCTGGCCTCGGAGGCCCGCCTGGCCAGCTTGTTCGCGATCGCCAAAGGCGATGCCCCGACGCGGCATTGGTTTCGGCTTGGCCGCACCGCCACGCCGATCGGTGGCGCTGCGGCGCTGATCTCCTGGTCCGGCTCCATGTTCGAGTATCTGATGCCATCGCTGGTGATGCGGGCGCCCGCCGGCAGCCTGCTCGAACAGACCAACCGTCTTGTGGTGCAGCGGCAGATGGCGTATGGGCATTCGCTGGGAATCCCCTGGGGCATGTCGGAGTCGGCATACAACGCCCGTGACCTGGAGTTCACCTATCAGTACGCCAATTTCGGCGTACCTGGCCTCGGGCTCAAACGCGGCCTGGCCGATGATCGGGTGGTCGCCCCCTATGCCACCAGTCTGGCGGCGATGGTGGATCCCGTAGCAGCCTGTCGCAACCATGCCGATCTCGTTGCCTGGGGCGGGCTCGGACGGCATGGTTTCTACGAGGCGATCGACTTCACGCCGACGCGCGTCCCTGACGGCAAGAAGGCAGTGATCGTGCGCAGCTACATGGCCCATCATCAGGGCATGACCATCGTGGCGCTGGCGAACGTGTTGCTGGACGGCCAGATGCGCGTGCGCTTTCACCGCGAACCGATGATCCAGGCTAGTGAACTCCTTTTGCAGGAGCGCACGCCGCGTGATGTCGTGGTTGAGCATCCGCACATCGAGCAGGTGAAGGCCTCCCGCGAGGCCATCCCTGTGCAGGAGCCCGCGGTGCGGCGCCTGTCCACCGTTTCGGCAGGCCCGGCGCCCGTCACGCATCTTCTGTCCAATGGGCGCTACAGCGTGATGCTGACGGCGGCGGGGGGCGGCTACAGCCGCTGGCGCGGTCTGGCGGTGACGCGCTGGCGCGAGGACGCGACGCGGGACGCGTGGGGATCTTTCGTCTATCTGCGCGACGTGCGCAGTAACCAGACCTCGTCGGCCAGCCCGCAGCCGATGGCAGACGTTGCACAGCCGGGGGACGTCCTGTTCAGCGAGGATAGGGCTAGCTTCGTCCATCGTAACGGCAGCCTGACCATGACGCTGGACGTGCTGGTATCCGGAGAGGATGACTGCGAAGTGCGGCGCCTGTCGCTGGCCAACGGTGGCCGGCGTGCGCGCGAGATGGAGATCACCTCGTATGCCGAACTGGCGCTGGTTGCACCAGCCGCCGACGTGGCCCACCCCGCATTCTCCAAGCTCTTCGTGCTGACGGAGTACCTGCCTGAATTCGGCGCCCTGATCGCCCATCGCCGCCCACGTTCGCTGGAAGAGCCGCCAATCTGGGCCGCGCACTTCGCCGTCGTGGAAGGCGAGATCACGGCCGAACCGCAGCACGAGTCCGATCGGGCCCGCTTTCTGGGCCGCGGCCGGGATGCGGCGTCGGCGGCCGCCATTCAGGACGGGCAGCCTCTGTCGAACACCGTGGGCTGCGTACTCGATGCGGTGTTCTCGCTGCGCCAGCGTATGTTGATCCCGCCGGGAGGCTCAGTATCCGTTGCATTCTGGACGGTGGTCGCCCCGAGCCGGCCCGAACTGCTGGATCTGATCGATCGTCACCATGACCGCAGCGCGTTCGAGCGGGCCGCCACGCTGGCGTGGACACAGGCCCAGGTCCAGTTGCGCCACCTGGGCATGGGTTCGGACGAAGCGGCCGATTTCCAGCGCCTGGCGGCACCGATCATCTACGCGGACCGACGCATGCGTGCCTTGCCGGAGCGCGTGCAGCGGGGGGCGGGGGCACAGTCCGGTCTTTGGACCCATAGGGTGTCCGGCGACCTGCCCATCGTTCTGCTGCGCATCGACGACATGGAGGACATCGAGCAGGTGCGCCAGCTGCTGCGAGCCCATGAGTACTGGCGCATGAAGCAACTCGCCGTCGATCTGGTGATCCTCAACGAGCACGCTGCCTCCTATGTACAGGACTTGCAGGCCGCCATCGAGACGGCCGTGCGCAGCAGCCAGTCGGGTCCGAGCTTTGAAGAGGGTCTCGCTCAAGGAACGATCCACGCATTGCGCGCGGACCTGATCGGGGCGGCGGCCTGCGGTTTGCTTCAGTCGGCGGCGCGGGTCGAGCTCATCGCCCGGCACGGCCCCATTGCGGATCGGTTGGCACGTCTGGCTCTCTTGGAGATGGCAAGTGCGGGTGACTCGACGTCGGCCGCGCCGCAGAGTTTGCCGCCGCACACGGCTCCTGCTTCGGCGCCGCCCTTGCCATCCGGCGACCTGGAGTTCTTCAATGGCCTGGGTGGATTCGCGAACGATGGCCGGGAGTATGTGGTGCGCCTCTCGGCTGAACAGAAAACGCCGCAACCCTGGATCAACGTGATCGCCAATCCCGGCTTCGGATTCCAGGTATCCGCCGAAGGCAGCACTAGTACCTGGTGCGAGAACAGCCGCGAGAACCAGCTTACGCCTTGGTCGAACGATCCCGTGAGCGATCCGTCAGGCGAAGCGTTCTTCGTGAAAGATCTTGAAAGCGGAGCATTGTGGTCGCCGACGGCGCAGCCTGTGCGCGGCATGGGGGACTACGAGGCGCGGCATGGCTGGGGCTACAGCCGCTTCACGCATGAGGCGAACGGCATCGCGCTTGATCTGCTGCAGTACGTGCCGCTGGACGATCCGTTGAAGATTTCGCGTCTGACCTTGCGCAATCGATCGGGCCGAACGCGCCGCCTGGCGGTGACGGCCTATGCGGAATGGGTGCTTGGCACGTCGCGGGAAGCGTCGGCCCCCTTCATCGTGACAGCCATCGACGCGACCAGCGGTGCGATGCTGGCTCGCAGACCCTGGGGCGTCGGCTTTCCCGGACGGGTGGCCTTTGCCGACCTGGGAGGCCGGCAGACGGCCTGGACCGGTGATCGCGCCGAGTTCCTGGGGCGCCATGGCGCTTTGGGGGCGCCTGCGGCCTTGCTCCGGGATGAGCCGCTTTCCGGCGCCACGGGGGCCGGGCTGGATCCGTGTGCGGCGCTGCAATGCGTCGTGGAATTGGAGGCAGGTGAGTCGATCGAGGTGGCCATGCTATTGGGCCAGGGCGCCTGCGAAGAAGCGAGCAAGGCGTTGATCGCCCGCTATCGCGCGGCGGACCTGGATGCCGTGCAGGCAGACGTCACCGCCTACTGGGTACGCACGCTCGGCGCCGTTCATGTCAAGACGCCCGATCGCTCCATGGATATCATGCTCAATGGCTGGTTGCTGTACCAGACCATCGCCTGTCGGCTGTGGGCGCGTTCGGCTTTCTACCAGGCCAGCGGCGCCTATGGGTTCCGGGACCAGTTGCAGGACGGCATGGCCGCCGGCGCCTGGAAG